>CAZNRK010000041.1:0-18195 GCA_964575435.1 uncultured Bacteroides sp.
ACCCGGGACCCACAGCTTAGAAGGCTGTTGCTCTATCCAGCTGAGCTACCGAACCTTTCTTGCTCTCTTCCGCCACATTGGCGGATTTGGCTCTGCAAATTTACGCCTTTTCTGCATCCTATGCAAATGCTTTGACCATTTTTTGCGTATTATTTGAACTTTCCGCCTCCATGGGTCGTTATTTTATCAGAAAACAAACAATAAAACAAAGAATTATGAGCAACTTTAACGAAATCATAGCAAGCGAGAAACCTACCCTGGTTGATTTCTTCGCTACATGGTGCGGCCCCTGCAAGGCTCAGGCCCCCATACTTGAAGATGTAAAAAAGGAAATCGGCGACATTGCAACTGTTGTAAAAGTGGATATCGACCAAAACCGCGAGGCTGCTATGGCTTACCGCGTGCAGTCAGTCCCCACTCTGATTATTTTTAAGAACGGCGAACCCGTATGGCGTGCCGTGGGAGTGCAGACTAAGGATTTTCTTGTCGACAAGCTCAAAGAGCATGCCCGCAAGGACTGATCCCTCCCGGATTTTTACATCTCTTCACCTTTAAACCTCTTTCCTAATACCCTATAACACAATCAAATGCGCTCTCGAGCCAAGCTCGGGGGCGCATTTGATTATAAGGGCCGGGGATTGCCCGCGCGCGGGGCTTATTTTTTTGCCTTTTTGGCTACCGGTTTCTTCGCGGTAGTCTTCTCCGCAGTAGACTTCTTAGCGGTAGTCTTTTCCGCTGTAGATTTCTTACCCGGAGCCTTTTCAGCGGCGGGGGCCGGAGTGGAGATCTGGGCGTCGGCCTGCTCGGCATTCTTGCGTAGCGAGGTGACCTCCTTGTTGAGGGTTTCGATCTCGCGGGCTTGATTTCGGATGGTGGTGAGCAGGGAGTTAAGTTCCTCGTTATCAATCGAGAGGGGATATTGCTCCTCAACGCGCACGATGAAGTCGGAGAGCACGTTCATGTAGTTGGTGAAGGCGCGGAAGGGGGTCTCGTAGGGCGAGAAAGCGCTGTGGGCGGCTCCGTCGGCGAAGTGCTTCGTGCTCATATAATAGAAATTGTCAGCGCCCTGGAGATACCACCAGTCCTGCTTCAGGCGACGGTCGTCGCACAGGCGCACGCGTTCGGCCACACTATAGAGCTTCTCGATGGCCTCGCGCTGCAGGCGGTTGCCCATCCATGCCGAGGTGTCGCGTGCCTCGTCGGCAGCCGAGATGGGGAAGGGCACGTCGATGGTGTCGATGGGTTTGATTTTTGCCACGGCCTCGGAGGGGTTCCAGAATTCGATGCCTTTTTCCTTTGCAAAATGGGGGAGGGCTTCAAGAAACTGGAAGATGCCGGTGGTGGAGGGTTGGAGGCCGCCGAAGGTCTCCATGTTCAGCCAGATGTTCATAATCTGTTCAGCCTCAGGAGTTTGAGCGATCCAGTCGATGTATTTGTCGGCTGTGAGGGGGAATTCAGACCAAGAGGTGTCGGAGAATCGGGCTGCGATGTCCTCAGAGAGCTTGGCGTTGCGGAAGAGCACGCGGAGCTTGGGGGCCGAAGCGGCGGAATAGACATAGTTGGGCGATTTCCAACCCAGGATGTGCTTTGCGCCTTCGGTCATGACTCCCTTGAAGCCCATTTCGAGGATCTGGGGCGCCATGTCGTTGCTGTAGATAAGCTCTGTGTTGCGGAGCACTTTGGTTTTGACTCCGAAGAGCTCGTGGATTTTTGCGGAGTGGATTTTGACCTGTTCGGCAAATTCCACGGGGTCGGTGAGCGAGGCCAGGGAGTTGGCGTAAGGCATGGCCACGAATTCCACCTTGCCCGTGTCGGCCAGGCGGCGCAGGAGCTGGATAAATTCAGGCACGTACTGCTCCAGCTGCTCGATGGCCACACCGGTGATTGAGATGGAGAAGCGGAAGAATCCTTTGGTGTCGTTGACCATGCGCAGAAGAGTCTCAGCAGCAGGCATATAGCTGCGCTCGGCGATGCGGGTGATGATGTCGTCGTTGAGGAAATCGTCGTAGTAGTAATGGTCGTTACCGATGTCGAAAAATGTATATCGTTTCAGTCGCAGGGGCTGGTTGATCTCGAGGTTAAAGCAAATTGCTTTCATTATAGTTAGGAGTTAGGAGTTAGGAGTTGGTGGGAGGGGGTTAGGATTTGTGTTCGAGCACTTTCTTGTAGATGTCGATGACTTTGCGTCCGGCTTTCTCCCAGGTGATTTGGGCCACCTCGGCCAGGCCGTCCTCGCGAAGGGTCTGATACATAGCGGGATAGGAGATGATGGAATGGATGGCGTCGGCCATGGCGTCGATGTCCCAATAGTCGGTCTTGATGACATTGTTGAGGATTTCGGCGCAGCCGCTCTGCTTGGAGATGATCGAGGGCACGCCCATCTGCATGGCCTCCAGGGGCGAGATGCCGAAAGGCTCGGAGACCGAAGGCATGATGTAGACGTCGCTGGCCTTGAGCATTTCGTAGACCTCCTTGCCTTTCATGAAGCCCGGGAAGTGGAAGCGGTCGGCGATGCCGCGCTCGGCAGCCAGGGCGATCATTTTGTCCATCATATCGCCTGAGCCTGCCATCACGAATCGCACGTTGTGGTTGTTTTTCAGCACCTTGGCGGCGGCTTCGACAAAATATTCCGGGCCTTTCTGCATGGTGATGCGGCCCAGGAAGGTCACGATTTTCTCTTTCGGCTTTTTCACCTCCACATCGAGCAGCTCTTGGCTCAAGGGCACCACGGCGTTGTGGACGGTGGTGACCTTCGAGGGGTCGATGCCGTATTTTTCGATCACGGTGCGGCGGGTGAGGTTTGAGACTGTGATGATGTGGTCGGCGTTGAGCATGCCGTCGCGCTCGATGGCGAAGACGGTGGGGTTGACGTTGCCGCGCGAGCGGTCGTAGTCGGTGGCGTGGACGTGGATCACCAGGGGCTTGCCGGTGACTTGCTTGGCGTGGATGCCGGCGGGGTAGGTGAGCCAGTCGTGCGAGTGGATGATGTCGAAGTCGATGGTGCGGGCGATGACGCCGGCGGTGATGGAGTAGTTGTTGATCTCCTCCAGGAGGTTGTCGGGATATCGGCCGGAAAATTCGATGCACCCTAAGTCGTTGGTGCGCATATAGTTGAAGTCGGCGTAGATGTGGTCGCGGAGGCGGAAGTAGAGGTCCGGATTCATAACCTTGCCGATGCGGCTCTCCACATATTCGCGGCTGACGTCTCTCCAGCACACGGGCACCTGGGCGGCGCCCACGATGCGGGCGAAGGAGAGGTCTTCGTCGCCGTAGGGTTTAGGAATCATGAATGTGATTTCGATGTCGCCGCACTCCCACATGCCCTTGGTGAGGCCGTAAGAGGCGGTGCCGAGACCGCCGAGGATGTGAGGGGGGAATTCCCACCCGAACATTAAAGCTTTCATAATCAGATGGGTTAGGATTGAGAGGTGAGACGGCGAATGGTGTTGGTGGTGCGGAGCACTTCGGCCACGTTGGTGGCGTGGGAGATGGCGCCGCGGCCTGTGAAGGGCGGGTTGCCGTCGTAGAGCTGAGAGAGGGAGCCGATGCAGCCGTTGCTCATTTCGTCTTCAAATCCGATGAGCATGCGGTCGATGTAGCTCACGCCGCTGAGGCCGAAGACTTTCAGGTATGCGTCGGCGTAAAAGCCTATGAGCCAGGGACGTGCGGGGCCTTGGTGCAGGGCCAGTTCGCGCTCTTTGGGCGAGCCGAGATAGAAGGGGCGGTAGCCGTAGCTCTTTGGGGAGAGGGTGCGGAGGCCTTTGGGGGTGAGGAGCTCACGGGTGACCACATCCAGCACGTGGCGGCGCTGGCGGCGGTCAAGGGGCGAGAAGTCCAGACCGATGGCCACGGCCATGTTGGGGCGCACCTGGAGGTCGGCGTAGGCGCCGTCGACGTAGTCGTAGAGGTAGCCGGCCTCGTTGAGGAATGTGTCAACAAACGGGCGCTCCATCTTGTCGGCGGCCTCAGTCCAGCGGGCGCGGCGCTCTCGGAGGTCTTCGACGGGCTCGGCAAGCATGGAGATGAAGCGCAAAGCGTTGTACCACAAAGCATTAAACTCTACGAGCTTGCCCGTGCGGGGGATTACGGGCTTGCCGTCGACCATGGAATTCATCCACGAGACGGGGCGAGATGTGCCGAGGGTCTCGAGCAGTCCGGTCTCGGGGTCGACGCGGAGGTCGGGGTGGCCGTCGCGCAGGATGTAGTCGGCGATTTCGGCCAGGAGCATCATGTATTTGTCGCGGCAGTCGTCGTTGCCCTGGGTTTTGGCGTATTGCTGCAGAGCCCAGACGCACCACAGGGGTATGTCGGGGAGGTCGATGCCGTGGATGCGGTCGCTGATCTCGCCTGTCTCCATGAAGCGCACAAGGGCGTCGGCTGCCGTGGCCATGATCTCCAGGAAGTCGTGGCGGTGATTGATGGCCAGAGTCAGGCCCGGGAGGGCCATCATAGTGTTGCGGGCCAGGATCACGCCCCAGGGATATCCGGAGATGATGAAGTGGCCGTCGCGGTCGGTGAGGTAGAATTGCTTGGCTGCGTTTTTCAGGCAGTTATAGAAGCTGGTGCGGGGGGTGCGGGATTGGATCTCTTTCTCGTACATGGCCGTGAGCTTGCGCGGGGCGACGGGCTCTGTGCCGGCCGAGAAGATGATGGATTCGCCTTTCTTGATTGGGAGCTCGAAATAGCCGGGCACCCAGAGGTCTTCGGTGTAGGGCACACCGCGCTCCATGTCTTTCACATATTCTATATTATTGTACCAGTTGGGCTGGTCCACCCACCGGGGCTTGCGCGAGAATTGCATGTAGAGGGTGGGGTAGCCGGGGTATAGGCACGAGGCCACGCCGTTGTCTACGGGGATGATCTCGCGGTTGATGGCGTCGTTGGCCATGCACAGGGCGTTGCTCTCGCGGAATGCCAGGAAGGGGCGAAACTGCAGCGTGGTGGCGGAATGGGCGTCGACCAGGGTGTAGCGGATGAGGATGCGGTTTTCCTGGGAGATAAAGATTTTCTCTTTTGTAAGGATCACACCGCCAACGCGATATGTGATGCGGGGCACGTTCTCGCAGTCAAATTCGCGGATGTATTTGTGGCCGTTTGGGCTGTAGACGCCTCCTTGGTAGCGGTGGATGCCGAGGTTGAAGGGGGCTCCGTGCTGAATCACGGTCTCGTCGAGGCTCGAAAGGAGCACGTGGGGCTTGTTGCCGAGCTCGGGGATGGGGATCACCAGCAGGCCGTGCTGCTTACGGGTGTTGCAACCCACGAGCGTGGTGCAATGGTACGCACCGGCGAAATTGGTGCGCAGCATTTCCTTCGGGAGCGACTGTTCGAGGTTGATTAGCAGGTTTTTATCGAACTTCAGGTAGCTCATAATATAGGGAAAAGTAAGGATTTACGGGTGTGAAAAATTTTCAACACACGAAAATACGTCTTATTTCCCAAATGACCAAATTTTCCGGAAAAAATTTGAAATTTTTTTCTCCCACCCGGGAGAGGGTGGGGCATTTAACAGGAGAACAAGGATTTGTTGGGAGTTTTTCAACAGGAGAACAGGAGAACAAGGATTTGAGGGGAATTTTTCAACAGGAGAACAGGAGTACAAAAGTTTTAGAATAAAAAACAACGGATTAAACGGATTAAACGGATTTTTTTGGTGGTGGGGGCTAAAAAACAACGGATTAAACGGATTAAACGTATTTTTTTGGTGGTGGGGGCTAAAAAACAACGGATTAAACGGATTACACGGGTTTTCGAGTGTAAGGTCGCCACTTGTGGCGACGGCCTCTGTAACCTCGACATCTTTGGTTATCTGTCGCCACGAGTGGCGACCCTACAAGTGCCATTTCGCTCGTGACCCCACTGCGGGGTGGGGCGGAAGAGGGTGAAAAAGTGTTAATTTTGAGGGTGGGGTGAACTTTTCGCCCTCCCCGGGTGTCTTTATAGTACAAACAGCAGAAAGAAGCAAGAATTAGTTTTTTCATAGGATTAGATTTTTAAGTTTTAATGCAACGGCCGTCGTGAGACGGCCGTTGCGTTATTTACCCCCCCCCCTACGGCCACGCCGGGGATTTTGGAGCCGGAAGAGCGGGTTTTAACATTAATTATAGGTTACTTCAGAAAATAATCGCTACCTTTGCCCACGAAAACAAACGAGGTAAAAAGGATCCCGCCCCGGATAGAAAAGGGCGTGATTCCTTTCTTTTTTACTCACTATCTGAACAAAATTTTTTGAAATGGCTATCACTTACATGACCCAAGAAGGGTATAAGAAAAAAATGGAAGAAATCGCTTACCTTGAATCGGTGAAGCGTCCGGAGATATCACGTGCAATCGCTGAAGCCCGCGATAAGGGCGACCTCTCGGAAAATTCGGAATACGACGCTGCCAAAGAGGCCCAGGGCATGCTGGAAATGAAGATATCACAACTCAAGGACCTTGTGGCCAACGCCCGCATCCTTGATGAAACAAAACTCAACTGCGAGGAGGTGCAGATCCTCAACCGCGTCACCATCAAGAATCTCAAGACCGGCGCTGTGATGGACTACACCATCGTGGCCGACTCCGAGGCTAATCTCAAGGAGAAGAAAATCGCCTCGTCAACCCCTATCGCTCAAGGACTTATCGGTCACAAGAAGGGCGACGTGGTGGAGGTGAAGGTGCCCTCCGGACTCATGCAATTCGAGATCATTGACATCGCGTTCTGACACTCCCGGAGTAACGGACGCACCGTGGTGCGTCCCTACATTTGATAATCCGTAGTTTATATCGATATGTCGCGCGCGACCACCCGGTCAAATTCCTAACTCCTAACTCCTAAATAAAAAGATGGCAACGATTTTTTCTCGTATCGCTTCGGGCGAAATTCCTTCATACAAAGTGGCGGAAAACGACCGCTTTTTCGCTTTTCTTGATATTAATCCTCTGGTGCCCGGCCATACGCTGGTGATTCCCAAACGCGAGGTTGACTATATTTTCGACCTTGAGGATGACGAACTGGCTGAAATGCAAGTATTTGCAAAGAAAGTGGCTGTGGCTCTGAAGAAGGCCGTGCCCTGCATCAAGGTTGGCCAGGCTGTGATCGGCCTGGAGGTGCCCCACGCACATATCCACCTCGTGCCGCTGAATTCGGAAAAAGATATGGATTTCCGCGGTCCGCACACCAAGCTCTCTGACGGAGAGATGAAAGAAATCGCAGAAAAAATCGCCAAGAACCTCTAACCCAATTAACCTGCTAAATAGCTCATTCCATGAAATTTACGCATATTCTTGCATCCGCCTCCGCCCTTGTGCTCGCAGCCTGCTCGCAACCACAGGGATGGAGCGTGAGCGGCACCGTGGCCAATGCTCCCGAGGGGACGAAAGTGGCAGTTGAGGGCTTCAATGCCGGCCGCTGGTACACCATCGATTCCGTTGCTCTTGACTCAAAAGGCACATTTGCATTCACCTCGCCCACCGGTGCGCCTTACCCCGATGTGTATCGCCTCGGGCTGGATGGCCGCAGCATATATTTCCCTGTCGACTCGCTCGACAAAATCACCGTAACGGCTGATGCTCAGGCCTTTGACCGCGAATTCGAGGTGGCCGGAAGTCCTGCTGCCGTCACGATCATGAATATCGACAAAAGCATCGCCGCGGCCGTCAGCGCCAAAGGCTCGGATGCCGTGCTCAAAGATTCCGTGCTCAAAGCCGAGCTCAATCAAGCGATTCTCGACGACTCAGTGGGCGTCGTGGCCTATTACGTGCTTAACAAAAGCCTTGGCGGGCAGCCCCTCTACTCGCCCGAGAGCCGCCGCGATGTTGCCATGCTTGGCGCCACGGCTCAGAAGTTTGCCCTGCTGCGCCCGGCCGACCCGCGCACCAAAATCCTTGAGGCTCAGTTTGTTGCTGCACGCAAGGCACATTCCAACGCCAAAACCGTGGTTGAAGCGCCCTCGACCGGCCTGCTTCCTCTCAGCCTCTACGACGACAAAGGCAAGGTGCAAGACCTGCAAGCGGTGGCTGAAAGCTCGCCGCTGACCCTGCTGTGCTTCACATCCTACGCCATTGAGCAGTCACTGCCCTACAACGTGGTGCTCAATAAGTTATACGAAAAATATGGTGCCCGCGGGCTGAAAATCTACCAGGTGGGCTTTGACACCGACGAGCCCGCATGGCGCGCCACCGCCACCAACCTGCCTTGGATCACCGTCTTCTGCCACGCCGACAATTCTGCGCCCGTCATCGCCGGATATAACGTAACGGCCATGCCGCTGACCTACGTCATCAACGCAGAGGGCGACATCGTGGCCCGCGTAGAAGACCAGTCGAAGCTCGAGGCCGAAGTGGCAAAACGCATGTAATTTCACACCCCACTAAAAAGTAACGGACGCACCATGGTGCGTCCCTACATCAACTCCTAACTAACAATGCGTCAGAGGCTTGCGCTGACATTGATGGCAGTCGCGGTGGTGGTGCTGTTGCCCCTTTGCCTGGTGGCGGGGCAGGTCGCCATCCCCATCGGAGGAGTGTGGAATGCGCTTTTCTCCCCCGCAGAGGTTAACCCTGCCTGGCACGCGATTGTCCTCGAATCGCGGCTTCCGGCTGCCCTGACCGCAGCCCTGACCGGGGCCGCGCTCTCCATAGCCGGATTGCTGCTTCAGACCACATTCTCCAACCCCCTGGCCGGCCCCTCGATCATGGGCGTCTCCACCGGTGCGTCGCTTGGCGTGGCTGTGGTGATGCTCTCACTCGGCGCCACAGCCGCTGTAGGTCTTGGTGTGAACCTCTCGGCCCTGCTCGGTGCCCTGGTCGGTGCCGTGGCCGTGATTTTGGTGCTGTTGATTTTTTCCGCGTGGATCAAATCAGCCATGATGTTGCTGATTATCGGTATTTTGGTAAATTACATCACCTCATCGGCCATTGCGTTGCTCAATTTCTTTTCAACGCAAGAAGGAGTGCACTCATTCGTGGTCTGGGGGCTTGGAAACTTCAACGGTGTGGGCCTGACGTCCATGCCCCTTTTCGGCTCTCTCTGCCTGGTCATGATTTTCGTCTCCTTTCTGCTGGTCAAGCCCCTGAATGCTATGCTTTTAGGTGAGAAATACGCACGATCGATGGGCGTGAACACAGGCCGGGCCCGCAACATGATTCTCCTGCTCTCCGGAGCCCTGACTGCCTTGCCCACAGCGTGGTGCGGGCCCATTGGGTTTATCGGGCTTGTGGTGCCGCACCTTGCGCGGATGTCAGCCGGAACCTCCAACCATGCCGTGCTCCTGCCCGGGAGCGCGCTCTGCGGAGCCGTGGTGGGATTGCTCACTCTGCTGATCTCCATTCTGCCCTCGTCCGGCACCCTCCCCGTCAACGCAATCACCCCCCTGATCGGCGTTCCGGTGATTATATATATAATAATGTGTAGGAAGAAGATTTTCTATTTCAATTGACCGCATCCCGGGCTTTCCGGGATTGGCCGCGTGAAGATTGCGTAATCTGTTGTTTTTTTCAAATTAATAAATTCGAGGGTATATGTCTCATCCTTTGTGTACGATAGGGCTTACGGTGGGCTACCGCCTTGGGGGCGGGGACGTGCACCGCGTGCTTTCAGATATCGATGTGCATCTGCAGCACGGCGAGGTCGTGGCTTTTCTTGGAGCCAACGGTGTGGGGAAATCCACCTTGCTCCGCACCCTGGGGGGTGTGCAGCCGCCCTTAGTGGGCACTGTCACCCTTTCCGGTGATGACCTGCAAGGACTGAGCGTCAAGGAGATAGCGCAGAAGGTGGCTTTTGTCTTTACCGACCGCCCGGCCGCCGGCGGCCTCACCGTAGAGGAACTCGTGGGCCTGGGACGCCATCCCCACACCGGAATGTTCGGCCGGCTCTCAGCCGATGACCACCGCGTGGTGGCCGAATCGATGGAGGCCGTCGGGATAGCCCACAAAGCCAAGGCCCTGTGCTCAGCCCTGAGCGACGGCGAGCGCCAAAAGGCCATGATCGCGCGCGCCCTGGCTCAGGACACACCTATAATTATATTAGACGAGCCCACAGCCTTTCTCGATGTGGCCTCCCGCCTGGAGGTGATGCAGCTGCTGGGCTCCCTGACCCTCAAGCGGCGGAAATCCATCCTGCTTTCCACCCACGATGTGGGGGCCACCCTGTCCGTTGCTTCGCGCCTCTGGCTCGCATTGCCCCAAAGACAGACCGTGGTGGAAGGAAAGACTGCCGAGCTTGTGGCCTCCGGGCTGCTTGACGAGCTCTACCCCGGCCGGGGAGTGAAGTTTGACCCCGAGAGGGGGGATTTCACAGTGGGGAGCGGCGATTAAGTATTTTTATGTTAACAAACAGCGCTGATTTAAGTTAATTTGGTTAAATCTTAACTTGAAGTGATTTTTGTTGGGTAAAAATGGGGTGTAATTAAAAAATTTTCACTTAATTTGCAATCAGTTTGCCAAATTTGAAAGCAGAGTTTGTGCACGGCCTGCTGCGTGCCTTACAATCCTTAACTAAAAGACCTGGAAACTAAAAATCTTACCGAAAAATAAATGAGATTATATAACTATTTTTAAAAATCCCCAAAACAACTCTTGCATGAAGAACATTTGTTTACAAATGAGTCGGAAAGCTTGGTTAGCAGCCCTTCTGGTGCTATTCATGACTTTCCCCGCACTTGCGCAAAAGATCACCGTGACGGGTACGGTTTACGAGCCCGATGGTGAGCCCGCAATTGGTGTGAGCGTCATGGTGCAAGGCCAAGCTGGCGTTGGTGTCAATACAGACATTGACGGTAACTTCCGCCTTCAGGTTGAACCCACAGCCACTCTTGAGGTGTCGTACGTAGGCTACGAGACCCAGCACGTGAAAGTGGACGGCCGCACTCACATTGACATCACCCTCGCTTCTAAATCCAAAGCCCTTGACGAGCTGGTGGTAATCGGCTACGGCTCCGTTAAGAAAGATGACGCAACCGGTTCTGTGGCCGTGGTTAAGCCCGACGAAATCGAAGCCGGTCTTGCTTCTTCCGCACAGGATATGCTCGTGGGCGCAAGCCCCGGCGTGGTTGTTACCACTGACGGTGGTAACCCCTCCGGCGGTGCATCCATCATCATCCGCGGTGGTGCTTCGCTTTCTGCTTCTAACGAACCTCTGATCGTGATCGACGGTGTGCCCATGACCCGCAACGTCGTGTCCGGATCTTCCAACCCCCTGTCTCTGGTGTCTCCCGAGAACGTAGAGTCAATGACCATCCTCAAGGATGCATCCGCAACCGCTATCTACGGTAGCCGTGCATCTAACGGTGTGATCATCATCACCACCAAGAAAGGTAAGAGCGGCAAGCCCCAGGTTAACTTCGCCGCCAACATGTATGTCAACACTCCGCGCAACTACATGAACATGATGGACGGCAACGAATACGCCGCCTTCATCGCCAAAGAATACGGCGCTGCATCCACACAGTATGCCGCTCTGGGTCTGCACGGCAAGATTTACGACACCGACTGGCAGAAAGAAGTGCTCCGCACCACTGTTTCCTCCGACTATAACCTCTCTGTCGGCGGCACAGCAGGCTGGCTGCCTTATCGCGTGGCTATCGGCTATACCAACAACAACGGTATCATCCGCAAAACCAAAATGGACCGCCTCTCGGCTTCTGTGAACCTGACTCCGAAATTCTTCGGTGACCTCCTTCAGGTCAATGCCAACATCAAGGCCGGCTACATCTCCAACGGCTACGAAGGCGGCGCTCTGGGCGGTGCAATTTCATTCAACCCCACTCTGCCCGTGCACATGAAGAACCAGTTCAACAACTGGACCACCTACATCGCAGGCGGTGCTCTTGCTGATGAAAACACTCCCGGCTCGAACATCAACACCCTGGCCAGCCTCAACCCCGCTGCCATCGCCAACGAGCACGAGTCAACCTCTAACGTTTACCAATCGGTAGGTAACCTGCAGCTCGACCTGCGCATGCCCTTCCTCACCGAGCTCCGCGCCAACCTCAACCTCGGTTACGACTGGAGCCACGGTATGGTGACAACCTACGAGATGCCCTTCTCGCCCATGGCCTGGAACTCCACCCACTACGGCCCCGGCATCAACGACCCCATCCGCGACGGTATCCCCCACAAGAACTACGAGAACGAGACTCGCTATAACCTCCTTCTGGAATTCTACCTCAACTACAACAAAGAATTCGGTCCTGTTGCTCTCGACGCTACCGCCGGTTACTCCTGGCAGCGTTTCAAAAACAAGAGCCACGGCTTCAGCATCCTCTATGCTCCCGATGAGCTCGCTCCCCAGTATGCAAAAATCAACGACGTCAGCACAGCTGCCGCTCTTGATTACCTGCGCTCTGTCAACGGCTACCAGCACTCACCCACAGGCTATGGCCGCTCGATCAACCAGCTGCTCTCTTTCTACGGCCGTGTGAACTTCGTATTCTTCGACAAGTACCTCCTCACCGGTACTGTACGTCGCGACGGTACCAGCCGCTTCTCCAAAGACCACCGCTGGGGTACGTTCCCCGCTGCGGCTATCGGTTGGAAACTTCTGAACGAAAGCTTCATGGAAGGCGCCCGCGGCCTGTTCAATGAAATCAAGCTCCGCGGTACCTATGGTATCACCGGTCAGCAAGACCTTGGCGGCGACTACTTCCCCTATCTGCCCACCTATCAGTACAACAACTCAGTCAACGACCGCTACCTCAACCCCAACGGCGACGGCACTTACGTGAACCTCTGGTACCCCAACGCCTACAACGCCGACCTCAAATGGGAAGAGACCGCAACATGGGATGCCGGTATCGACATCGCAATGCTCAACAACCGCATTACCTTGAATGTTGACTGGTACAAGCGCAAAACCAAAGACCTTCTGACCTACGCCAACTACCCCGCAGGCTCCAACCTCTCGAACATGGGTAACATCAACCTCGGTGACCTTGAGAACACCGGTATTGAAGGCACAATCACCGTGCGCCCCATCGTGACTAAAGACTTCAACTGGACCTCGGCTTACAACGTGGGCTGGAACAAGAACAAGATCACCCGCCTGGCCGACGGCTTCGACGCCACCACCGGTGGTATCGGCAACGGTGTGAACATCATGAAGCACACCGTGGGCTATCCCGCTTACTCATTCTTCGTGTATGAGCAAGTATACAACGCAGACGGCACTCCTCTGGAGGGCGTATTCGTTGACCGCAACGGCGACGGCGCAATCACAGATTCCGACAAATACATCTACCACAGCAAGGACCCCAAAGTGACCATGACCTGGAACAACAACTTCTCGTTCAAGAACTGGGATCTGGGCTTCGTGCTCCGTGCAAGCATCGGTAACTATGTGTACGCTGCCAATGAGAAGAACAATGCCTTCATCTCAGCCACAGCCGCTGCTCCTCTGAGCAACCTTCTGCGCGACACCTACCTCTGGAAGACCACCCGCGAGACCACCCTCATCTCCTCAGACTACTGGGTGCGCAACGCCAGCTATCTGCGCTGCGACAACATCACTCTGGGTTACACCTGGCCCAAAATCGCCAACGCAATGCGTCTGCGCGTTTACGGTGCCGTACAGAATCCCTTCGTGATCACCAAGTACAAAGGTCTTGATCCTGAAGTGAGCGGAGGTATCGACAACAGTGTCTATCCCCGTCCTATCACTTTCACCCTCGGCCTCGTAGCCAATTTCTAATCGCTGGATAGTGAATAACACCAAATAATAGCTACAAAATGAAACTTTTCAAATATATCGCAATGGGTTTGGTTCTGGCCATGGGTGGCTCGTTCGCTTCTTGCGTCAACGACCTTGACCTGAAGAATCCGGACCCCAACGTAACCCCTGAGCTCTCCACGGCAGAAGAGTGGAGCGAATATTTCGCTTCTCTCTACTCCCGCAACTGGCTCAACTCCGGTATCTACTCCTTCTCGGATGGCGGTGCCGGCACCACAACCCGCTGCCACTGGAACCTCCAGGAGCTGACCGCCGACGAGGCCATCATCTCCAACAAATGGAACGACCCCGGCTACAAGGTGCTCAACTTCAACACCTGGCTTAACGATAACGAATGGGTTCGCGCCTCTTTCGAGAATGAATTCGCTATCGCCAAGAACTGCGCACAGTTTATCTCTGTCAGTGATCAGGCTCGCTCATACCTCTCCGATGCTGAGGTTGACGCAATGGTTGCCGAGGCTCATGTGCTGCGTTGCTGGGCTTATTACTGGATGGTCGACAACTTCGGCCGCGGTCCCTGGATCGACGAAAACTCTGTGACAGGTGCCACTCCTCCCACCTACGACCGCACCGAGCTCTTTGATGCTGCTACTTCCGAGCTCGTGGCTGCCATCAACAGCGGAAAGCTCCGCCCCGCAGCCGAGCAATCATTCGGCCGCGTAAGCCGTGAAGGCGCCCGCGCCCTGCTGGCTAAGTTCTACCTGAACTCACAGGTCTACACCGGCGTGGCTCGCTGGCAAGAATGTGCAGCTCAGTGCCAGGAGATCCTCAAGACCATCAGCAACCTTGCTCCCGTCTACAAATATCTCTTCTGCGCAAGCAATGACAAATACGTAGGCAACGGCGAAATCCTCTGGGCTGTGCCTCAGCACGTTGGCTCAATGGAAACATGGGCAGGCACCACCTACCTTACCGCCGGCTGCTACATCGAGACCGTGCCCGCTGAGATCCTCACAATGCTCGGCGCTGCCGGTAAGGGCGACCCCTGGTCAGGTGTGCGCACCCGTCCCGAACTCGCTTCTGCTTTTGAAGACGGCGACGAGCGTTACCTCTTCTATGAGGGCGAATTCAACATCGGCGTTGAGAATCTTGACGACTATGACGTGAAGTCAGACGGCTACATGTGTATCAAATACCGCTACACCACTGAAGACGACTACGACAACACAACAGGCTCCGCTACCGGTGGCAGCCAGGTGTGCAACGCTGCATATCCTCTGTTCCGTCTCTCTGACGTGATGCTTATGCTCGCTGAATGTGAGCTCCACGGCGTGAACTGCAACGGTCTTGGCTACCTCAACCAGGTGCGCGAGCGTGCAGGTCTGGGCAAAGTGGCTGCTCTCACCGACAACGTAGTGCTCCACGAGCGTCAATGCGAGCTCTACTTCGAAGGCTGGCGCCGCAGCGACCTTATCCGCTTCGGCCGCTATACCGGCGGTACTTACAACTGGTCATGGAAAGGCGGCACATACACCGGTGCCTCAATTCCTGAATACCGTGCACTCTTCGCTATTCCTTACCAGTACGAAGCAACCGTTGGCCAGAACCCCGGTTATTAATTGTCGAATCTCACTAATTCCTGTTTAGACAATGAAAAAATTATCAATATTAATGGCAGTGCTCGTGGCAGCTTTGGGATTCTCAAGCTGCGAGGAGGACAAGGATCCGGTGGTTAACAACATGGAGGGCAAAACCTTCACCCTCAACACCCCGCCTCTGGCTGCCCAATACTACGAGCTCACCGAGGACGGCACCCTCGACTTCACCGTCCTGACCCAACCCGACTATGGCTTCGTTGCCTCTGTCACCTACGGCCTGCAGATAGCTCTCACCGAAGAGCAGAAGGCTACGCCCTATGACCTGGTTCCTAACGAACCCACCAATACCCACCTGACAGTCAAAGCATCTGACATGGCTATGGGTATGTGCAGCCTCCTTGGCGTTGCCGCAGAGGAAGACTGGAAGGATGCATATGCAGAGCCCCGCAAAGTGTATGTCCGCGCTTCGGCTATCCTCGGCGACCACGAAGACATGCTGGTTTACTCCAACTGGGTAACTCTCGACCAGGTTTCAACCTACTTCGCAGTGCCTCTGCCCGGATACATCTATCTGGTGGGCTCGCCCGAAGGCTGGAGCGGCCCGGATGCCAGCCATGCTGACCACTATGCAGAATGGCGCCTCTTCGAGAAGGCTGACGAAATCGGCTCGAAAGTTTACTACGGTACTTTCACCTTCGACGCAGCTCCCATGTTCCGCTTCTACACCGCCCTCACCGGCTGGGATGCCGACTCTTACGGCTCACAGGAAGATGACAACCCCATCGACGTGGAGATCAACGCCGACGGCACCGGAACATATGACCTTGTCAAGGGTAAAGGTTCGTTCAACTTCCCCGGCTTCGGTGGAGGCACAATGACCCTTGTAGTTGACATGAGCAAAGCCGGCGAATACAAATTCTCAGTTCTTGCCGAAGAATAATTAAAATCCATGCAATCAGGGCGGGCGCAGCACCCGCAGGCGCCGCTCTCGCCCTATTGTAAATAAAAGTACAATAAACGATGAAAAAATTCTTATCATATTTTGCACTGACTGCACTCTGCATGGGTTTTGTGGCTTGCGAAGATGGTGTGCAAGATAGCGACGCCACCGCACCTGTCAACCCTCAGGAAGCTGCATTTGAGACAAGCAACCTCACCGTTGCCGCTCCCGCAGGCAAAAGCCTTGACCTGGCAGCTCTGAATGCCGCCGGCCAGGCCTGCGTTGTCACCACTGCAAGCGCCGTAAACGTCCCCGAAGGCTACAACGTGGCCATGGTGATGGAAATGGCCAAAGACGACACTTTTGAGAAAGTTTACCCCGCCGAGACTTCACTGGTAGACGGCAACGTGACCATCTCTCCCGATGTGCTTAACGGCATCTATACCGCCAACATCACAAGCGACCCCCGCCCCTCCACTCTGAACGTGCGTTTCGCTCCCTATATGGTCAGCGGCTCATCCAAGGTGCGCATCGGCGGTCCTGACTACTATGTAGGTAAAGGCACCCTGACCATCACTCCCTTCAAGCCTGCTTATGTGATCGAAGACGAGTACTACCTGATCGGCACCGCATCCAACGGCGCTGTGACCGGTGGCATCAAGCTCACTCACAGCGACAAGAGCCCGTACGATGATCCTAAATTCACGATCGTTGTGGACATCACCGACGACGAGGCTGCCAACGGCTACCAGTGGGCTATCGTTCCCGCTTCGACCGTAGCTGCAGGTTCAGGCCTTGTGTACGGTTGCGAAATGCCTGACTATTCAGAGCTTACCGGTGCGCTTGTAGAATGCGAGAGCACTGATATCAACTTCGGCTCAATCTACGAGTCAGGTCCCTTCAGCTTCTCGTTCAACCTCAAAGACCTCACCTTCGAGGCCTTCGCAGCCGTGCCCATGCTCTACACTCCGGGCAACTCTAACGGCTGGAGCCAGACTGCTTCGCAGATCCTCTACACCACCGACTATGTGCACTACATGGGCTTCGCTCACCTCAACGGCGAATTCAAGTTCTCTACCAAACCTGACTGGACCGGCAAGAACCTCGGCTCTACCGGTGTTGATGGCGAACTCACCGACGATGGTGGTGCAGGCAACCTCAATGCTCCCAAAGATGGTCTGTATTGGGTGACTGTCAACTATGCCGAGCTCACCTACACCCTGACCTACATCGACACCCTCGGTGTGATCGGCGGTATGAACGGCTGGAGCGCACAGGAGAACCTCAACCCCAACGCTAACTTCCTGATCTGGACCGGCAACGTGACCCTCGCAGCAGGCCAGGAATTCAAATTCCGCGGCAACGATGACTGGGGCGTGAACCTTGGTGGAGACCAGAGCGATCTGAGCTTCGACGGCTCGAACCTCGTGACCGACAAGTGTGCAGGCTGGAATGGCGATGGCGAGTACACCTTCACCCTCGACCTCTCGGCTGTGCCCTACAGCTTCAAGATTGTAAAGCAATAAACTGACCACATCAGTAGATACATCCTCAAAGAGGCTGCGCATTGCGCAGCCTCTTTTTCTGTAAGGGGGATAATGGAAAACTACTGATTAGGTTTACCTCGGGGGGCGGGAAATGGGAAAAACTACGGATTTCGCGGATTAAACGGATTTTTTTGGGGGGGAACGATTAACAGGAGTACATGAGAATAATATATTGAGGGGATTTTTTTAACAGGAGTACAGGTGAACGGGGTTTTGAGGGAATTTTTTCAACAGGAGTACAGGAGAACAAGGTTTTGAGGGGAGTAAAAACTACGGATTTTACGGATTAAACGTTTTTTTGGGGGGGGGATGATTAACAGGAGTACAGGAGAACAAAAGAAGTAGGGTCGCCACTTGTGGCGACGGATCTTGTAACTGATTGTCCTTTTGCGACCTGTGGTAGTCGCCACAAGTGGCGACCCTACACTCGGCCGGGAACGGATGCACAATGGTAAAAAACTACGGATT
>CAZNRK010000042.1:0-7104 GCA_964575435.1 uncultured Bacteroides sp.
GGCGCACCTTGTCGGCATTGATGATGATTACATTGTCGCCACACTCTACGTTGGGAGAATAGCAAGTTTTGTATTTGCCACGCAGAATTTTGGCAACCTTAGCGCACAGACGGCCCAAAATCTGGTCGGTGGCATCTACCACCACCCAGCGGTGTTCCACGCTCTGAGCGTTAGGCGAAAGAGTTTTGTAGCTTAAAGTATCCACTTTTAAATTACTGATTAATAGTTAATTACTTTGACATAGACATAACAGACACTCGGCCAAAAGCGTCTGCCGTGACTTATGCCTGGGTTGATTTGGACATAATCGGACTGCAAAGGTACAACTTTTTCCTCTAAATTCCAAACATTTACCTGATTTTTTATCAACCCGATAATTTCTTGATACCAAAAAAACTTTCACATAACTTTCGCCACCGTTGCCTCAAAGAAGCCGAGACTTCAGAAAAGAGCAACAGCGGCCGTGCCTGGTGGGGCACCGCCGCTCATAATTTATGATTGGTAAGGTCTGAATTTCCGGAGGCCGGGATTATTTCCTCAGGGTGATGCGCACGGCGTTGGCCTGCTTATCTATCACCATGTCCTGTATTTGGGAGGGGAGGATGCCGCCCAGGGCGGAGGCGTCGCATTTCTTGCCGTCGATGTAGAAGTCCATGTCGGGGTAGCCGTTGGGGGTGACGGGCAGATTATTCACTTCATCAACCTTGATGCCGTCTTCGCCGTCAACGAGCACCGAGCCCATCTGCACGGAGGTCCCGGCAGGGTTGTTCTTATTGAGGACGGTGTGATGCACGTTGCCGTTAGCCGAAAGGGTGAAATCTATTTCTCCGGAAATATCGCAACGCGGGAAGGTAACGGTGACGGTGGCCTTGTCGTTATGCATCGTGCAGTTGATGCCTTCAGAGAGGAGGGCCTGGCCGTCGCCGGAGAGGGTTGCACCGTTTACGGTAATGCTCTGCGAGGGGATATTGGCTGCGACCGTCACAACGGTCTTGTCGCCGTTGGTGGTGAATGATGTCACCCGATATTCTTCGCCACGGACATTGGCGGAAGAGGAATTTTTTGTAACTTTGTCGGCGATTACCGAGCTGTCGCTGATAACCGACACCGCTGCCTTGATCCGGGGCACTGCTGCCACGGCAAGAGCCAATGCGACAGCCGGAACAAGCGCCAGGGCCTTGAGACGCGCCCCGGGCGAGGATTTTGTTTTGTACATCATAGTGATACGTTTTTTGAGATTACTGTGATTCAGGCTGTTGGCAAGTGACGGGAATCTCGCGCCGACAGCCTTTCTTATTAATAATAGTTGGTATTCTTTGGCATCTTTGCCCGATGAGAGCACGGCCATATCGGCCTGATATTCATGAATGAGCATCATATCTTCACGCATAAGCCATGATGCGGGGTTGAACCAGTTGATAATCACTACAGCCTGCGCCACAAAAAGGTCAACCCAATGACGGGCACGTATGTGATGCAGCTCGTGCACGATAATCGTTGAGCCGCAGGCTTCGTAGTCGTCCCTGCTCATCACCAGGTAGTGCATCCAGCTGAATGGGGCCACCTCACGCCTGTCGGTGAGGATAAGCGTGCCCTCGGCGGTTTCTGCCGCTTTTTCGCCGTTACGGATTATTTTCGCGATTCTGAGCCATGTGATCCCCGTGCGCAGAGCCAGAATGCACATTCCGACAAGATATATCCACAACACTATCCGTCCCCACCCCGGGGGAGCGCCGGCAGATACGGCAAGATCTGTCAAAATGTCAATCCTGCCCGGAGCAGCCCCCTCGCCATCAGCAAAAAGCCCTGCCAAAAGAGCGGACACCGGCAGCCAAAGAAATGAGACAGCATAGATGGCAAGGATGACAAAACGGTTGAACGTGTGCTGATTATCTCTGGACAGAAATAGCCTGTAGGCTATGTACATGGCCATCAAGATAAGTCCGCTGCGAATGGAATAAGAGAGAAACGCGCCCATGATTATTCGTTTTCAGGGTTGGCCGCTTTGCTTTTCCGCTCTACGAGATCCAGAAGTTCGCGCAGCTCGTCGGCGCTTATCTTCTCGTCAGCCACAAGAGCCGACACTGCCCCGAAATAGCTGCCTTTGAAGTAGCTTCTTATGAAATCGCCCAAGCCCTTTCGTCGGAACGAATCCAGCTCCGCCACAGCAAAATATACGTAGGCGCCGCCTTCCTCACGGTGGCTCACGAAGCCTTTTGACTCAAGCCTCCGTATCACGGTCGAAACCGTATTGAAATGCGGTTTGGGCTCGGGATACAACTCTACCAGGCGGCTCACCGGCATCGGGCCGCAGTCCCAGAGCATACGCATCAGTTCCTGCTCTTTCTCTGTTAGTTGGTCTTTCGGGGTGGGTTTCCTCATAACTACTTTATTAGTTTACGACGCAAAGGTAGCAACTATTTTTGTAGTTACAAAACAACCCAAAGACTTTAACCTATCTTAACTATTAAAGTAGTTGAGAGCGCATGCGAGTTTAGTCCACGCGCAGGGCGCTGGAGAGAATCTCAAGCGAAGGCCCATCGATGGTGGTGAGCAGATATATGTCGCTCAGAGAGAGGCGCACGCCGGTGATAGCCTCATCTGCGTGCTCTTGTTCCCAATGGATGCGTCGCAGACCGGTGAAGGTGAGGGTAAGGCTTTCCGTCCGGCGGGTAAGTGTTGCCGAAAGTGAATTTTCCGAAGCATTGAAATGCAGATCAGAAATCACTCCCCCGAGGATGCCCTCTACGCTTTGGCGCAAGAGCCGTCGCTGCTCCACCCGCTGCAAGGCCGCCTCCTCAATGCCGCCTTCGTGGCGAAGAGTATCTGCGCTGTATGTCATTGCCTGATCGAATGCAGCCAGGACATAAGGCGCCTCGCTCTCGTGCAGAAGCTTTGGATAAGGCGAGGGCTTGAACTCCGTGTGATAATACAGACTCCCGCGCTGCAGCGGCTTGAAAGGGATCGGAGCAGCCTGCAGCACACGCAGCCGCAACCACGGGATGCGCGAATGCCGCTTAGGCCACTTTCGCAAATCATTACGCGGATTCACATTGCTGAAAGGCACATCCACCTCCTCAATCTCACACTTGCCAATCATCTGAAGCACCGGAGTCGACGCATAGAAAAACACCCGGTCGCCTTGTGCAAACTTAAACTTCCCGAACGAAGGCCAATCCAGCGTTTCCCCCGGCACCAACGCCTCCGTCATCTTAAAATGATCCGGCTTCGTAGTAAAAACCCAACTTCGCATATTAGAAAATAAAGGTTAGAAAGATTGTAATATTTATAAAAAACGTAATATTATATACGGTAAGAAAAATTGTAAAAATATAAAGGTTAGACAAAAGATTCAAAAATTTGAACCCCTTCCCTAAAATGCCTCTCCTCCACATACTTTAAACACTCATCCCCCCGCATCGGTTGTTGCCCCCCACCCCACCACAAAAAAATGATTACTCCAATAATCATTCATCCAAAATGATTTCTACAATAATCATTTTCTACGAAAGTACCGAAGGCACAAATAATCAATACAAGAACCCGAAGAGCCAGAGTGGGATCTTGTTTCCGAAGCCGAATTCTAAGTCGTCGGCCGCCACAAAGCTGTCGGGGAGGTCACGTATCTGGTCGAAGTGTTTTCTGGCTCCTCCAATCTCAAATGTGTACCTTCCATCCACCAGCAGGTCGCCATCTTTGGGATAGGCTATCGCATGTCCATGAGCGAGCATCGAGGCAAAAAATGATTCCCTGACTTTCCCCTTATCAGCATAGCCCAGGGCATAGAGAAGTGAGGGATTGTTCATCAGCACTTTTTGCGGTTTTGACATGGATTTTGGCGACCGCTCTGCCTTGTAATAGAGCAGCCTAAGGATCTGCGAACGATCAAGGAGTGATAGTATTTTTATCAATTGATTTTTGGCCACGTCCATGGCAGCCGCAGTCGCACCTGCATTGATGGGGGAGGGCGTCTGGGCAGCCATTACGGCAAGTAATTGTTTGACTTTTAACAGTGTAGCATATTCAAGGTTTTCCACGGCCGGCATGTCATAGTCAATCACCGCGGCTATCATATTATTAACCCTTATCCAATAATTGGCCTCGCTTTCGGTTGTGTAGAAGGGATAGAATCCATGACGCAGGTATTTGTGAAAGTAGGGCAGAATTTCGATTCCTTTCAATATTTCTCCTGTGAGTTTTACATGGTCATACAGAATTTCTGATAATTCTACTTTTCGAAATTCCATCCCTTCAAACCCTAAGTATTCCCGGAACGACAATCCGGGCAATGAATACATCAAACATCTTCTGGATAGATCTGAAATCGAATAATCCATTTCAAGCAACGACGACCCGGTGAAAACCACGCTGAGCGCTGGGAAAAGGTCATACACATTCTTTATCTGCCTTTGCCAACCCGGCAACCGGTGCACTTCATCAATAAACAGATGTGTGATCCCTCCCTCTGACGCCTCTTGGGCAAGGTCTACTATGGAATGACTTCCAAACCATACGTCATCCAACGATACATACAGAGCCTTTTCCGGATCTTCAAATGCGAGCTTGATGCGTTGAAGCATTAACGTGGTTTTTCCCACTCCTCGTGCACCTTTTATACCAATAAGCCGCGATTCCCAGGATATGTCGTGATAGATATCTCGAATGTGGGTCGTTGATACATAATCGAGAAGTTGTTTGTATTGCCTTTGCAATGCTATCATAAGCCAAAAATTTTAGTTTACGACGCAAAGTTATAAATAATCTTTATAATAATCAAATTTAAGAAATGATTTCTACAATAATCATTTTACAGAAACGATCACTACAAAGATCATTATAGGCAGGGCAACCGGGGGGGGCAACGCTCGGGGAGAACTATTAGGGCCTCCCGGGCGTTAATTTTACAAAACTTATACGATTATGACACGAAAAGAACTCTCTGACGTTATTGCTAAAAATGTGGCTGAAGTGATCAGCAATCCCGGCCTCTGGGGCGAAGACCCCCAGTTGAGCATAATCCCGACCACGCTTCTGGTCTCAATCGAGCGTCGCGGCGACGCCGACCGCGTGATCGAATACAGCGACTATGCCATCGAAGCTGACGCTGTGGAAGATGGCGATTATTCTGAAGATGCGGCTGATTTCCAGTCGGCCTCCGACCCCGATTTATACCCCGTTGGGCTGCTCATTGACCGCGTGGCCAAAAAGCCGGACATGGAGAAAATCTCCCGCCTTGTGGAAAATTACATCCCGGAGCAGGAAGAAAACCTCTACGCCGAATAGCCTCGGCCGTCTTAAGCCGTTTAAAACACCGTCCGAACTCACTCGGGGATGTATATGATATCCCCGGAGGGGAGCTCGTAGGCGGTGCCCACGCGTTTGCCCCTGGTGGCAGCAGGGTCGGCATCATCATTAGCCGAGGGGGTGTACCGGTTTATCTTTTCGCCCTCTTTGGTGATGATTTCCATGTTGTCCTTCCCGGGATTCTTGACCATCGTGAAGTCTTCCTGCGAAAACATCTCTGTCATGTTATACCGGCTCACCAGCGCCACCATCAGCGCCACGGCAAAAACCATGGCCACATCAAAGAGATTGCTGACCACGCTCATGGGGTCGCTCTCCTCCCCTGCGCCTAAAATTCGTCTGCGTCGCATGGCCTATTTCTCTTTTGCGATTTCTGAAATATACTCGAGCATGGCCAGATTCTTCACAGCCCACCGCTCTTTCACTTGCTGGGTGATGAATCCTATTGCGCTCACCACCAGACCCACAACGGTCGTAGCGAAGGCCACCTGCATGTTATAGGCCATCGAGGCGATGTCGCCTGTGGAAAGTCCTACAAGGGCTGGTCCCATGGGTATCAGCGTGCCCATCAAGCCCAATATCGGGCCCATTTTCGTGAGCATTTTGGCCGTCGATAAGTCTTTGGAGGCTGCGATTTCATACTCGGAAAGCAACAGGTCAATTCGCGCTCCGTTGCCCCGGGCCTGAGCTATCTCCTTGGCAAATTGCTCCACGAGCAGGCCGGATGCCGTGGGAAGAGAGGCCTCAAAGTCGGCAAAATTCTCCCGCGTCAGCTTCTCGACCCGGCTGTAAAACGGCACGGCCCGCTTTTCGTGCTGCATATACTGCCCGAAAAACGCCCCGATCATCACCAGCGCCCGCAAGAAAAAGAAGATCAGGAGCACTATCACCGGCACGAGCAAACCGGTTGATATCCAATAAAGTACGTTTGAAATTATGTTCATCTTATCTGAGATTGTTTTTTTGTTTGCGATGTCTGAAAATTAAGTATCCCACCCCGGAGCAGCCCAAAAGCAAGACCACAACCCCTCCCAAGGCAGTCCAATCCACATCGTTGGTTCCCGCCACAGCGGTCCGACCGTTGACCGTGGCCACCACTCCGAGCATGGCCACCAAAACGTTGACCATAAACAGCAGTTCGAGCCTTAGATCAGGCTCCGGTACGGCTCGCTTGATGAGCCAAGGCAGCCCTAATCCCACCGCGACCACCCCTGCCGCCACTTCCCACGCCAAGACTTGAAAATCAGCGCCGGGAAGGCTGAATATCACCTCAACCAAAAGCGCGTACAGCACCGGCACGATGAGCAATCCGGGCACCCAAAGGGTCACTCCCCGCAGGATTCGCGCACTCTTGCTCAGCGCCTCTCCGGCGAGCAGCCGGGCATCGATGATGCAGAAAGCCACCTGCAAAACCACGTCAACTGTCAGCACCACAGCCACATCCAGCATCAGCGTCGGGTCCTGCAGCAGGTCGGCAATGGCGGTTTTCGATTCCCCGGCCGCTCTCTCCCAACTTAGGCCCACGCTCAAGCCGCAGGCCAGGCAAATCAAAGCCTGACCCCATTGGGGCAACCGGGTAAGTTTCAGCACCAGGCTGAATCCCACCAAAACCATAATTATAACAGCCACTATTTCCATCAAAATCCGTAGTTTTAATACTCAATTCCTCGCCCCTGTGACCCATACCCCGGCTCCCGGAGTGTAGGGTCGCCACTTGTGGCGACGGATGACCGGAAGATTGGATTTTTGAGGCTGGTCGCCACGAGTGGCGACCCTACACTTGATAATCCGTTTAATCCG
>CAZNRK010000042.1:7204-17153 GCA_964575435.1 uncultured Bacteroides sp.
TTTGAGGCTGGTCGCCACGAGTGGCGACCCTACACTTGATAATCCGTTTAATCCGTGTAATCCGTTGTTTTATTCCAAAAATCTGGTCTCCTGTTGAAAAAAATCCGTTTAATCCGCGTAATCCGTTGTTTTATTCCAAAAACTTGTTCTCCTGTTCTCCTGTTGGAAATAATCCGTTTAATCCGCGTAATCCGTAGTTTTGTTACAAAAATTTGGTCTCTTGTTCTCCTGTTGAAAAAATTCCGTTTAATCCGTTTAATCCGTTGTTTTATTCCATAAATTTGGTCTCCTGTTGAAAAAAATCCGTTTAATCCGTTTATTCCGTTGTTTTATTCCAAAAATTTGTTCTCCTGTTGAAAAAATCCGTGTAATCCGTGTAATCCGTAGTTTTGTTCCAAAAATTTCTTCTCCTGTTGAAAATAATCCGTTTAATCCGTTGTTTTATTCCAAATACGCTCAATTTTGGTTTTTGCGTTTTCTGATAAACAGCACCATGAGGATCAGCGCCACCGCCACCACAGCTCCCACGATGATGCCGTTGATGCGGCTCGTCACGCTATCAGCCCCGGCAAGCTCTTCTTTCCGCAGCACCGTGCCATCAGTCTCCGCTCCGATGTTTTCACCCCGGATGCTCCCGATGTTGACGCTATAGCTCGCGGCAGCTTCTTTTGACACGTTTTGGGTGATGAAATCGCGCAACTTAGCGTTGTCGCACACAAACCCCGAGCAGCTCGGCATGTACTCGTTCACCACCTCAGTGTGCAGCTCGGCCAGACTCCGTATCTGCTCATCAGATGCTTGCCACATACCTTTACGCGCGGTCTCAAGCATTACGGCCGTGATTTCCTCGATGGCCGCGGGGTTGACCGAAGTGAAATATTCCTTTGTGCCCAGTCCGTGCTTGTCGGCTACGTAGGTGTCGTAGATGTCGTTCCAAAGCTCGTTGTCGATTACGTCGGGCTTCATCACGTTCCAGCCGTAGGTGTTCCTCACCACATCGGCCAACCCTGAGGCATCCCCGGCCCCGCCTTTCATCTTGTTTTTGATGTAGGCGGGATTGAGAATCGTGGTGCGACTTTCCACCCCGATGGCCTCCTTCACCTCCTGCATCCGCGCGTTGTTGCGGTTGCGGTAATCGCTGAGGTACGCCTCGGGGTCCTTGCCGGTCACATTCTGCACGGCCAGGTTCATTCCTCCCATGAATTCATACACATGGTCAAGGCTCAGCGCTCCCCAGGTGTTGCTCTGCCGGGGCTGAACCACCACGTCGGTGCGCGTCAGCGCAGCCTCGAAGGCATATTCGGAATTTCCCTCCCAACCCTCTTCGCTGCCGTAGAGCGCTCCCATATTGTTGATGTAAGTCGAGGCGATTTCCGACGATTCTTCCCACCGGTCGCCGGCCTCCACCATGCCTTGGATGCCGCTACCGTAGTTGCCGTTGACGCCGCCAAACACCCTTTCCTTCGACAGTTGGCGGGCCTCAATGGGCGCCACTCCTTTGTTCACGAGGTATTTCTCTGACTCCAGCACGCCTTCGGCCACATAGTTTGGCCTCTGGCCGTCGTCTGCCTCAGCTGCCATTTTCACAGCCCTACTGATCAGGAACAGGCGCGAGGCAGCAAGGTCGCGAAGCTGTCCGGAGGTTTGCACCACTACGTCGATCCTCGGCCTCCCGAGCTCCTCGGCGGGGATGAGCCTGAGGTCGGTGACGCGCCCAAACGGGTCGCGAACGGGCTCTACACCAAGCATGTACAGCACCTGGGCGATGGTCGCGCCCTCGGTCTCGATAAATTCGCTGCTCCAAAGCGTATAGCTCACTTTGCGCGGCAGGCTGTCGCCATGGGCTTTTCGATACATTGCCAACGTATTCTCTACCAGAGCCTTACCTTTCTCCCACGCCGCAGCCGAGGGGGTCTGCTCTGCATTGACGGCGTACATATTCCGCCCCGTGGGCAGTACCTCGGGATTGAGCACGGGGTCGCCCCCGGATGTGGGCGAAATATAGCCTCCGGCAAGGGCGTTGACCACGGAGGTCAGTTCTGATTCGGGACTTGCCGAAAGTGCTGACTTATATGTCGTTACATTTTTCAGCGCACGTTCTACCTCGCTGACGGCCGCGGCAATTTTCTCCTGCATGGCCGGGGTGATTGAGGCCTCGCGGCATATCTCTGCCGCCTCGGGGGCCTTGCCGCCGGACAGCGATGCCCGCACCAGATTTCTCGCCCGCGAGCCATATATTCTGTTAAACCTGGCTCGCTGACGGTTGTAATCTATCGTGGTGCGCCCCAGCATGCGGTCGAGGTTGTAGAGGCTGTAGGCCACGGGGTCAACCGTCATTGCATAAACCGTGGAATTGATGTCTGCCTCTTCGTACGGCCGCCCCATTACGTATAGCGCTCCGGTAATCTTCTCATTTGCGAGCTCTTCGGCAAAATTTTCTATACGCGCCACCTCCTCGGCCGTGTAGGGCACGGTCATGGCGCTGTCAAGGCGCAATTCGCGGTGCACTCCGAGCGCCACGGCATATTTCTTTACCTGCAGCGACGCCTGCTCAAGTGCCTTGCCGTCAACTGTTTCCGCTCCGGCGAGCTTGTTGTAGGCCTCTACGGCATCGCTGAGGCTTTTGTAGATGCCGCGCACCTCGCTCTCCTTAAAGGGCGGAGTCAGGTAGCTGACTATCCCGGCGTAGGAACGGCGCTTGGCGGTCATGGCCTCGCCCACGTTGCCGGTGGAGTAGACGTAGACGTGCGGCAGTGTCCCCACAAGCCTGTCTGACCAGTCTTCGCTGCTGAGGGCCACCTGCTTGCGCGGAGTGAATTCCAGCGAACCGTGCGCGCCAAAGTGCATGAGCGCATCGGCGCCGAAGCCATGTTTGGCCCAAAGATATGAGGCCACGTAGGCGTGTGGGGGCGGGGCATCGGTGCCGTGCACGATTTTGAAATCGTCATCGCCAAGCCCGGCTGCTGTCTGCGGTATCAGCACCACATTGCCGAATTTCAGCCTCGCCAGTGCCAGATCGCCTTCGGGGGTCTGCAAGCCGCCTCCGGGGAAGGGGCCGTCGATGTCCACAATCGCCTGCCGCATGGTCTCCGAAAGCGCGGCGGCGCTCCACTTTTCGTATTCTGCCATGCTCACGGTCTCTGCTTGATTTTTGGCCACGAATTCGGCCTTGGCTCCCGTAGCGTAAGCATTAAACACTTTGCCTTCTTCGTTGATCATCTTTTCCAGCTCTGCTGCGCTTACGGGTAGATTCTCAACTGTATAGCCTTCTTGTTTGAGCCTGGTCAGGAGGTTAAATAGCGAGGGCGCCACTTCCATCCCCTCGGCCACGAGAGCGTTCTGCCCGGGACCTTTGAAATAAAAAATGGCCACTTTTTTCTCCCGGTTCGGCTTGGTTTGTAGCGCCAGGTAATTGTCCACGGTCTCGACAAAACTGTCTAACCGGTCGGGAATCACGTCGACGTATGGCAGTCCGTCTTCGCCCTTGAAGTGAGCAAAAAGCACGTAAGGGCGCACTGCTCCGTCGATCTCGGGGGTCACCACGCTCTGCGACAGAAATCCGCCGTTCATCCCCATTTTGTCGGCCATCCATTCTTCGTAGTCACGGTTCACGTTGAGGGGTGAGAACAGGGGTAAGTTGTTCTTTTCCAGATATTTCACCACCATGTCGCCCATCCTTCCGTGGGCCATGTTGATCACGGCCGAGGGGCTGATGCTGTCTGCTCCTCCGGTGGTGATTAGTTGCTGAATAGCCCTCACCGGGTAGACCATATGCCCTTTCCGCTCGAGGGCGCTCACCAGAGAGTCGGGCACACCCATTTGCCCGGTCAGGATTATCCTCCTGGCCTCGGGGCGATATTTCCCTTGCTGCTGCAGATAGGCCTCGAATTCTGCCACTGTATTAAACCCGGCCTCTTCATCTCCGGGGTAATAGAGCAGCGAGGAGGCGGCCAATACGGGGTCGCCGGGCGCGGGGGCAAACATTTTTTTGCCATCGATATTTTTGCGCACATAGCGCAGCAGATTCCTCAGGTTTCCTTTCCCGCCGGCAAGGTATTGCGTGAGCCGGACTGCGTCCGCGGAGTCTACGCTCACGATCAGATTCTGAGGGTTAGTGGCGGCTGTAGTGAGCACGGGCACTCCGCTCTCGGCTGCTTTGGTCAGGGCCCGGCGCTCCTCTTCGGTAAGGCGCAGACCCATGCCGTTAACAAAAACCATATCGTAATTCCCGGCCTTGTCTATCTGCTCGATGGGGAGCGTTTCGAGTTTCACAAACCGCGTGTCGTTGGCCTTGGAGATCTGCCCAAGGGTGATGGCCTGGTAGTTGACAAAGGCTATACGCGTGGTCCCGGCAAGGATATTCCATGCCACCGCCGCTCCGGCGATCACCACCAGCGCCACCGCCGCCCAAAGTATAGTTTTCTTTCTGATTTTCAGCTTCATATGCTATTTCTTTGTAATCTTGTCTATGTCGATCTGCACCCCTACTGCCACGGTGATTCCGGTGGTCGCCGGTGTGCTGCTATAGTTGTATTTCGGCACGTAGTTAAAGAGATTGTCCACTGTGGCTATCACATCGATGCCGCGCCACACGCTCTGCGTGATGTTGAGTTTCCACATCGTGTAGGCTGGGTAGACCACTCGCTCTGTGTCTTGATAGTCGGTCAGCGAGGTGAATTCATCCACGGCCACGCTTGACAGCACTCTGCCGCTAAGAGCCATCATCAGTCCGTAGTTTTTCCACCGCCGGGTGTAGTCGATCCGCACGGTGGCTGTGTGGGGCCGGGTCGAGGATGCGTACGGCTCGCCTTTGCGCACGTGCTCATGCGTGAACACATACGAGGCTCTGGCTCCCAAGCCTTTGCGCCATTTCCACGCCAGGTTGGCTTCAAGGCCGCTGATGGTCATGCGCCCGATGTTGGTGTAGAGCATTCCCCCCAGGGGCTGGCTCCACACGGTGGTGATTCTGCCGTCTACGAGGTTGCAGAAGCCGCCTGCGGTGGCGCTGAGCAGCCCCCGGGTCCATTCGGCTGAGAGTTGGAAGTTGTTGCTGCTCTCGGCTTTGAGGTCTTTGTTGCCGTAGATCATGAAGATGCCGGCCATGTCAAAGTCCATGTACATCTCTTTCAGGGTCGGAGCACGAAAGCCTCCGGCGTACGATCCTCTGATGCTCAGCCCCTTACCTTTGTACATCAGGTTCACCCTGGGCGAGAAATGCTTCATATCCGACTCTGAGAAATAGTCGAACCTCCCGCCGGCTATCACCTCAAACCTTCTGCTGATGTTCATGTCTATCTGCGCGAAGCCGTCGGCGGTAACCTGCTTTTTGGTCCCGTTGTCGGCAAACTGGTAGGTCATCAGCCGGTCATGCATCACATCGGCGCCCACGGTCAGGATGTGCTTGGTGGCAAAGGTGTGGTTGGCCACGGCTTTCCATATGTTTTGGGCGTTGGAATAGTCGCGCACGTCCTTGCCGCTCTTCACTATGAGGTCGCTTTTGTCATATCGGTCATACGAATAGCTGACCTCGAGGTTTGTTGCCTCGGAGATGTCGTAGAGCCCCTTGAGACCGGCGGTGAGGTCGCGGTAGCGGTCGCGTGTGGTTTCAGCTGAGTTGCGCTGGCGGAAAAAATAGCCTGCGCGTCCGATAAATCTCAGTTTGTCGTTGAGCCGGAAAGTGAGACGGTCCTTGATATTATATGTGTAACCTCCATAAAAGCGGTTGTAGTCGCCGCCGTGCTTCATGTTGTAGGAATCTATGCGGGTGTGCTGCCCGGTGAGGCTGTTGCTGAATTTCCCGACGTTCATGCCGTAGTTCAAGCCATAGCGCTGCTCGTTGTGGGCGCCGTATCGGGCGTTGACGTTGAGGGTCCACGGCTCGGTCTGCTCCCGGCTGATGATGTTGACCACGCCTCCCACGGCGTTCGATCCGTAGAGCGACGAGGCGGCCCCCTTTACAATCTCAATCTTCCCGGCATCCTCGAGATTCAGCCTGCTATAGTCGATGTTGTCAAGGGTCTCGCCGGCCAAGCGCTCCCCGTCAATCAGAAACAGCACGGCATTGCCCCCGAATCCTTGCATGTTGAGCGACACCTGCTGATTCATGGCGTACGAAAACTCTATTCCGGGCAATTCACTCTGGAGCAAGTCGCTGATGTTGGTGGCGTCGCTCTTTCGGATGTCGCCGGAGGTGATCACGCGGGTCAGCACGGGCGATTCTTTCAGCAGTTTGGGCGTGCGCGTGCCGGTCACCACCACCTCCTCCAGCATCTGCTCCCCGGCCTTCTCCAGCGAGTCAAGCTGCGCCTCAGTGGGCAGTGCTCCGGTCTGCGCTGAGGCCGAAACGGCAGCCGCAGCCAAAGCCATTACAATATTGACTCCTCTTTTCATAAACCCAAGGCCAATAGTGTGTTGACTCCTCGTTTCATAAACCCAAGGCCAATAGTGTGTTGAATCCTCGTTTCGTTATTATCAGAGGGGATATATATATTCGATTGACATGTAGCCTTTTACCCCGACTGCATCAATGAAATTCTCGAGCTTGAGCGCGGCCCGGCTCCCATCGGGGAGCAGCAGCACAAAGACGCGCGGCGAGAGAGTGTAGACCGGTGGCATCGAACTTGTGTCCAGGGTGAGCCAGCCGGAGAGCGTGGAGTTGTAGTATGAGGGCGCGTAGGTCAGGTAGCCCTGTGCCATCGTCGACATATCTATCACGATTTTGTCTGTGGTCCATGTATCAGCCACTTCAGGCAATCCCACCGTATTCCTCCATCCGCGAGCCTGCGAGATGTCGGTCAGAGGCGTTTCCACCACCTTTCCATCATTTGTTTTGGCGTCGTAGCGGTGCACGGCAAAGTCCCAGTTCTCAGGCGCAGCCTCACCCACGGGTATCGCACGGACAGTTCGGGTGGAAAGGTCAACGTATGTCCAGAGAGTGTAGTCGGTGGCATCGATGTAGATCAGACCCGGCTCCTTGGCAGTGCACGCCTTCACGAAACCATACTCCGCTACGTTGTCATCCTCATCGTAGAGGTCATTCGGCTCATCGGTACACGCCGGCAGCACAGCCGCCAGCACAAACAAAAAAGTAAGAAATTTCAAAGCTTTCATATGCATAAATTATTCTTTATTCTAAATGCGGATTAATCTGTGTAATTCTATTGATTTTTCTGATTGCAAAAAAATTCCCAAAATCGACAGTGTCATTCTATTGATTTTTCTGATTGCAAAATTACTTCCGATTTTCGCCCCCCGCAATTCCCAAAAATAGTGGTTTTTCCCTCCCCCGCTCCCCTCCTCACCCCCTCATCACTCCACCCAATAATCAAAAATAGGTATTCCTCCCCTCCCCACTTTATAGCCCCGCACCCTTCTTCCCAAAAATCCGTTTAATCCGCGAAATCCGTAGTTTTTTACCATGTTGCGTCCGTTCCCGGCCGAGTGTAGGGTCGCCACTTGTGGCGACTACCACAGGTCCCAAAAGGACAATCAGTTACAAGAACCGTCGCCACAAGTGGCGACCCTACTTCTTTTGTTCTCATGTACTCCTGTTAATCGTCTCCCCAAAAAAATCCGTTTAATCCGCGTAATCCGTAGTTTCTACCCCATCAAAACCCCGTTCCCTGTTCTCCTGTTAATCGTTCCCCCCCAAAAAATCCGTTTAATCTGCGAAATCCGTAGTTTATTCCCTTTTCCTCCCCGAGGTAAGCCTAATCCGTAGTTTTTACTACCAAACCCCTGTTCCCCTCTTAATCCTTCCCATAAACTATCATGCTATGCGAAATTATAAAACATTAACATACCTGTATTCCGAAATTACCCATTAATCATATTAACTTTGCCACATATAACAAAAATGACATGAAGCATCAGATCACAAAAATTGTATCAGACTCAAAAGAAGAAGTGTCAGCAATCGCTCCCTTAATCATCTCGGCAAGCAGAGCCACGGATATTCCGGCCTTTTATTCAAAGTGGTTCTTCAACCGATTACAGAAGGGGTATATAAAGTGGCACAACCCGTATAATGGCACTGACAGTTATGTGTCGTTTACCAACACCCGCTTTATTGTATTTTGGACTAAGAACCCTACCCCTCTCATTCCGTATCTCCCGACACTCAGAGAGCGTGGTATTGGCTGCTATATACAATACACACTTAATGATTACGAAAAAGAAGGGTTTGAAGTCAATGTGCCGCCTCTCCAACATCGGATTGACGCTTTTAAAAATCTTGTTGACATTTTGGGAAAAGGCTCTGTCATATGGCGTTTTGATCCTCTTGTTTTGACAGATACCGTTTCAGAAGAATCATTGCTTGAAAAGATATCAAAAATTGCGGAACTTATACGTGGATATACCGAAAAGCTGGTTTTCAGTTTTGCTGACATCGCCTCATATAAGAAAGTTGTTAGGAATCTGATTCAGGCCGGTATAAACTATAACGAATGGGACAATGAATCGATGTTGAGTTTTTCCAAAAAACTGTCTAAGTTAAATGAATCTTGGGGACTCCAACTCGCCACTTGCTCCGAACCAATTGATTTACAGCAACTTGACATCGCGCATAACAGGTGTATCGATCCGGGACTGATTGCTCGCCTGGCACCCAATGACACTGTGCTTCTTAATTTTCTATTCAACGCCCGTACCGACCCTGGCCAACGGAAGCACTGTGGTTGCATACTATCCAAAGACATTGGCACATATAACACCTGTGCACACAGTTGCATATATTGTTATGCCAACTCTACCGCACGCTCTGCACTTTCAAACTTTCATCACCATAACCCCAATCACGACTCAATTCTTTAACCCCATGCATTACACACCCCAAATCCGCAAATCCTTCTTCTCCTTTGATGAAATTCTTTCAAAAGCCAATAAATGGTTTGCATCATTACCCGAAAGCTCGAAGAAATCTTTGAAGCAGCATCTTGACCATGGCTCAGCAACTCTTGACTCAAAAGCACAGTTAATGGCTTACCTCCATTTCTATGGCAGAATTCATCAAGCAAAACTCCTTCAGGCCTTTGAAAAAATCCCGAAGAAAATTTGGTCGGAAAAAGATATCTCGATCATAGACTACGGCTGTGGTCAAGGTGTGGCCGAAATGGTCCTCTCTGATTATATTGCTTCAAAGTGGATTGACAACGAATACATAAAGGACTTCACTTTGATTGAACCATCGCGCGAAAACCTAAAACATGCTTTTGAATATGTTAGATTATTCTTCCCTGAAAGCATTATTAGACCTTATTGCATCAACGAAAACCAAATAACAACAGAACACACTACCACAACAACTTCGACAATATTACATATATTTTCCAACGTCATAGATCTTGAAGAATTCAAAGGAGATAGAATCGCCGAAATCTTAAGTCAGGATAAATCTAACACCAATATTGCTATCTGTGTAAGTCCATTCTATCAGGAGGACGCTCGAGGAAAACGAATGTATGATTTTGGGAAGAAACTTCATGGCTATTCACTGCGATACATATTTGAGAAGCACACTGATGAATGGGACAAACCATATAGTTGTCAGATTCACATTTATGCTAATTCATAATGAGGAATGAAAATTATGGGTTAAACCTCTATCAGTGTATAGTGTTGCCTCTTCATAATGCGTAAAATCCGTGAAATCGATGAAATCCGTAGTTTCTCCCCTTTTCCCGCCGGGGATAAGCGTAATCCGTAGTTTTCTGTCAACAGCTCGCGAAGCCGGTTTTTCGTAAGGTGGTTCCCGTTTTCCAATAAGCCCCTCACACCCTCCATACACAAAAAAAATCCGTTTAATCCGCGTAATCCGTAGTTTCTTCCCCCTCAAAACCCCGTTCTCCTGTTCTCCTGTTAATCGTCTCCCAAAAAAATCCGTTTAATCCGCGAAATCCGTAGTTTTTTACCATTGTGCATCCGTTCCCGGCCGAGTGTAGGGTCGCCA
>CAZNRK010000043.1:0-16997 GCA_964575435.1 uncultured Bacteroides sp.
ATCCTGAGCCAGGATCAAACTCTCCGTTGTTTGTATTTTTATTTTTTCCTTTTTTTCAAAAGAATCATTCCTTGCTTCCTCACTCTCCGAAAAGAGCGGAGCAGGGAAAGAGTGAATGTGTCACGGAGCCTTTTGTTTTTATCCTTCGCTGCTCACTCTCCGACTCGGACTCATTACTGAGACCGGGATCGTAGAGATGAACGCGGATTTATCGAAGCCCTTCTGGCGTATAATTCAAAATGGAATTGGCAGAGTCAATTTACATTGTACTCAAAAACTATTACCATGTACTGCTTCGTCTCTGTTGCAATCTTTCAATGTCCTCTATCCACAGGCTTTCGCCCGGGAGCTAAAGCATTTTTTTGCCGTAGCGAATGCAAAGTTAGGGAGAAAAATTAAGATAGCCAAATTTCAGTGTCAGATTTAACAATCTTTAATCTTTTCGGGCCGCTCTTGGCCCTTTTCCTCAATTGCAGCGCGAAGGTACGACTAATTTCCCATTCCACCAAATATTTCCGCGAAAAAATCGTAGTTTTAACATTTATTTAACATTTACAATCCCTCAACAAACCCCTCCAAAAGCGATAAACACCTGATTTACTACCTCTTACACAAAACCACCCTCCCCCACCCTCCTTACCGACATTCTATCCCTGGAGAAGGGAGTTGAAAAGGTCAATGTAACGCCGGGCAACGGAAGGGGCGTTGAATAGGCAGTCGATCTCTCGATGGAGGCCTTCGCGCGAGAGGGGATTGGCCGCCGAGAGGTCAGTGCGGGCCTCAGCTTGGTGAAGAGCCCACTCCAGGCCGGCGGCGAGGTCGGCGGTGTCGGAGTAGACGGCCAGATAGCCGTTTTTGCGATCTGTGACGACATCTCCCTGTCCACCATGGAGAAAAGCCACGGGGATGCATCCGGCGGCCATGCCCTCGATGAGCGTGCCGGGGAGTGTTTCGTAGTGAGAAGAGGAGAGCACCACATCACAGTGGCTGAAGATTTCCGCGATGCGAGCGGGGTCAGAGACCATGCCAAGGTGCACGTGAGGCATACGCAAATCTCGGAGAGCCTCCGCATCGCGCAACGCGCCGAAAAACACCACCGTGGCGCGGCGGCCCGAGTCGTGAAGGCGATTGAGCGCCTCGATGGCAAGCGGCAACCCCTTCACGGGGTCGTCAAGGCGGGCAGCGCCAAAAGCGATGAGCGGACCCTCGGGCAGCCCGCACTTCACGCGCGTGGCAGACGGGCGGGTCGAATAGCTGTCGGAGGGGAAAGCGTTGGGAATCACTGAGATATCAGCAGCGCGACACAGCGCACTGCTGCGGCAGCAATCGGCCAACCAACGGCTCACGGCCACAAAATGAATCTTCTTCTTAGCATACAGCTCAGCTTTGCGCCGGAGGGTGGAAGTAGAGAGGTCACGCGCGCGCGTTCCATTATATAAGTATTGGCAAAAACCGCACTCTGCGATGTATCGGTTGCACTCCCCGGCATGGTGGCACACTCCGGTGAAGGGCCACATATCGTGCATCGTCCACACCACGGGAGCCTCGATGCGGGCGATTTCAGCGAGCGAGAGCATCCCCTGGTTAATCCAATTGAGCACCACCACGTCGGCGTCCTTCACCCACGGATGCTCATGCACCGGCATGCCCACATCGGCCACTGAGACCTTGAATAGCTCCCGGCGCGAGAAACCGTTGCCAAGATAAATGCGCGCTGCTTCAGCCAGGAAACACGCCTTGCGGCGCCAAGAGGGCTTAAGCTCCTGCACGCGCATGTTATCGCCCGATGCCCGCATCACCAGCATCCGGGCATCCACGCCCAGCTGCACCAGAGCCTGCATCAGGCGCATGGTCACCACGGATGCGCCGCCCAGCGAGTCGCTATGATTTAGGAGTACGACCTGCATCCTTCGCCCGGACTAATCATCAAGGTCGGTGAAATCGATTGTGCCGGGAGCCGGGGCTGCGGGGGTGTCCTTTTGTTTGGGCTGCGAAGCGCCTGTATTTTTGAGCGATGAAACGATCGAACGGTCGCGGTTGAGGGCCGGATTCTGCTCCAGGGCTGTGAGCACGCTGTCGTCGTCGAGCTGGTCAGGCTGCAGGATTATGTAGCGCTGCTCGGTTTTGGCGCGGGTCATATTGTCGATTTTCTCGGCGCCGTAGTTTTGCTCAAGTTCCTGACGGGCCTGGTCGTCGGGGACGGGAGAGGGTGTGGGGACAGGCTTGACCGTCTCTTTTGCCTTGATTTCCTGACCCTCGGCGATTGTGATGTCGAAGCCCGAAGCCAGGATGGTGAATTTCACTTTGTCGCCCAGAGTCTCATCGAACGACACGCCCCAGATGACGTCGACTTCCGGGTCGATATTCGACACAAACTGTGTGATCTGGTCAGTCTCATCGATCTTGAACTTATCCTGCGCCTCGCGCGAGAAATAGAGGTTGAAGAGGAGCTTTTTCGAGCCGAAAATGTCGGTGTTGCGCAGCAGGGGAGAGTGGAGAGCGTCCTCAATAGCCTTTGTTACACGGTTTTCGCCTTCGCCGTAGCCGGTGGAGATGATGGCTGTGCCGCCGCCGCGGAGGGTATTGTCCACGTCGTTGAAGTCGAGGTTGATGTAGCCGTCGGTGGTTACGATTTCCGAGATACTCATTGCGGCCATCGAGAGGATGTCGTCGGCCTTTCCGAAAGCGTTGAGAAAATCGTAGTCGCGGTAGATTTCGCTCAGGCGCTCGTTATTGATAACAAGCAGAGCGTCAACGTTTTTGGCCAGCTCCTTGGCGCCGTTGAGGGCCTTGAGGATTTTTTTCGGTCCCTCGAAAAGGAAGGGGATGGTGACGATGCCGATGGTGAGGATATCCCTCTGCCGGGCGATGCGGGCGATGACCGGGGAGGCACCAGTGCCGGTGCCACCACCCATTCCGGCGGTGATGAAGACCATGTCGGTGTCGTCGTCGAAGAGCTCGTTGATTTCAGCAGCGCTCTCTTCAGCGGCCAGACGGGCGCGTTCGGGGTCGTTGCCGGCACCGCGACCGCGGAGCACACCGGGCCCCAGGAGTTGCTTTGTGGGGACTGGAGAATTCAGGAGGGCCTGGCGGTCGGTGTTGGCGACGATGAAAGAAACGTTGCGTACGCCGAGGTTGTACATATGGTTGATGGCGTTGTTTCCGCCTCCGCCCACTCCGATCACCTTGATTTTGTCGGGCGAATAGGTGCGACCGGCATTGTTTTGCATTGAGAATTCGTGGTTTTGCTGGATATCTTCGGGAGCCATTTGAGTCTGGGGTTTAAGCTGTTAGGGGATATTTTATGAGAGAGGTGGAAATTATTGTTCGTCGTCGAGGTCGGCATCGTCGCCCGATTCGGAGGGACGGAAGATGTTGGCCACACGCTGCTTCAGGCGCTCAAGGAGGGAGTCTTTGTGCTCGGAGGGCGTCTCAGTGTCGTCGGCATCGGTGTCGAGGTCGGCATCGGTGTTGATTTTCCGGGCATCGCGGCGGCGCTGCTCCTCGCGGTCGCGGCGGCGACGTTCGTCATCACGTTTGAGGCGCTCGCGGCGGTCTTTTTCGCGTTGCTGACGCTCGGCCATGCGGCGCTCGGCCTCGTCGTCGTCCACGTTCCAGTATTCATCGCTGTCGGGGGTGTCGTCGGCCTCGTCGGTGTATTCATCCCTGTCGAAGACCGATTCTTCCTCCTCTGCGGCGCGGGAGTCGCCATCGAGAGCATCTGCCGGAGCCGGAGCAGCCTTGGGGAGCTGGACGCAAGTCATGGGATTGCTGCCCGAGGCGGCCAGAGCCACGATAGAGATCAGAGGGAGCAGGTCGGGGGAGGCAGCCACGGCGGAGCTGAGCGTTACGGCCGTGCCCGGCGAGGCCATGCGCACCTTCATCTTGGTCTGCGCCTCCACAAATTTGGTGAAATTTTTCATGCGCGTGCCGCCACCGAGGAAGACGAGCCCTCCCGGGAGGTCGGCCGGCTTGTATCCGGCAAATCCGATCTGAGCCATGATGTTGGCCACGATTTCGCCCAGGCGGGCGCGCACGAATTCGTTGACACGGACAGCCTCGGTTGAGGTGGCCTTGCTCTGGGCCGCACCCATTGAGCATTTGGTGAATTCAGCCTTCTCGTCGGTGATGCTCAGGCCCAGGGCCACGTCGCGCGTGATGTTGTGCGAGCCCAGGGGGAGGGTGACCAGATACTGCAGCGAGCGGTCCTTATAGATTGAGATCGTGGTGGTGTGGGCACCGAAATCCACCAGTGTGCATCCCAGCTGCTTCTCCTCCTCGCTCAGGGCCATGCGCGCCTCGGCAAGGGGTGTGATCACAAAATCGGCCACGGGGAGGTTGAGACGCTCGTCCATCACCAGCTCCAGATTGCGGCGATTCACCGGCGAGCACACCACCACCGTGAATTCCCCCTTGAGCCGGCTGCCCATCGCGCCCACGGGATTGGCCACCGGGCGATTATCGACGATAAACTTCCGGGGAAGCACCTTCAGCACGCTGCGGTCGGGAGAAATGTCGCGCACAGCCTCATTGTAGAGCCGGCGCACCAGCTCCTCGGTCATCTCCATCTCTGTGGGCAGGGCGATCTCGGCCGAGGTCTTGACCGTGGAGAGGGTGCGCCCGGCCAGAGCCAGATACACGGCGATCACTTTTCCGCGCTGCAGTGCAGGATTGTTTTCCAGTTTCTGGATGACGTAAGAGACATGGTTGGCGGCCTCGATGAGGTTCTGCACGCGGCCGTATTGCATGCATGAGACCTTGTCGACAGTCTCAACGGCCACAATCTCGGGGGCTGCGCCATTCTGGCCCGGACGGGCTGCTGCAGCGCGCACGGCTGTGCCGGAGAGCTCAAGAGCTACGATATATTTTTCGGTGCTATGGGACATGAGGGGGAGTTAAGAATTTTGGAGTTTAGAATTTAAAAAGTTATGGGCGTGGGGCGGAGGCGGCCAGGGAGTCGGCATCCGAGGTCATGGTTTCGAGATCGTCGACGTCGGAATATTCCTCCGGCACAAGCTCCGGAGCCGCACGCTTATAGTCGCGCCGCGAAGCGATGATGCGAGAGCGCCACTTCACGGAAATAGTGTCGTAATAATTCCATCCCTTGACCGGCATCACCTGAGAATAGAACGAATGCAGGCGGTGGAATTTGTTTTCGATATCGGCCGTGTCGCCAAGGTTGACCACATGGCCGCGGATGGCCGGCACCATGATAATGTCGCCGTTGGGACGCACCTCAAAGGCCGAGGCCAGAGATTCATATCGGGGGTGGGAGGCCAGAAAATCGAGGTAAGGGAAGATGATGGTGGGCTTGAGCTTTTCGGAAAACTTGCCGAAGACCACGGGCACGTCGATGCGATAGTGCAGCTTCGCCTCCATCTCCTTCCCGGCGCGGTTGATGAAATAATCGCGGTGGTCGCGGTCAAAAATGCGAGCCAGGGGCACCAGGGGCTGCACCAGCACGTGGAGGGTGTCGTCGGTGAGGAGCACGACGTTGACGCTCTCGATATTGTCGCAAGAAGCCAGACGCGCCTCCATAGAGCGCAGGTCGAGCGAGTCGCAGGGCAGACCGGAGGGGCGGAGCTTCATGCGGTCGATTTCGCGATAGACGGTGGCCGGAGTGATGAAATCGTGGTGGGCGGGGTCGATGACGCTGACCTTCACGTCGCGACACGTGCGCTCCGAGGCGCGCCCGTGCACATAGACCATCGCAAATCCGACGTAGATCATCATCACGATAGCCAGCACGCATCTTATCACATTTTTTCGTTCCATTTCAGGGCGCGGAGGGTTGGGAGATTAGTCTTTGGTGAGCTCACGGCAAAGCTCGGGCAGGAAATTTGAGAGATCGCCTGCGCCGAGAGCCAATAAGACCTCAAAGTTACGATTTTTCATCGTTTCCACAAAATCTTGCTTCAAAATCAGCGATTTATTTTCACAATTCACCCTGTCGAAGATGATTTTGGAGCTCACGCCCGGGATTGGCTCCTCACGGGCCGGGTAAAGGTCGGTAAGGATCACCTCATCGGCCAGAGAAAGCGCCTCGGCAAACTCCGGGGCGAAATCGCGCGTGCGCGAATAAAGGTGAGGCTGAAAGGCCACGGTGAGGCGCCTGTCGGGGTAGATGGCACGCACCGAGAGAATCGACTGGCGCAGCTCGTCGGGGTGGTGGGCATAATCGTCAATGACTACCCTGCCCTTCGGCCCCGGCTCCTTGAGCATGAACTGGAATCGGCGCTCGGCCCCGAGATAGGAGGCCATGGCTGTGCGGATGTCGCCGGCAGAGACATCGCCCGTGAGCAGGCAGGCGGCGATAGCGGCGATGGAATTCTCGATGTTAATCTCCACCGGCACGCCCAGAGAGATGTCGGGAATCTTAGCCCCGGAAGGGAGACAGAGGTCGTATGTGATCTCGCCGCCGGCTCGGCGGATGTTCTCGGCGTGGAAATCGCCCTTGTCGCGGCTGTAGGTGAAGACGCGCACCCCTTGAGGCGGACGTGCCTGCAGCTTCAAGCCCTCGTGCAGGATCAGGGCACCCTCGGGCGAGATTAGCTCTGTGAAATGCGCAAAGCTCTCAAGGTAAGCCTCTTCGGTGCCGTAGATGTCGAGGTGGTCGGGGTCGGTGGCGGTGACCACGGCGATGTAGGGCGAGAGATGGTGGAAAGAGCGGTCGTACTCGTCAGCCTCCACCACACACCAGGGCGAGGAGGGGCTCAGGAGCAGGTTGCTGTCGTAGTTGCGCAGGATGCCGCCGAGAAAGGCCGTGCAGCCCGCGGGGGAGGTGTGCAGGATGTGGGCGGCCATTGACGAGGTGGTGGTTTTGCCGTGGGTACCGGAAAAACACAGCGCACGGCTCGTGCGGGTGATCAATCCCAACACGGCAGCCCGTTTGAGCACCGGGAAGCCGTTGGCGCGGAAATAAGACAGGGGCACGTTGCTCTCCGGCACCGCCGGGGTGTAGACCACCAGCACCCGGTCACGGTGGCGGAATTCCTCGGGCACGGCTTCCATGGAGTCGGAGTAGCTCACCCGGGCGCCCTCGCGCTCCAGGGCCTCGGTCAGGTGTGAGGGAGTGCGGTCGTAGCCTGCTACCTTACAGCCTTTGGCCAGATAGTAGCGAGCCAGGGCTGCCATGCCGATGCCCCCGATGCCCGCGAAATATATGTAGTTTTCTTTCATCATTTATAGGGATACATATTGAGCTGAAGCTCAAATTTTTACAGAATAATTGTTGCTTAGGAGAGGATTTTCTCGATTTCGTCTACGATGCGGTCGGCGGAGTCCGGGAGTGCCATTTTGGAGATGTTAAGGCCAAGGAGCTCCACCCGCTCGGGATTCTCGATGAGAGCCAGGACCTCCGGCGCCAGACGCTCGCGAGCTTCTGCGTCGAGAATCATCACGGCGGCGCCGCGCTCCTGGAGCGATTGGGCGTTTTTGCGCTGGTGGTCTTCGGCCACCATGGGCGAGGGAATCAGGATCACGGGCTTGCCCAGGAGCTGAAGCTCAGAGATGGTGCCGGCACCGGCGCGGGAGATGACCAGGTCGGCAGCACGGTAGGCTGCCCCCATGTCGGAGATGAAGGGCGAGGCCACCACGTTCCGGTGGCCGCGGGCCACGCGGGCGCACTCCTCGGCGTAGAGCTTTCCGGTCTGCCACAGCACCTGCACACCCTCGGGGAGGCTCCCGAGCATGGCCTCAACGCTTTCGTTGATGGTGCGTGCCCCCAGCGAGCCGCCCACGGCCAGAATCGTGAATCCCTCGGGCTTCAGTCCTGATTTTTCCCGTGCCTGTTGCTTTGTCAGCGGGCAAGCGAGCACATCGCCGCGCACGGGATTTCCGGTGAGGATGATCTTGTCGGCAGGGAAGAAGCGCTCCATGCCCTCGTAGGCCACGCAGATGGCGTCGGCCTTGGCAGCGAGGAGTTTGTTGGTGACTCCTGCATATTGGTTTTGCTCCTGCACCAGAGTGGGCACCCCGAGCCTCTGGGCAGCCTTGAGGGTGGGACCGCTGGCATATCCCCCCACCCCGATTGCGATGTCGGGGCGGAACTCCCTTACGATCTTCCGGGCCTTGCGCATGCTCTTGAATAGCTTCCACAGCACGCCGAAATTTCGCCACAGGCGCTTGCGGTCAAAGCCCGCCACGGGCAATCCCACGATTTCATATCCGGCAGCCGGCACGCGATCCATCTCCATGCGGTCTTCGGCGCCCACAAAGAGGATTTCGGCCTCGGGGTGGCGCTCCTTGATGGCATTGGCGATGGAGAGGGCGGGGAAGATGTGGCCACCGGTGCCTCCGCCGCTTATCAGGACTTTCATATTCGTATCGTATTTCTTGTTTATGCAGGATTTTCGGCGCGCACCTCGCCGGGGAGTTCGCGCAGCTCTTCTTTAATCTCTTCTTTTTTGCCTTTGCGGGCTGCGAAACGGCTCACACTCAACATTATACCCAAGGCCATCGACGTGATCAATATCGATGTGCCGCCCTTTGATATCAAGGGCAAAGGCTGCCCGGAGACAGGGAAGACACCGGTGACGATGCACATATGGAACACGGCCTGGAACGTGATAAACACCGCCATACCCATCACCAGCAAGGCAGGGAAAGCCGTCTGGCACCTATAGGCCACACGCCCCGCCCTGGCCAGAAGCCAGAGATAGAGGATGAGCACGAAGATGCCGCCCACAAGGCCGAGCTCCTCGATGATGATGGCGTAGATGTAATCTGAGAAAGCCAGGGGCAGACGCGCCGTCTCGCGCGAATTGCCGGGCATCACTCCGAAGACGCCGCCGTGGGCCTGAGCGATGTAGGAGTACTGCTCCTGCTGGTTGAGGTCGGTGATCGTGTCGTTGTATTTCTCGCGGTTGAGGTAACGCTTGATGCGTTGCTTCCAGGTGCCTCCTCGGCCGTCAGTGGTGCCGTGGCTGCCTATCACCGCCTGCACGTCGGTGCCCTCGATCTGCGTGTAGGTCTGCTCTGTGGTTTCGGTGCTCTTGGGGCTGGACTTCAGTATCTTGTAGCCCACGAACACTCCTCCGCAAATGGCAAACACACCCATGATGATGAAAAATTTACGTGCCGAGATGCCGCCTATCAGCATCATCGACATGGCTATGGCCATGAGCAGCAACGTATTGGTCAATCCTTGCGACACCAGCAGCACGCAGGCCACGGCGCAGGCCACACACACCTTGATCAGGCCCTGATTCGTGACGTCGGTCTCCCCCTTCATCTGCGAGCGGGAGAGCACCAGGGCAATGACCAAAACCACTGAAATCTTCACCATTTCGGCCGGCTGGATGGCAATGGGGCCGAAGGAAATGCTGCGCCGGGCGCCGTTGATGTAGTCGCCAAACAATAGGGTAATGACCATCAGCACTCCCGAGGCTATGGCAAAGGGCCAGATCCATTTCAGGAAATATTTATAATGTGTGCGCTGCAGGCCGAGCATGATCACCAGACCCGCCAACAGAAACATCACGTGGCGCAGGATGGGGCCGAAGATGTTGGTGGCGGTGACTTCGTGGCTCGAGGCGCTGTAGAGCTCGATGATTGATATGATACAGAGCATGATGTAGATGCCCCATATCTGCCGGTCGGTGCGGCGGGGTTGTTCGGTTTCGGGGCGCAAGGCCTCTGTGGTGTCTGACATAATAGTTAGGGGGTTTAATCGGGTTGAATCGGGTTGAATCGGGTTTAATCGGGATTTATCGGGTTTTATCGGGTTTTATCGGGTTTTATCGGGTTAAATCTCGATTAGGGGTTCTGGAGGTCGCGGACGGCGGCTTTGAATTGGCGCCCGCGGTCTTCGTAAGATTTGAAGAGGTCAAAACTTGCGCAGCAGGGCGAGAGCAGCACGGTCTGGCCGGGGAGGGCCATCTTGCGGCAGGCCTCTACGGCGTCGGCAAGGGTATGGGTGTCAGCAATTTGAGGCACTTCGTCCTTGAAAAAGTCGATAATCTTCTCGTTGTGCAGTCCCATGGCCACGATGCCCGTGACCTTCTCGCGCACCAGGGGCAGGATCTCGCTGTAGTCGTTGCCCTTGTCCTTGCCGCCGAGGATGAGCACCACGGGGGTGGTCATGCTCTCAAGGGCGTAGTAGGTGGAATTGACGTTGGTGGCCTTTGAGTCGTTGATCCAGCGCACACCGTCGATGGTGGCCACCGGTTCCAGGCGATGCTCCACGCCCTCGAAATCGCTCAGTGCGCGGCGAAGAGTGTTGTCTTCGATATTGAGCAGGCACGCGCTCAGTGCGGCTGCCATTGAGTTGTAGAGATTATGAAGGCCGTTGAGGGCCAGGTCGGCCCGTGGCATTGTGAATGTGCGTCCTCCGGCCTGCACCACGAGCATGCCGTCCTCTACGCAGGCCGCCGTGTCCTCTTCGCGGTGCTCGGCAAAGGGGAGCATTTGAGCCTCGATTTCGTGGCGCCGGAGCTGGGCGGCGATCACGGGGTCGTCTTGCCAGAAGATGAAGGCGTCGCGCGGGGTCATATTCTGCACGATGCGAAATTTGGCGTTGACGTAGTTCTGCATCTTGTGGTCGTAGCGGTCGAGGTGGTCGGGGGTGATGTTGAGGATCACTGCGATGTCGGCGTGGAAGCGGTACATGTTGTCGAGCTGGAATGAGCTGAGCTCGATTACGTAGACATCATGCTTCTCGCGCGCCACCTGCAATGCCAGACTTTTGCCCACGTTTCCGGCCAGCCCCACGTTGAGCCCGGCCCGGCTCAGGATATGGTAGGTGAGCAGGGTAGTGGTGGTTTTGCCGTTCGATCCGGTGATGCACACCATTTTGGCGTCGGTGTATCGCCCGGCAAGCTCGATTTCTGAGATCACTGGGATGTTTTTCTTCATCACCTTTTGTATTATGTCGGCCTCCAGAGGGATACCGGGACTTTTCACCACCTCATCGGCCATGATCACGCGCTGCTCGGTGTGGCCTCCTTCTTCCCATTCAATGCCCTCAGCATCAAGCATTTCCTTATATTTGGGGGAAATTGTGCCGCTATCGCTCACCAGCACCTCAAATCCCTTGTCTTTGCCCAGGATTGCGGCTCCGGTGCCGCTCTCTCCGGCTCCGAGCACTACGAGTCTTTTCTTCGTTGTCATATCTTTGATCGATTTCATTTTTTAGCGGAATAGGGAATGTTGAGCCTTTGGCACACCTGCTCGCGGTCGTCGAAATGATGCTTTTCGGTGCCGATGATCTGGTAATCCTCGTGTCCTTTTCCCGCCACAAGCACCACGTCGCCCTCCTCGGCCAGCTCTATTGCGCGCGCGATGGCGCATGCACGGTCGGTGATCTTGATGGCGCGGTTCATGTCAGAGGGGCTCACTCCGGCGAGCATCTCGCTGAGGATTTCCTCGGGGTCTTCTGTGCGGGGATTGTCTGAGGTGAAGATGGCCAGATCGCTGTTGTTGACTGCTATGGCGGCCATTGTGGGGCGCTTGCCCTTGTCGCGGTCGCCGCCGCAGCCGCACACGGTGATCACGCGCCCTGAGCCGTGGAGGAGGTCGTTGATGGTGAGCAGGACGTTCTCCAGAGCGTCGGGGGTGTGGGCATAATCGACGATTGCGGTGACTGAGCCGTTGGTAAAGGTCTGCATGCGGCCGTCCACGGGGCGGAGCACACTCATCACTCTGAGCACCTCCTCGCTCTCCCATCCGATGTTGATGGCGGCGCCGTATACGGCCAGGAGATTGTAAGCGTTGAAGTTGCCCACAAAGTGGGTTTCGACCTCGCGGCCGTTAAAGGCCATGAGCATGCCGCGGATGCTCTCTTCAATGACCTCGCCGGTGTAGGTGGCGCGGGAGTGCAGGGAGTAAGTAGTGACCCTGGCGCGGGTGTTCTGCACCATGACCTCGCCGCGGCGGTCGTCGATGTTGACAAGGGCGAAGGCCTCCTTGCCCAGAGAGTCAAAGAAGCTCTTTTTGGCGGCGATGTAGTTGTCGAAGGTCTTATGGTAGTCGAGATGGTCGCGGGTGAGATTTGTGAAGATGCCTCCGGCAAATTTCAGCCCGGCGATGCGGTGCTGGGCGCAGGCGTGGGAGCTGACCTCCATGGCGCAGAAGGTGCATCCGGCCTCCACCATCTCGCGCAGCATGGCCTGAAGGCTGATGGGGTCGGGAGTGGTGTGGGTAGCGGCCACGCCTCGGGTGTCGATGAGATTCACCACGGTGGAGAGCAGCCCGGCGCGCTCGCCCATGTGTCGGGCGGTGTGGTAGAGGAGGGTGGCGATGGTGGTTTTGCCGTTGGTGCCGGTCACACCCACAAGGGTGAGCTGCTCCGAGGGGTGGCCATACCATGCCGAGGCGATTTCGCCTAAGGCTACCGCAGAATCGGGCACGATGACCCATTCCACGCCCTCTTCTGCCTCCTGCGGCTTGTGCTCGCAGACGATGACTGAGGCCCCGGCTGCGATGGCCGAGGGGATGAAGGAGTGGCCGTCAACGTTGGTGCCGGCCACGGCCACGTACAGCCCTCCGGCCTCAACACGGCGCGAATCTGCCGTGATGCCGGCCACATCTAAGTCGGGATTTTTTATCGCGCCCTTTACCTGCAGGCGCTCTATGAGTTTGGAAAGAAGCATAATCGGGGTTTGTGTCTGATTTTCAGGACTAATAGGTTGTAAAATAGACGTTTATCTCAGAGCCGGAGGGGAGATTCTGGCCGGGCGAGGCGTCTTGGCGCACCACGTAGCCCCTACCGTGAAATTTGCCCTGATAGCCCGACTCTGAGAGGGCAAGCAGAGCATCGCGCACGCTCAGACCGGTCAGGTCGGGCACGGTGCCAGCCTGCGGGCGCCCCGGCTCGCGCATGCGCGAGACCTTGCCGGCTCCGAGGGCCTCTTTGAGCTGAGTGCCGGTGAAGGCGTCGCAGGCGTAGAGGGTGGGAGAGGTGCCGGGGGTGCCTTTGCCGTCATTGAAGTCGGTGCTGTTGCCGAGCATGCCGCGAGCATGCATCTTCAGAGCGATATTTTTGAGCACCACGCCTGATGTGCTGCCGGCTCCGCGATATGCAGGCGAGGGGTCGGAAAGGAGCACCATGCAGGTGTACTTTGGCGAGTCGTAGGGGAAGAATCCGCAGAAGGCCAGGCGATAATGGCCCTCCAGATAGTGGGCCGGAGTGATAACCTTGCCGGAGGTGTCGCGCACGGCATCGACTGTGATGCGGGCTGTGCCGGTCTTGCCTGCGATCTCCACCACATCGTTGCGCACGGCTTTTGCCGTGCCGCCTTCGCCCCAGACCACGTCGCGAATCATCGAGCGCAACAGCTGAGCGTTTCTTTTAGAGAGGATGGAATCGCGCACGTAGCTCACCTCGCGCTCGGTGCGGGTGCCGTCGGGGGCAATGGTGGCCTGCACCATGCGGGGGCGCACAAATTTGCCGTCGTTGGCGATGGCGTTGTAGATGGCGCATGTGTAGAGAGGCGGAATCATTGTGGAATAGCCGTAGACCATGCGCGAGAGCGAGACGCGGCCGCCGGCGTCGGCCGAGATTGTGGGGATGTATGGCACGCGCTCGTCGGCCATGCCGGTATTGAATTTCTCAAACAGGCCGATCTCGCGGAGGTCGTTGCGGAAGTCGTTGAGGTGGTCGTTGTCGTAGTTTGGACACATGAGCTTGGTCATGCCGATGTTGGAGGAGTACTCGATAAACCGGCTCACGGGCAGATAAGCCGGGGAGTGGGAATCGCGGATGGGCGAGCCTCCGGCGTAGGCATACGATGACCCGATCTGCATGGTGCGGCTCAGATTGCCGGCGTAGCCTTTGTTCAGGGCCACGACCATGGTGATGGGCTTCATTACGGAGCCGGGCTCGTAGGCCTGCACGGCATAGTTCATGGCTTCGATGCATTCGCCTGTGACGGGGTCGCGGTCAAGGTTTGAGATAGCCTTGATGTTGCCGGTGGCCACCTCCATCAGGATGCAGGTGCCCCACGAGGCCTCGGTCTTTTTGACCATTTCCATAAGCTCGTTCTCTACGATGTCCTGGATGTCGATGTTGATGGTGGAGTGCACACTGGAGCCGTCGACGGCCGGGGCATCAATGCGCGAGCGCACACCGTGGGTGAGCTGGGTCATACGAGCTGTGCCGAGCTGGCCGAAGAGGATGGGGTCGAGGGCCTTCTCCAGGCCGGAATATCCGCGGAGCATGTCGGTGGAGTCGCGCCGCCGGGTGGCTCCCTCAAATTTGGGAGTGCGCACATAATTGCAGCGGCCCACACTGCGCCGGGCCATGGACCCGTAGGGAGTGACGCGTCGCTCGCGCGAGGTGGTGTAGAGGCCGTGGGTGTATTTACGTTTGTAATCGCCAAAGAAGGGGAAGGCGAGGATGCGCTCATAGTCGGCATAGCTTACGTCTTTGAGCAGCAGATGGTTTTTCTTTCTCTTTCCGGGCTCGGCGGCAAGGGGGGCGGCAAGGTGGTTTTTCCAGCCTTGGCGGTCGCGGACGGGGTAATATTTGGCCATGGAGTCGGAGAGAGCGTCGAGGTTGGCCACAAAGGCCGAGTCTTTGCGTGTGTTGGAGTTGTAGTCGATGTAGATGGAGTAGGCGGTGACGTTGGTGGCGAGCACTGTGCCGTCGTCGGCAAGGATTTCGCCGCGTTTGGGTTGGGCGAAGTACACGCGCTGGAGCACGGAGTCGGCCTTCAGGTTCCATTTGTCGGCATTGATCACGGTGGTGTTGACAGCCGACCACACGATGGCAATGGCCAGCAGAGAGATTACGACCGACACTATTGCATAGCGCCAGAAGATAGCTGTGCGTTTAGTTTTCATTTTTTAAGTATTTGATTTTGTAAGGAGGTTGGTCTTGCACTTTTAGGCCCAGGTGCATGGAGTCGGCCATGTGGGTGAGCACGCTCTCGCGAATTTTGGAGCGGTAGGCGCTCTTCTGGCGTATGCTCTCAGAGCGCACGATGGCGAGCTCTTTGTTGAGGGTGTCGATGGTCTCCATGCGCGTTTTGCATTCGTATTGAAATGATATATAGAGGATCAGGAGCACCACCATGCCGATGATGGAATATTTGTGACGGTTGAAAAATTCGCTTGAAATGATATCGCCAAGAAAAAGTTTGAGCGACCAGGTGCGCACCCCGGCGCCGGCCGATGTGCCCTTCTTTTGCTTTTTCTTGTCTTTTTCCGCTGCCATTGGTTTGTGATTGGTCTTTTATGATGGGTCTTTTTGATGAGTATTTTTTGAGGGGTCGCCATACCTGGCGAGCGAGGGTGTGAGAAGGTTTATTTGATATTTGCGCTGTTTTTTGTTGCCACGCGCAATTTGGCGCTGCGGCTGCGGGGGTTGGCCTCGATTTCGGCCTCGTCGGCCACGATGGGCTTGGAACTCAGGGGAGACATGGGCGAGAGCGACCGGCCGTAGAAGTCTTTGTTTTCCTTGCCCTCGACGTTGCCGGTGCGCATGAAATTCTTGACCATGCGGTCCTCGAGCGAGTGGTAGGTGATGATGGCCAGACGTCCGCCGGGGGCGAGCATTTCCACGCTCTGTGTAAGCAGGGCGCGCAGGGCAGCCATCTCGTCGTTGACCACGATGCGCAGAGCTTGGAAGGCTTGGGCAAGTTCTTTTTTCTCTTGCTTGGGCGAGATGTAGGGCCTGAGGATGTCCACGAGCTCTCCGGCTGTTTCTATCTGCCCCTTGGCTCGAGTTTTGACGATGGCAGCGGCCATGCGGCGGCTCTGGCGGAGCTCGCCGTAGGTGTAAAGCCATGTGGCAAGGTCCTCTTCCGTGGCTGAGGCCAACAGGGCGGCGGCTGTGGTGCCTCCGCTGCGGTTCATGCGCATGTCGAGCGGGCTGTCGAAGCGGAAGGAGAATCCGCGCTCGGGGTCGTCGAAGTGATGAAACGACACGCCAAGGTCGGCCAGTATGCCTTGCATGGTGCCGGGCTCGGCGCCGTAGTAGCGCAGGAAGTTCTTGATATATCGGAAGTTGCCGTTGATCATGGTCACGCGCGGGTCGCAGATGCCGTTGCGCTCTATGGCCTCAGCGTCGCGGTCGAAGCAGTAGAGATGCCCTTGCGGATCGAGCATGGAGAGGATGCCGCGCGAGTGGCCGCCACCGCCAAATGTGGCGTCGGCGTAGGCTCCGGCGGGGTCGGTGACCAGGGCCTGGAGGGTCTGCGGGAGGAGGGCAGGTATATGGTAAACTTCCGTTGACATTTTAAGCAACTGATTATCAGAGAGTTGAAGATTCGAGAAAGGGGAAAATTTGACACTTCAAAGTTACAGAAATCCCGCAAAATTTACAACCAAAAACGCGAAAAAATTTACAAAAGTTATCTACATTTTTCTTCTCCTCTAACTATCAACTACTTAGCAAAATCCCCTAATTTTGCAAATGTAAATTTTAAGGCAATGCTGACAGGTTGTGGAAAACTACGGATTTCACGGATTATCGCGTGCGGGCCGCACGCAACATTGACTGGGATGTCGAGGGCGGCTCGCCCTCGACAAAACCACAACGTATCTAATTGTACCCCAGCCCTTTGTAGGGACGCACCATAGTGCGTCCGTTACCAGGCGACCCGGTTCCAATCCCCTGTTTCCTGACTGTAGGGTCGCCACTTGTGGCGACTACCACCAAACCCTCACAAATATCTACTTACTTCTCCGTCGCCACAATTGGCGACCCTACTATCGCTAGGTAACTGACGCATTTTAGAGCATACCTCCGAGTAACGTGGCGGCCGAGCCGACCGCCACCTCCCAGTCAATCCCTGACTCCTTACTAAATAGGAACGTACGCACCAAGGTGCGTCCCTACAAACCCCGCGCCTCGGAGAGGTGCGAATTGTGGTATCACGATCATGACCCCTCCGGGGCCATGTTATAATGATAGATGGTGTACCAAACTCCCCGGGTGTCGCTCATGCTCCACCCGGAGTTAACCACTACCATCGCCCCTCCGGGGCGAATAAGTTTTTATGGTCGCCACAAGTGGCGACCCTAAAAATAGACTTCGGGGGCATCACTTGCGTGAC
>CAZNRK010000044.1:0-15909 GCA_964575435.1 uncultured Bacteroides sp.
AGCTCAACATCAAACGCCTGATGGACATCGGTTGCTATCGCGGCATCCGTCACCGCATCGGCCTCCCCGTGCGCGGACAATCTACCAAAAACAACGCCCGCACCCGCAAAGGCCGCAAGAAAACAGTCGCAAACAAAAAGAAAGCTACAAAATAAAATAATATGGCAAAGAAAACAGTCGCAGCAAAGAAGAGAAACGTCAAAGTCAGCGCTGAAGGCCAACTTCACGTACACTCATCTTTCAACAACATCATTGTGTGCTTAGCCAACAGCGAAGGTCAGGTAATCTCCTGGTCAAGCGCCGGCAAAATGGGCTTCCGTGGCTCAAAAAAGAACACCCCCTACGCTGCCCAGATGGCAGCTCAGGACTGCGCAAAAATCGCCTACGACCTGGGCCTGCGCAAAGTAAAAGCATACGTAAAAGGACCCGGCAACGGTCGCGAATCAGCCATCCGCACCATCCATGGCGCAGGCATCGAAGTAGTCGAGATTATCGACGTCACTCCGCTGCCCCACAACGGCTGCCGCCCCCCCAAACGCCGCCGCGTATAATCCCCTTCAGATCGGTCACCGACCAAAGAGGATAATACACCATCCCCCTTACAATCAAATCTTTTAGTTAGATCCAAACCCCAAACAGCATCGCCCGCCACCGGCCCTCGGCCACCGGAAGCCGACACTCTCGCTTTCAAGTGAAATAAGACCATAAACAATCATCACCTCTCTATGGTCGCGGCTGCACTCAAAGCGAAAAATCCCCATCCCAACCCCCCGGCCCGCGCAGAGACCAACGATGCACAAAAATAACAAAAACAAATGGCAAGATACATAGGTCCCAAGACCAAAATCGCACGCCGCTTCGGCGAACCTATCTTCGGCCCCGACAAAGTCCTCCAAAAACGCAACTTCCCCCCGGGCCAGCACGGAGCCAACAAGCGCCGCAAAACATCAGAGTACGGCGTACAGCTGCGTGAAAAACAAAAAGCTAAATACACCTACGGCGTCCTTGAGCGTCAGTTCCGCAACCTCTTCGAGGCCGCCTCACGCATGAAAGGCACCACCGGCGAGATCCTCCTGCAGCTCCTCGAGGCCCGTCTCGACAACGTAGTCTTCCGTCTGGGCATCGCACCCACCCGCGCTGCTGCCCGCCAGCTCGTGCTCCACCGCCACATCACCGTCAACGGCAAAGTAGTAGGCATCCCCTCCTATCGCGTCCTTCCCGGCGACATCGTAGGCGTGCGCGAACGCTCAAAATCACTCGAAGTAATCGCCGAAGCTCTCGCAGGCTTCAACCACAGCAAATACCCCTGGATCGAATGGGACGAAACCGCCAAAGCAGGCAAATTCCTCCACATGCCCGAGCGCGCCGACATCCCCGAGAATATTAAAGAACAGCTCATCGTCGAGCTCTATTCAAAATAATCCTAATCCTTCGATCCATGGCTATATTAGCATTTCAAAAGCCCGACAAGGTCCTGATGCTCGAAGCCGACAACTTCTACGGCAAATTCGAATTCAAACCCCTCGAGCCCGGCTATGGAATCACCGTCGGAAACGCACTCCGCCGTGTTCTCCTCTCCTCACTCGAAGGCTTCGCCATCTCATCGATCCGCATCGACGGCGTAAAACACGAATTCGACACCATTCCCGGTGTGATTGAAGACGTAACAAACATCATCCTCAATCTCAAGAAAGTCGACCTCAAACAGACCCTCGAAGGCACAGAAAACGAAACCGTGACCATCACCGTCGCCGGCAAAGAAGAATTCACCGCCGCCGACATCTCCAAAGCCCTCAACGGCTTCGAAGTCACAAACCCCGAGCTCGTAATCTGCCACCTCGCTCCCGGCGCATCCTTCACAATCACCCTGACCATCAACAAAGGTCGCTCATGGGTGCGCGCCGAAGAAAACCGCAACCCCGGCGACGACGAGCTCAACGTAATCGCCATCGACTCCACCTACACCCCGATCAAGAACGTGAAATACACCGTAGAAAACTTCCGCGTCGACCAAAAGACCGACTACGACAAACTCACGCTCGAAATCACAACCAACGGCTCCATCCTCCCCAAAGACGCCCTCAAAGAAGCAGCCAAAATCCTCATCTACCACTTCATGCTCTTCTCCGACGAGAAAATCACTATCGAAACCCCCGAAGCAGAAGACACAGAAGAATTCGATGAAGAAGTGCTCCACATGCGCCAGCTCCTCAAATCCAAACTCGTCGACATGGACCTGAGCGTGCGCGCACTCAACTGCCTCAAGAGCGCAGAAGTCGAGACCCTCGGAGAGCTCGTCGTCTTCAACAAAAACGACCTGCTTAAATTCAGAAACTTCGGTAAGAAATCCCTCACCGAGCTCGAAGACCTCCTCACAAGCCTCAACCTCTCTTTCGGAATGGACATCTCTAAATACAAACTCAACATCGACTAACAACAATGCGCCACAATAAAAAATTCAACCACCTCAGCCGCAAAAAAGCACACCGCGACTCCCTGCTGGCCAACATGACCATCTCCCTGATCATGCACAAGCGCATCTTCACAACCCTGGCTAAAGCCAAAGCCCTGCGCGTCTACGCCGAGCCCCTGATCAACCGCGCTAAAGAAGACACCACCCCCAACCGTCGCGTAGTCTTCAGCTACCTCCAGAACAAAGACGCTGTAAAAGAACTCTTTGGCGAAGTAGCACAGAAAATCGCAAACCGTCCCGGTGGCTACACCCGCATCCTCAAAACCGGCAACCGCCTCGGCGACAACGCCAAAACCTGCTTCATCGAGCTCGTAGACTACAACACCACCTACGACAAATCAGCCAAGAAGCCCAAAGCCACCCGCCGCAGCCGCCGCAAAAAAACCGAGACCGCGCCCGCAGCCGAAGCTCCCGCAGCCCAGGCCCCCGCAGCCGAAACACCCGCAGCAGAATAACAACATCCCCCTCCTGCATAAAAACCTCGCCGCCCACCCGGGCAGCGAGGTTTTTTTTCAAAAAAATCACGGAAAAGTTTTGCCATTTCCAAAAAACATTATAAATTTGCGTGTCAACTGAACGCAGACCCCCCGACAAGGGCACTGAGGGAGGGCGACACCGGAATATCACCATCCAGATATTCCCATAAATAAAACAAAGCGTTTATCCACGCTTCCGCACTTGACGGCTTGAAATCTGGCAGTTTCAAAATCGTAGTCAAGGCAGATGCAACGATAGATGCTCATGGATATGTAATGACCCTGCACAAAAGCCTGCAATGTCGAGAGACATTCCAGGCACCCGGTCGAATTGCATATATGCGTGGGCTCTGCGTTGCTCGTCTTACTACGATGGGCACATGCCAGAGCCTCAAGCCGTGGGACGAGCACAGATCGCTACCCACGCTTTTTTGTTTCTATGCTGACAAATCGTGCCAGGCCGTAAGCCGAAAGAACAAGTTAGAAAAGTGGAACAGTAGACGCTTGCTAAACTATAGAAAGAAAAGGTTAATCTTTGGCTATAAGCAAACAATTCAATAAATTATCCACTTATTCTAAATCTTATCAAAATGGGAAAAGAAAAACAACCCTGGTTTGGCAAGCGCTGGACCAAAAGCGCAGTCAGCAGTCTTGACGGCGTAATCTTCGGCTCAGGCCGAGACGTGGAGCAAATATCCATGGCATCGAGCTTCTGTCACAATTTCACTTTAGGCCTTATCGGTGGTTTCGCCATCGCTATCTTAAGCCTGTTTGTGAAGGGGGATACAATCAACGAAGTGGTGGTACCTACGCTCTTTGGTCTCTCACTGCTTGCATCAGTCTATTTCCTTTGGGGCACCTTACGCTATTTCGACTCTGTTTGGTCGAAAATCGGACGTTCGCTTTATGTAGTAATTCTCAACGCTATCGCCTGTGGCATAGGGTGCTTCATCGGTATGTGGGTCGGTATGATTGCCATAGTGCTTTTTGTTCTGTGGCTTGTTCTCCAATTTTGGCTCTCAGACGGCTCGAAAAAAAGCGACACCGTTACGCTTCAGGATGGCACAGAACTTCATAGGAGTGGTCGTGGCATTTGTGGTGAACAATATTGGGAAGATGGAGAAGGCAGAAGTTATTATGAACAAGGAAACGGCAGATTCCAGAAGAGCTGAAGCATCGCCAAAAGGTTTAGTCAAAAGGCTACAATACTTTTAGCTATAGTATAAATCACATCGCTTCTTCCTGCAAACCAAACTATAAAAAGCGGGAAAGAAAAATAAAGAGGTCGTGATCTTTTGGTCACGATCTTTTTATTGAACTTTTTTATTGTTTCGGGAAAAGTTGTAACTTTGCAGGTGGGTGGCGCGCGAGATGAAATGATGCCGGGGGCTTGTTTTTTACTCGGGCGGCTATCTTGATTTGTAGTTCTGATTTTCCTGATTCTAACTTGTAGTTTTATGATAAATCCTCCTTACCTTGCTTCTGATGGCCGTTATGACGGCGGAATGCTGTATGCGCGCTGCGGCCGCAGCGGAATCTTGCTGCCTCGTGTTTCTTTGGGTCTGTGGCACAATTTCGGCGATGTGGACACGCTCGCCAATAGCCGCGAAATGCTCCACTTTGCGTTTGACCATGGTGTGACTTGTTTTGACCTCGCTAATAATTACGGGCCTTCTTACGGGTCGGCCGAGGAGACTTTCGGTCGCATCATGCAGTCCTCGTTCCGTCCTTACCGTGATGAAATGATTATCACGACCAAGGCCGGTTGGAAGATGTGGCCGGGGCCGTACGGCAACTGTGGCTCGCGCAAGTATCTGATGGCTTCGCTCAATCAGAGCCTGCGCAGGATGAATCTTGAATATGTGGATATTTTCTACAGTCATCGTTTCGATCCGGAGACGCCTATGGAGGAGACGCTGCAGGCGCTTGTCGATGTGGTGAGGCAGGGCAAGGCTTTGTATGTGGGCATTTCACAATGGCCGCTTGAGGCTGCGCAGTTTGCGTATGATTATCTGGCCGGGCGCGATGTGCCGTGTCTTATCTATCAGGGTAAGTTCAACCTGCTTGACAGGCAGAAGGAGCATGAGGGAATCCTGCGTCAGGCCGGTGATAACGGCGTGGGCTTCACGGCTTTCTCTCCGCTTGCGCAGGGCTTGCTCACCAACCGCTATCTCAATGGCATCCCACAGGGTTCGCGCGCTTCTAAAGGTAAGTATCTGAAACCGGAGCAGATCACTCCGCAGCTTCTGGCCAAGCTAAGCGGACTCGATGCCCTGGCTCGCCGTCGGGGGCAGACGCTGGCTGAAATGTCGCTGTCGTGGCTTCTGAAGGACGAAAGGGTGACCTCGGTCATTGTGGGTTGCAGCTCGGTCGGTCAGCTTGGCGACAGTCTCGGGTGTCTGAAAAACCTGCACTTCTCGCAGGAGGAGCTTGCCGAGATTGACGGCATTATCTTCGGATAGCCCGCGGCTTAGGCGATGGAAACGGGGATGGAGGTGGCGGCGGCAATGCGCGTGGCGATGGCTGAGAGCTCGTCGCGGCTTACTTTCTGTAGGCTGTGCTCGGGGGTGGCGCGGTCGATGCTGTAGATCATGATTGAGCGGGGACGGATGGCGCGGTAGGCGGCGATGAGGGCGGAGATTTCGTCTTCGGTGGTGTTGTCTACGGGGATGCCGTCGTGGGTGCCGCGGGTGAGCATGGTCTGGATGATGCCGGTGCCGGCAAACTGCTTGAGGCCGTCGATAGCGTGCTCTACAGTGAAAGTCGGAGAGCCGGGGCGGTCGAGCTGTCGCATGGTGGCTTCTACAGCGCTGTCGAGCTTGAGGATGTTGTTGTCGACTTTCTTCAGGGCTTGGGCCACGGCAGGGGTGAAGATGCGTGTGGAGTTGCTCAGGACACTGATTTTGACCTCGGGAAAGTAGCGGTCGCGCAGGGCGATGACGTCGTCGATGATGCCGGGGAAGTCGGGATGGAGCGTGGGCTCGCCGTTGCCGGAGAAGGTGATGACGTCGAGGTGCTCGCCTCGCTCTTGCATGGTGCGGAGTTTCTCTTCGAGCAGACGGGCCACTTCGGCGCGCGGGGGGAAGCCTGTGGTGCCGGGACCTTGGGCGTTGAAGCCTGCTTCGCAGTAGAGGCAATCGAATGAGCAGATCTTGCCGTCGTTGGGCGAGAGGTTCACGCCGAGGCTGGTGCCGAGGCGACGGGAGTGGATGGGGCCGAAGATTGTGTCGTGGAAGAGTACGCGCTGCATCTTTTTAGTTAGGAGTTAGGGGTTATTTTGAGAAGAGGCGGGTGGTCTGGGAGATGATAAGGCCGATGGCCATGACGAGTCCGAGTGTGAGGAGCAGGTCAAGGGGGGAGAGGCGGCAGGGGTAGGAGGTGATGATGAGTGCCGACTCGTCGCCGTGGACCTTGATCACGCCCCAAATCTGCTGCACAAGAGCCAGTACTGACCCCGCTACGATGCCGATTATGCCCCCGAGGGCCGTTATGAGCCAGCCTTCGATGATGAAGACGTTGCGACAGGTGGCAGCCGAGGCGCCAAGGGCGCGAAGGGTGGACATATTCTCGCGCTTTTCGATCACCAGGAGCGAGAGGGTGGAGATGATGTTGAAGGATGCCACCACGAGGATGAAACCCAGAAGCAGGAAGGTGACCCACTTCTCGATTTCGATCATCTTGAAGGCGTCGGCCAGCTGCTCCAGGCGCGATTGCACCACCAGACCGGGGACGAGGCGCGAGATGTCGGCTTTTACGCTCTCGGGGGAGGCTCCGGGCAGGAGGGCGACTTCGATGGCAGAGGCCTGCGAGGTGTAGTCAAGCATCCGGCGCGCACGGTCAAGGGGGATGATCACGCCCTCGGCATCAAATTTATCCTGCGAGGCACGAGCCACAGCCGTGGGCACAAACTCGGCGCTGACGAAGGCTGCTGCGGGGTTGGCAGGATTGATGCGCCCGTTGCGGCGAGGCACGTATAGCGAAAATCTCGCCTCGGGGTCCGGTCTTAGTTGCAATCCTACAGCCACGCCCACCGACATGGCAGCTGCCGGCACGCCGGCGTATTCGGTCATGAATTCTCCGTCGATGACGGCGGAATCAATGGCCACGAGCGATGCGAACTGCTCCGGCACGGCGTGAAAAATCACAGGACGCTGCCTCTGGCCTGCGATGAGCAAGGCGCGCTCGGTGATGGTGGGCATTGCACCTTTCACCCCCGGCAGGCCACTGATGACTCCGGACAGAGAGTCGGCCTCGGCGATGGTTTTGCCCGATGAAGGCACGATTTTGATGTCGGGCTCGAGGATGGTAAGGCGCGAATGGGCCAGATCAGAGAAGCCGTTGAATACGCTGAGCACGATGACAATGGCGGCAGTGGCCACAGCCACACCCGCCATCGAAATCACGGAGATCACGTTGACGGCACGGTGCGATTTCTTGGCTAAGAGATATCGCAGGGCTATTTTCCAGGCGAGCACTATTTGGCCAGAAGGTTGTCGATGTTTTCGAGATAGTCGAGCGAATCGTCGAGGAAGAACGACAGCTCCGGAGTCTTGCGCAGTTGGAAGCGCACGCGCTGAGCCAGCTCGTAGCGGATTGTGCGCGCGTTTTCGTTGATTGATTCAATCATTTCCTTGCCCTTCTCCGGGGGGAAGACCGACAGATATGCTCGGGCCACTGAGAGGTCGGGCGAGACGCGCACGGTGGTCACAGAGATGATCACGCCGTGGGTGGCGGCAGTTTGGGCGCGGAAGATTTCGCTAAGCTCCTTTTGGAGCAGGCGAGCTATTTTGGCTTGACGGGTAGATTCCATAGAGGGTGATAAATTTAATAGTTGGATAATCGTGAAAAGGAATGGGGGTGGGGGAGGCAGGGCCTCTGACCCTCCATTTACACTATAACGCGCAATCCGCCCACAAAGTTACGAAAAAATTGCCATTTCGTTAGGGGGTGGGGATAGGGGTGAGGAGGCCGGTGAGCGAGTCCATGACGTAGCCGGCCACGGAGATGCCTTCGGGCATGAGGGGATGACGAGCGATGAGGTCGACGGTTTCGGCCACGGCTGTGTCGGTGTCTTCAAATCCGTGAAGCCACTCGCGCAAATTGATGCCGCAGTGCTCCATCAGGGTGATGTGCTCCTGTGGGATGCCTCGGCTGCGCATCAGGTGCAGCATCTCCTCGGCGTCCATGCCTTGCACACCGCAGCCCGTGTGGCCGATCACCATAATCTCCTCCACACCAAGCTCATAGACAGCGATGAGAAGGCTGCGCATGGTGGAGTCGAAGGGGTTGGTGATGGTGGCGCCGGCGTTTTTGATGATTTTTACGTCGCCGTTCTTGAAGCCCAAGGCAGCCGGAAGCAGCTCGACAAGGCGGGTGTCCATGCAAGTGACGATGGCGATCTTCTTGTCAGGGTATTTATCCGTAGCGAATTTTTCGTAAGCGCCGGAGCGCACGAATTCGCGGTTGAAATTGAGAATTTCGTTGATCATGGTGGCGAGAGTTTTGCGCAAAGTTACGCAAAAATTCCGTTAGCACCAAACCTCTGGGAGGGTCAGCGTAAAAGCATGTCGCGCAGGACCAGCGCGTTGTTGTGCAGGGTGTCGTGCGAAGAATATAGCAAGGTGACTTTCGGCTTCGCGGCCAGTAGGGCCTTGAGGGAGGCGAAGGCCGGATTGGCGCGGAGCTCTTGCTCGTAGCGCTTCTCAAATTCGGGCCACTCGGCAGTGGGATTTTCGTGAAACCATTTGCGGAGCTCGGTGGATGGGGCCACGTCTTTACACCACAGGTCATAGTGGAAGGTCCGGTGGGAGAGGCCCTGAGGCCATAGGCGGTCAACGTAGACGCGGAAGCCGTCGTCGGGAGATTCGGGCTCGTAGGCCCGTTTCGTGGTGATGTCCATAATTTAGATGATTTTAGGTTCCGGGGGCTAATAGTGCGGCCCAAGTGATTCTTTATAACGATTTGTAGGGGCTGAAGGTTGGGCCCGTAGCAGCCAGCCTTGGTGAAAGGCCAATTGCGAAGCGACGTCTGCGACGTCCGGAAAGATTTTTTCTTCATAGCGATAAGTTTTTTAGGTTTAAAAGATTGAATATTAGATGTTAATAAAGATTTCTGCATGTTAGATTGTTTATTTATCAATCTATTACGGTGCAAAGTTAATACGAATTTCTGAATCCACCAAATATTTTTCAAAAAAGAATGCAATTTTTTTCAAAAGGGATACGATTTTGATGAAAAAACTACGGATTCCACGGATGACTGGGAGGTGGTCGGCGAGCCGCCGACCACATTTGTAGAAATAAACTACGTATTCAATGAATTTTTCAACAGGAGAACAGGGTTTTGAGAACAAAAAACTACGGATTACGCGGATTAAACGGATTTATTTCAACAGGGGAACAGGAGAACAGGGTTTTGAGAACAAAAAAACTACGGATTTCACGGATTAAACGGATTTTTTTTCAACAGGGGAACAGGATAACAATTTTTAGAATAAAAAACTACGAATTACGCGGATTATATGGATTTTTTGGAGACGAGTATGGCGCTGTTGGAATTTTTCTTCTTGCATAATTGGTGATTTCGGAGATAATGATTATTTTTGCACTGAAAAATACCCCGTTTTTTGCAGCCACCAGAGCCAATTTTTTAACAGATGGTAAATTCGCTACTTGATAATTCTGAAGGACTCACACTCGTTGAATATTTACGTGCGCTGATTTCTGATCCAAAATGTAAACTAATCCAAATCGCATCCGGATATTGGGACATTCCCGGCACAGCGTTACTTTTGGATGCCTTGAAGGTCTTTTTTGAAAGGGGAGGACGGTTGCAGCTGTTAATCGGTAAGGAGCCTCAAGTGAGGGCGTATCAGTTGTTGCCAACTCAGGAGGAGAAGCAAGAGAAATTTCCGGATTTTTATATCCAACGCGATGTGGACCGGCTGACTGATGAATACAAGCCGGCTGTAAAAATGCTCCTTGATTACTCGGATTTCGATCACGAGGCTGACTCTCAGATTCAGATTCGTGTCTATGGCCAAAACACCCCGGAAGAGAGATTTCTCCATGCCAAGTGCTACATTGTCTATCAATACGATGAAAACGGTGACTTCAGCAGTGCGTATGGCATCATTGGCAGTTCTAATTTCACAAAAAAAGGTCTGCAAGACCAAGATGAATTGGATTATCTGGAGACTAATCCTCAAATAGTGGCCTCAGAGTCTCCCCTGGGCAAATATCAAACCCACAGGTTATGGTTCAAGAAAAAGTGGGAGCAGGGCGAGCCCTGGACAGGTAAATTCATCCAAGAAATTCTGAAGCCCTCTCGCATCGGCACGGCTGTGGAAAAAGATAAAGAGAAGGAGGGGCCGAAAGTGTTGGCTCTGACCCCCTACGAGGTATATATCAAATACTTACAGCTGCAGTTTGGCGACATGATCGACGCCGGCATCTCTGAGGTATTGAAATCGTATCTGCCACCTTCGTTCCGCCCGTTAGAGTATCAGCTCGATGCGGTGAAGCAGTGCTTCTCGGTAATGAAGCGCTTCGGCGGATTTATTTTGGGCGACGTGGTTGGTCTGGGAAAAACCGTGGTGGGCGTAATGCTGATCCGCTACTTTCTGGAGAATGCCGAGAGCCTTGGCCGGGAGCCAAAAGTGCTGATCGTGACTCCTCCCGCCATCAAGAGCGCCTGGGTCAAGACCATTGACGATTTCGACAAGGAGAATCCCTCTAACCATATCGCTGCCTGCGTAGATTTCGTGACCACCGGAAGCATAGGCAAACTCACTGCCGACATCGACGATATCGATGTTGACCTTCAAGACGATACAGCCACAATCGAAGGTTTAAAGACCACAGAGGCCTACGGCCTTATCCTCGTGGACGAAAGCCATAACTTCCGCAATTCCGACACGCAGAAATATCGGGCTATCGATGACTTGATCGGCGAGATAGCGCCCACGCCCTATGTGGCACTGCTCTCTGCCACACCGCAAAACAATTCTCCCCAGGATCTCTACAATCAGATTCGCCTATTCCAGCGTGATCCGAATAATTCCACACTTCCCAACGTGGAGGCGGGCAAGCTCGACAGCTTTTTTGCCGAGATCCGTCGCAGATTTGCAGCCGCACGCGCTATCCCGCAAGACGAAGAGCAGGGGAAGCTCAAGGCCAAGGAAGCAATCAGGAAAATTTCGGAGGAAGTGCGCCGGTGCGTGCTTAACGACCTTGTGGTGCGTCGCACACGCACCGACATCCGCAACATCTACGGCGAGGATGCCCAGCTCTTGAAATTTCCCGGCATAAAGGGCCCGATAAAGTTGGAGTACAAGATGGACGAAGAATTGCAACGGCTCTTTTTTGACACCGTGGAGGCTATTTGTCCGCCCCTATCCGATGAGTGTTTTGACCCCCGCAAGCACATAGGTTTCTATCGCTACGCTGCCATTACCCAATTTGTGGATCCGGCCAATACAAAGCTATATGAAAAGCGCAATCTCACCGTCGACAGCATCACCGCTCGCCTCAAGCACATCATGCAGATCCTTCTGGTGAAACGTCTTGAGAGCAGCATCACAGCCTTCAAGGCCACCATCGAGAATCTCAAACGTTACAATAGGGTGATGATCGACATGCTCACACACGACTGCGTCTTTATCTGCCCTGACATTGACATCAACAAGCTCCACGCCGAGCATGCGGGCGATTTCGAGACTTTCAAGAAAGCTGCCAACGAGGCCATTGCCAAGAAGGGAGGCAACAATCGCTGCTTCTCGGCCTCCGATTTCAAGCCTACGTATCTTCAAGATCTGCTCAACGACGATCGACTGATCGACAGCTTGATATCCCGATGGAATCTCAACTCCGAAGACCCCAAATTTGACCGCTTCAAAGAGGCCATCAATGATGACCTCTTTGAACCCACAATAAATAACCCCTCAGGACACAACAAGCGCCGCCTTGTGATCTTCACCGAGGCTATCGACACCCTGAATTCCCTAAAGCGAGCTCTTGAGCGCAAGGGTCACCACGTGCTGTGCATCACTGCCCAAAATCGCGACCAGATGCAGCCCACCATCGCAGCTAATTTCGATGCCAACTGCTCGCCCTCAATGCAGCGCGACGACTATGACGTGATCATCACCACAGACGTCTTGGCTGAAGGTGTTAATCTCCACAGAGCCAACGTTTTATTGAACTTTGATGCGCCCTGGAACGCCACTCGCCTGATGCAACGCATCGGTCGCGTCAACCGCATCGGGTCCACTGAAGAATTTGTGCATGTTTTCAACTTCTTCCCATCGGCTGAGGGTAACAGTCAAATCCGCCTGATTGAGACGGCTTTTGCCAAGTTGCAATCATTTCATGAGATGTTTGGCGAGGATAGTAAGGTGTTTAATCCTCTGGAAGAACTTGTAGAGCACCAGCTTCCCGCTTTGGTTGAAGGCGAGGAGTCGCCTTTTGGGCCTTACATCAACGAGCTCAAAGCCTATCGCAATGCCTCCCCCGAGCGCTACGCCCTTCTTGCCTCTATAACCCCCGAGGGCCAAGGAGGCATGCTGGAGGCCGAGGTCGCCCCCAAACGCGGAATCTTCATTTTCACCAATGATTCCAAAGAGCTAATCCCCGTTGAGGTCAAAATCGATACCGAATCTCCGCAGGGCAGAGTGGTCTCATCCCTTAAGGCTATGCAAGAGCTAAAATGCACACCCGAGGCAGCGTATGCAGCTCATATCCTTGATGATACGAAGCTCGACGAGGTGGCTCTGAGAGCCTACAACACCCACGTCGCCCGCTACTTCACAGCTTCTGATTCAAGCAGGAGAATTTCAAAGGCTCTCGAAATAATATCCCGGCTCCGCGCTCGGGAGGATGTCAAAATCGAGACCAAAAAATTCCTCAGAAAGATCGGCGAGCTCGTCCGGGCAAATGATTCTGACGCCATCAAGCAAGTAATGAAATTTGACAACCTTGACCCCTCGCTTTTCGGCGCCGACTTTGATATCAATTCCTTGATCACTTCCACCCTTGAGCGCCTGGCTGCTCGCGCCGAGAAAAGACGCGGGAAGGCCCGTCTTGCCCTCTACACAATCAAATGACCATGTCACTCAAAAACCGCTTAGAGCATATTTTCAGCAACGATTACCCCGGCACCGATACCATCGTGCATGAGGTGATAACACCCATTTTCGGCGATAATATTTCCGACGACACCAGGGACTTGGCCGACGATCCCCGATATGCCCAACGAGCCCAAAAAGCAGGCCTTAAGCATATAATGCAAATCGGACATATAGCCGACCTTAATGAAATATCCGAGCCCATCACGCTGTTTGACGTCACCGTCGACGATTCAAAAGACATCGAGCGCAATCGCGTCAACATCCAGCAGCTAATCCGGGCTTTGGTGGGCCAACACGTTCATTTGCTAATCTTCTTCCATTACGAAAATCCGCAGGGACAGCCTTGGCGTCTCTCTTATGCATATCGAGTAGGAAAGATCGCTGACACCACCTCCGCCAAGCGCTTTACCTACGTCTTTGGCCAGGGCTATCGCGGGCGCACGGCAGCCGAGCGCTTCGTGCACCTTGCAGAGAGCTCTCACTCCGACAAAGACTTTGTGGAGGCCTTCTCGGTTGAGGCTCTCAGCGATGAATTTTTTGCAAAGTACCGCGACATTTATGCCGACTTCGTAGAGCTCATCACCGGCAAGCGGTTTGAAAAGGAGAAGGGCGCTTACGTTGAAAAACTCAAGCGCGACCCCGATCCTCAATTCGCCTCAACCTTCGGATGCGATGACAAGCGCGTGCGTGACTACGTCAAGAAGATGTTTGGACGCATCGTTTTCCTTTATTTCCTCCAGCGCAAAGGATGGCTTTACGACAATGATGGCAAGCCCAATCCAATGTATATGCGCGACCTCTTTGTCGGCTCATCGTGTAAAGACAACTTCCTCGACGGGTGTCTCGAGACCCTCTTCTTCAACGTCCTAAACACCAAGAAATCTCTCCGCGACCACGTGGCCAAGGCCCTCCCCGGAGGAGAATTTATCCCCTATCTCAATGGTGGTCTTTTCAATCCCGACGAGATCGACCCTCTTACATGTGTCTTTCCGGCCTCTTACTTTCAGCGCCTATTTGACTTTCTTGACAGCTACAACTTCACTATCGACGAGAACGACCAAGAAGATGCAGAGGTCGGCATCGATCCCGAAATGCTTGGACGCATTTTTGAGAACCTACTTGAAGACAACAAGGACAAAGGCGCGTTCTATACCCCCAAAGAGATTGTGGATTATATGTGCCGGGAGTCAATTATCGCCTATCTGCTCAACGATGAGCCGGAAGCATTGCATGGCTTAATTCGCTCATTTGTAGAGACTTTCGATGCAGCCCCACTGAGCGAAGATCTGCGCCTGCATATACGCAAGAAGCTCCAGGCGGTAAAAATTTGTGACCCTGCTATTGGTTCAGGTGCTTTCCCTATGGTTTTGGTTAATCTCCTTTCCAAACTTTATGTGGCTATGAAGCCAGACACCGATACCTCCAAGATGAAACGCCACATTATGGAGCAGAACATTTACGGAGTGGATATAGAGCAGGGAGCAGTAGACATTGCACGCTTGCGTTTCTGGCTCGCAATGATTGTTGACGAGACCGAACCCTCGCCATTGCCCAACCTGCATTTCAAGATTATGCAGGGCAATTCGCTCCTTGAATGTTATCGTGGCGTGGACCTTTCCGACTTGACCGGACAGAATAAAGCCGACGCCCAGTTGAGCTTATTTGAGTCAAGCGAAGAAAGTCGCAAATTCCTGATTTCTGACCTTAACCGATATTACAGCACATCCGACCACGAGGAGCGCAACCGCCTCTTCGCAAACATTATGAGCAATGTGCGAGAGCAGCTCACAGACAAGCAAGTCACATTGCCAAAGAATTTTGACCCCTCGGCCAATTCCGAATTCTTCCTGTGGCACACATGGTTTGCCGACATATTCGCCAAAGGCGGTTTTGATATCGTAATCGGCAACCCGCCGTATATACAATTGCAGAAGTCGCTCGGTCGTACAGACTCCAACCTCAAGCTCGGCGACATATACAAAAACGCAAATTACGCCTCCTTTGAGCGCACCGGCGACATTTACTGCCTCTTCTATGAGTTGGGCGATAAACTCCTCAAGCCCGGTGGACATCTCTGCTACATCACATCCAACAAATGGATGCGAGCCGGCTATGGCCAGTCGCTTCGTACATTCCTCTCTAAATACACTAATCCCCAGATCCTCATCGATTTTGGTGGGATTCAGATATTCGACACCGCGACCGTAGATACCAACATCCTCCTATACGAAAAATCCCCCAACGCTCACGCCACCAAGGCCGTCACAGCTGCCAAGCAAGACAAAAGTATAGTAGAAAAACTGAGCCTTTTCGTGCAGCAACACTCAGTCGCATCTTCCTTCGATACCTCAGATTCGTGGGTAATCCTTTCTCCGATCGAACAAAGCATAAAACGTAAGATCGAAGCCGTAGGTGTGCCCTTGAAGGATTGGGATATCCAGATAAACTATGGTATAAAAACAGGCTTCAACGACGCTTTCATCATCGATGAATCCACTAAAGACCGCATCCTCGCAGACTGTGGAGACGATAAAGAAAGAGCCCGCACGGCGGAGATTATACGACCGATACTTCGTGGCAGGGACATCAAACGATATCATTATGACAATCCCCATCTATGGTTAATAAATACCCATAACGGCATCCGTGGCCGGCTTGAACGCATACATATAGAAGATTACCCCGCCGTAAAAGTACATTTAGACCAATTTTGGCCTCAAATCTCATCTCGGGCCGATAAAGGAGACACTCCTTACAACCTCCGTAACTGCGCATATTTGGACAAAAACGCGATTATTTCCAATACCGGGGGTGGGACGATTTTTTGTGAGGGA
>CAZNRK010000045.1:0-15870 GCA_964575435.1 uncultured Bacteroides sp.
GGCTTAACTTCCACACCCTCAGTGGTTTCGGGAGCGGGCATGTCTTCAACAAAAGGCACTACGTTGCCCAGGAATTCCATCATGCGGCGTACACCCATGTCCTTGAGGGCGCTGACGCAGAATACGGGGTAGATCGAGCGCTCCACGAGGCCTTTGCGGATGCCTTCGCGCATCTCGTCTTCGGTAAGGTGCTCAGTTTCAAAGAATTTCTCCATCAGCGACTCGTCGTTTTCGGCAGCAGCCTCCACGAGGGCTTTGTGGAGCTCCATAGCGCGGTCGAGCTGGTCGGCGGGGATGTCGTCGACGGTGGGAGTGCCGCCATCGGGGCCCCAGGTGTAGCGCTTCATCAGCAGCACGTCGATAAACTGGTTGAAACCGACGCCACAAGCCACGGGATACTGGATAGCCACGACCTTCGAGCCGAAGATTTCCTTCATTTGCTCCAGGACGTTTTCAAAGTCGGCTTTCTCGCCGTCGAGTTGGTTGATGGCAAAGATTACGGGTTTGTTGACCGAAGCGCAAGTGCGGAAGATGTTCTGTGTGCCCACTTCCACGCCGTATTGTCCGTTGATGACGATAACGCCCGTGTCGGTGACGTTGAGGGCGGTAATGGCATTGCCCACAAAGTCGTCGGCACCGGGGCAGTCGATCACGTTGAGTTTTTTATTGAGGAATTCAGCGTAGAAAACGGTAGAGAATACCGAAGAGCCGTATTCTTTTTCCACGGGGAAATAGTCGCTGACGGTATTTTTAGCTTCGACCGAGCCGCGGCGTTTTATAACTCCACACTCGAAGAGCATAGCTTCCGCGAGTGTGGTTTTACCCGAGCCCTTGCTTCCGAGCAGGGCTATGTTCTTGATTTCTTTGGTTTTATAGATTTTCATGCCATTAGAGATTATATGATTCAAGATTTGGATAGAAAAGCGAGTGCAATTTAAGCATAATTTTCCAAACCACCACAATAAAAAAACATGTTATGCAACATATTTTACTCCATCCCCACCTAAATTCCGGATAAAATGTGTAAAGTTATGCTCGAAAATCGGATAAAATGTGTAAAATCTCCTCGAAAAATCGGATAAAATGTGTAAATGACTTGATTTATAAGGTTTTAATTGCTAACTTTGCCGTCACTTATAATCTCCTGTTGTATGAAGCGTATTATTTATTCTGATCTACTGAAGTGGAAAGACTCGCCACAACGGAAACCCCTGATCGTGCTGGGAGCACGCCAAGTGGGCAAAACGTTTATAATCAAGGAGTTCGGAAAAACTGAATTCAAATCTTTAGCATATATCAATTGCCACAACAATCCTGATGCCACGGCGCTCTTTGCCGAGGGTTTCAACATTCCGTCAATCCTGCTGAAAATCGAGGCCTTGATCGGTGTAAAGATTGTTGAAGGCGAGACATTGATATTTTTTGATGAAATACAGGAGGTGCATAATGGCATTGCCTCTTTGAAATACTTCTGCGAAGATGCCCCGGGACAGGCAGTGGTGGTGGCAGGGTCGCTGTTGGGCATTTCCCTTAGAGACAACGAGTCTTTCCCGGTGGGGAAAGTAGACACTCTAAGAATGTATCCCATGCTTTTTTGTGAATTTTTAGAGGCCGCGGGCGAGAATACAATTGTTGAACTAATGAAAAACCGACGGTGGGAAGAAATCGACGGTGCAAAAACAAAACTCATCGACCTTCTGCGCAAATATTATTTCTGCGGCGGGATGCCTGAAGCAGTGCAAGCATTTCTTGACGATGCTCCGCTTGCTGAGGTGCGGAAGATTCAAACCGCGATTCTGGAATCCTATTATTTCGACATGGGCAAGCACTCCGGCACAATGACCGAACGCATCAGGCTCGTCTGGAAATCCGTGGGACCGCAGTTGGCGAAAGAAAACAAAAAATTCATCTTCGGCAATGTGCGCTCCGGTGCACGCGCACGCGAATTTGAGGATGCGGTGCAATGGCTTGCGGATGCGGGATTAATTATAAAAGTGGACTCGGTCTCCTGTCCCTCGCTGCCTTTGAAGTTTTATTCCGCGCCAAAAAATTTCAAGGTATACTTGCTTGATGTTGGATTGCTGTGCGCTTTATTTGAAATTCCGCCTTCAGAAATATTTTTGGGTATGGGCATTTTCACTGAATTCAAGGGCGCGTTTGCTGAGAATTTCGTGGCTCAGCAATTACAGGCAGCTTTCGGAAATCATGTCTACTATTTCAGTGACAACTCTATGAAAATCGAGATAGATTTCCTTGTGGCCCGGGAGTCAACGGTTTTTCCCATTGAGGTGAAAGCCGGGGAGAATGTGGAGGGGCGGTCGTTGCGGAAGTTTGATAAGGAGTATGCCGACCGGGTGAAGATGTCGCCTTTGAGGTTCTCGCTTTTGCCGTATCGAGCACAAGAAAGGGTCACAAATTTTCCGCTCTATAGCGCGGATATGTTTATGATGAGGTGAGGGGAATGCGGGTGTAGGAGGCGAAGCGGTAGGTGAGCGGGGCGGGGTCGGTGCAGGTGGAGGGGTTGGTGACCGTATTAGTGTCGGGGGTTGGGGCGGGGTCGGTTATGGGGTCGGAGAGGGAGTTGAGGTGCCAGAGGGCGGGGTCGATGTCGGGGAAGAAGGTGTCGGCATCGGCGGGGGCGTCGAGGTCGATGTGGGTGATTTCGAGCGAAGTGGCCAAGGGCATGGCCTGGCGGTAGATTTCGCCGCCTCCTATAATGAAGGCCTTTGGCGCGGAGGCCACGGCTTCAATGGCAGCCTCAAGAGAGGGGAAAACCTCGACACCGGGAGCGGAGAATTCCGGGCTGCGACTCACCACGATGTTGCGCCTTCCCGGCAGGGCGCCTTTGGGGAGGGATTGGAATGTGCGTCGGCCCATAATTACCGGGCAGCCCATGGTGAGGGCCTTGAAGCGACGCAGGTCGGAGCGCAAGTGGCAAATCATGTCGCCGCGACGACCGATGGCTCCACTGCGGGTGATGGCAACTATGATGCAAAGGTCTGTCATACTGACACTTGCGCAGCGATGTGAGGGTGAGGGTCATAGCCCTCGAGGGTGAAATCTTCGTATTTGAAATCAAAGATATCCTTCACATCAGGGTTGAGGATCATGCGGGGCAGGGAGCGGGGCTCACGGGAGAGCTGAAGGTCGGCCTGCTCCATGTGGTTATTATAAATGTGAGCATCGCCGATGGTGTGGACAAAATCGCCGGGCTGCAGGCCGGTGACCTGCGCCACCATCAGGAGCAAAAGGGCGTAGGAGGCGATGTTGAAGGGGATGCCAAGGAAAGAGTCGCCGCTGCGCTGATAGAGCTGGAGGCTGAGCTTGCCGTCGGCCACGTAAAACTGGAAGAAGGCGTGGCAGGGGGGGAGGTTCATGTTGTCGAGGTCGGCCACGTTCCAGGCGCTGACGATGATTCGGCGCGAGTCGGGGTTGTGCTTGATGTCATGGATGGCTTGGGCTATCTGGTCGATGTGGCCGCCGCGATAGTCGGGCCATGAGCGCCACTGGTAGCCGTAGATATGGCCGAGCGAGCCGTCGGGGTCGGCCCATTCGTTCCAGATGCGCACACCGTGGTCCTGAAGGTAGCGCACGTTGGTGTCGCCTTTGAGAAACCAAAGGAGCTCGTAAATTATGGATTTCAGGTGCACTTTTTTGGTTGTGACCAGCGGGAAGCCCTCGGAGAGGGGGAAACGCATCTGGTAGCCGAAGACGGAGCGCGTGCCGGTGCCGGTGCGGTCGGTTTTTTGCACGCCGCAGTCGCGGATATGACGGAGGAGGTCGAGGTATTGTTTCATAATCAGGAGTTTGGCATCATCATAGGTGTGGAAAGTTTGTGACGGCCACGACGCAGGGTAATGGCCGAGTTGGGGCACACGGCAGTGCAGTCCATGCACCTTACGCATCGCGATTGATCGACGACACAGTCAGAGAGGTCGATGCACTGAGCCTTGCACACCTGCTCGCATTTGCCGCAATGGGTGCAGAGGTCGGTGTTGATGTCGATGCGATATATGGGGGCTCGGGAGAGGTAGCCCAGGAGGGTGCCGACGGGGCAGAGAGTGTTGCAGAGCAGGCGCCCGCGCCACCATCCGGCCGCTGCTATCAAGGCGAGGATCAGCACGGCAATGGTGAGCCCCCCTACCCCGGCGGCCACGGGACGCGCAATGGCGTTGACGGCGCGGGAATAGACGTGGTAAGGGTCGGTGAGCTGCACGGCCGCGATGGCTCCGGCCAGCAGGCACAGCCCCACGATTATGGCCACCGAGAGGCGCACGGGATTAAGGGGCGGAGCATAGCGGAAGCGAAACTTTCTGTTGATGCTCCGGCGCGCACCGAGGGCGAGGTCTTGCACCGTGCCCACCGGACAGACCGAGGAGCAGTAGGCCCGGCCGAATGTCAGGCTCAGCACCACCCAAAGCACGATCCAGGCCGCAGCGCCGCTGAGAATCGCCGGCACCAGCTGCATGGTTCGGAGCAACTGGGCAAGGCGGCTGTCGCTGACCCACCCCACTGCGATCGAGGCGGTGAGGAGGACGAGGAAGACGGTGGAAACTACTATGCGAAGATTTCGTAACAAGTTTGGAGTTTGACCGGGAGTTTGTAGGGACGCACCATGGTGCGTCCGTTCCCTTTTAGTTATAAGTTATTTATAAGTGAGAAGTAGTTTTTTTTTGGGGGGGGGAGGGAGTTATTTTGTTGGGGAGGAGGCGAGGGTGAGGATTTCGTCGGGGTCGGAGACGATGTGGTCGGCGTAGGCTTTTTTGAGTTCGGCCACGGGGCGGAATCCCCATGTTACGCCCACGCTCTCCACTCCGGCCCGGAAGGCTGTCTCCATATCCACGCCTGAATCGCCCACGTAGAGCACATCGGCCTTGGGCGTGGGGCAGATGTTGAGGGCTGCAAAGACGATGGAGGGGTCAGGTTTTGTGGGCACGCCGGGCTGATTGCCGAGCACGGCTGCAAAGGGGACGTCGGGGAAATAGTGAGCAATGATTTTGGTTACGGCCGACTGATACTTGTTGGAAGTGACGGCCATGCGGATGTCTCGCGCGGCGAGCTCGGAGAGGAGCTCGGGGATACCGTCGTAAGGGCGGGTGAGGTCGGTGCAGTGGCTGTCGTAATAGTCGAGAAACGGCTCCAGAGCCCGCTCTACGGAGGCCGGGGTGCGCATCTCCGGGGGGAGGGCACGCTCGATGAGGCGGCGCACACCGTTGCCCACCATCACGGTGTAGGCATCGATGGGGTGAGTGGGCAGGGAGAGCGACGAGAGAGCGTGGTTAGTGGCCTCGCCGAGGTCGGCGATGGTGTTGAGCAGGGTGCCGTCAAGGTCAAATATTACGAGTTGCTTCATTGTCAGTGAGGAGTGAGGAGTGAGTTTTAGTTAGGAGTGAGGAGTGAGGAGTGAGGAGTTAAGGTGATAAATTAGAAGGGGTAGCCCACGGCGAAGTGGAATGTGGCGTCGCGGTGCCAGCGCGGATGGAGCAGGGGCCAGGGCTCCTGATTCATGGCCGGATTGTGGGCTTTAAGGCCGAGATCGAAACGCAGGAGGAAGTAGGTGAAATCCATGCGGAGGCCCAGGCCGTAGGCCGCGGCTATCTGTTTGTAAAACTTATCAAAGCGGAACACACCGCCCGGCTGGGAGGGGTAATCGCGTATGGTCCAGATGTTTCCGGCATCGATAAAGAGACCGGCCTCAAAGACCCAGAAGAGCTTGGCGCGATATTCAAGGTTGAGGTTGAGGGCGATGTCGCCGCATTGGTTGATGAAGTCGGTGACGGAATTGCGGGCGTCGTAGCATCCCGGGCCAAGGGTGCGGGCGCTCCAGCCGCGCACCGAGTTGGCGCCTCCGGCATAGAACCGCTCCTCGAAGGGCACCATGCGCGAGTTGCCGTAAGGGACGGCGATGCCCAGACCGGCGTGGACGGCCAGAGCGTTGCGGGAGTTGAAATTTCGGGTGTAGGTATAATCCGCCTCGCCTTTTACGTACTGCGAATAGGTGATGCCCAGCACCTCGTAGACTCCGTCGTGCTTTTTCTGTCCGATAGCCGAGGAGATGGCATAGAGGATGTTGCCGGCGGATTCGGCTTTGAGGCGGAGGGTGGTGACGTAGGGCTGAATGGCGAAGGCGTTGGTCGTGGCAGTGGGGATGCGGCGGTTGGTGCGATAGTAGGTGTATCGCAGGCGCATGATGAAGTGGTCCTCGTAGCTGTAGCGCAGCAGGGGGTTGTCGGGGGCGATTGAGTCGAGGAAGTTGATGGTGCTCTCGGGGAGGCGCACGTAGTTGATGTCGATGAGGTCGAGGGTGCGTCGGGTGGCCACGTTGCCGCGGCGGTGGGTCCACTTGTAGCGCCATGAGGCGGCGGCGATGATACGGGTGTACTCCGGTCGCTCCTGATAGTTGAGCGAGAGGGCAAACTCCGTGGAAGCGCTCATCCTGTGCTTGAATCGCGAGCTGAGGAAGGGGGCCATGAATTTGGGGAATGTGATGCCAACCTCGCCTGCGTATTCGCTGTAGCGGTTGTTGATGAAGCCCTCGACGTTGCCCGAAAGGCTCTCGTAGGATGTGCGGAATTTGGCGGTGAGGAGCTCGGAGCCGTGAGCGATGTTGCGGTGCTGATAGGTCAGGCCCACGCCGAAGCCCAGATCGCCCTCGCTGTTGGTGCCCTCGAGCTCGATGGATGCGCTCTGCTTTTTGTTGCGGCTGAGCAGGATGTAGACATCGAGGGCGTGGGGGGCGTTTTTGTCAGGGAGGGCCTCAATGTTGATGAATTTGAGGATGCCCAGGCGGGAGAGTGATTCATAGGTGCGATCCACGGCGCGCGCCGAGTAAGGCCGACCCACGGCGATCTCGCACTTCTCCTCGAGGGCTTTTGGACGGATGTAGCGGTCGGGGCCGTAGACAAATTCGTAGCCTTTATAGAGCTCGGGGCAGCGGTCGCGAGTCTGCTCGCTCAGGGGGAGGGAGGGGTCAAAGTCGGTGATGAAGACCACGCGGCGCACGGTGTAGTCGGTCATGCGCGAGACTCCGGCCGAAGATGTCTTGGCGGTGTCGACCCTCAGGGTCAGGGCTGTAAGGCGGGAGCCGCGCACGGTGTCGGCCACGAAGGTGACCATGTCTTTGTTGAAAGAGAAATAGCCGCGATTGCGCAGGCGGGTGCTGATGGTGGTGCGCAGGGCGTCGAGGCGGTTGCGGTCGAGGGGGCTGAGGTTGAAGCTGCTGTCGATAGAGGCCTGAAGCACGCTGTCGACCGTGGGGATGCCCGTGGGCTTATACGTGAGCGAGGAGATGATGCGGGGCTCGCCGGTGACGATCGAATATTCGATCTGGATTTTCTTCTTGTCGCGGTTGACCACCGAATCGACCTCTACGACTGCCTCCATGAATCCTCGGTTGACCAGCGCCTGACGCAGCTGGCGGGCCGATGTGGCTGTGAGATCGGGGTCATAGATCACCGGGGGCCGGCCGAGATTACGGAGCCAGCGGTTGTACCATTTCGAGGTGTCGGAGCCCGAGAGGTTATAGGTGTAGAGCTGGAGCTTGGCAAAGCCCAGGACCTTGTGGTTGGGCTGCTGGCGCAGGAAGTTATAGAGCTCGGTGGTCTCGATAGTGTCGCGATCGATGCGGATGTTGACCTTTTCCAGCAGGAGCTCGCCATCGGGGACGTGGCGTGTGGTGCTACAGGCCGAGAGCAGGAGAAGCAGCACGAAAGCGCTCAGATATGCTATCCGAGACCTCATACGTAATTGTTGGCTTTGATCTTTTCGATTGCAGAAATCTGTGACGATGAGAGGCAGGGGGCAGCCAGAGCCTTCTCAAGCTGGGAGAGGCGGTGGGTGTCGGTGCCCAGGAGGGTGTAGGCGCCCCGGGAGAGGAGGTCCTGAGCCTTTTTTTGGGCCGGGAGGCCGTACATGCCGGTAAGGGAGTAGAGATTGAGCTGGAATTTCACGCCCATGTCCAGGAGGCGGCGGTAGTGGTGGCGCTCCATGTAGACGTAGCGCTCGGGGTGGGCCAGCACGGGATAGAATCCGGCTGCGAAGGTGCGCTTGATCTTGTCGTAGAAGTCGCTGGGAGGGGTGAAGTAGGAGGTTTCGACCAGGAGGTGGTCGCCGTCACGGCCGATGGGGAGCACGTTGCCCTCCTCGAGGCGCGTGTCGAAGAGATTGTCGAGCATGTTTTCGGCCGCCAGACGCAGCTCGATGGCAGGCGATGCGGCCTGATATTGCGCAAAGACAGAGGCGAAGCGCTCGCGCAGGGCCGTGGGGGTGTTGGGCACGTCTTCCATGACGTGGGGTGTGAGCCACAGGCGGCCCACGCCCAGCTGAGCGAGGCGGTCAAGGATCAGGAGCGATTCGTCGAGGTGACGCACACCGTCGTCCACACCGGGGAGCACATGAGAGTGCCAATCGGTGAGACCGGCCATAATGCCGCTCTCACCGATTGATTTTTTCTTTCCGAAGGGCCACCAAGAGATCATGACTCGGAGGTATAGTACGACGAACCTCCGAAGCCGTAGTAGCCGTACTTGTAGCCGTATTTGTAGCCGTAGCGATTATCGGTGGCTTCGGTGCCGTTGAGCACGATAGAGAGATTCTTCAGGCGCTTTGTGCGGTAGATATTCTCCAGGTCGGTGATCATGGCGCGCTCCAGGAGGCCGGCGCGGATAACGAAGATGGTGCGGTCGCTCTGGCGCTCGATGATCTGGGTGTCGGCCACGACGTCGACGGGCGGGCAGTCGATGAAGACGTAGGCATACTGTGTGCGCACACTTTCAAGGAGCTGGTGGAGGCGCGGGTCCTCAAGGAGCTCGGTGGGGTTGGGCGGAATCTTGCCCACGGGCAGGATGTCGAGAGTGGGATATTCTGGCATCTGCACCATGAGGCTGCGGACGTCGTCGGTGCGACCTGAGAGGAAGTCGGTGATGCCATGCTTGGGCGACCCTACATATTTCGAGAGGGATGCGTGGCGGAGGTCGCCATCGATTACGAGCACGTGCTTCTCGCGGATAGCAATGGCCACGGCCAGGTTCATGGTGATGAACGACTTGCCTGATCCGGGATTGAACGAAGTGATGTCGATGACGTTGTGCGTGGGGCTTTTCGACATCACAAGGTCAAGGTTGGTGCGGAGCACACGGAAGGCCTCGTTGATGATGTTGCGGTTGCCTTTGCGTATGAGGATAGTCTCGGCGATCTTGTCTTCGGGATCTTTCTTTTTCAGGAACTTGCTGAACCATGACTTTCTGCCCACGCCTTTGGCCTGGGGAATCTCGCCGAGGAAGGGAGCCGAGAGCTTCTCGATGTCGAGACGGCCGCGCACCTTGCTGTTGAGGAAATCCATCAGGAAGATGATGACCAGGGGGATGGCCAAGCCCACGAAGAACGAGATCATGAGCGAGCGTGTGCGATAGGGACCCGAGGGCGCCATTGAGCCCGAGGGGGAGGAGACGAGGCGGGTGTTGTAGGCGGTGAAGGCCTGCGAGAGCTCGTTGTCTTCGCGCTTCTGGAGAAGGAAGAGGTAGAGGGCCTCTTTCACCTTTTGCTGGCGCTCTACGGTGAGGAGGTATTTGGCCTGCTGGGGGTTGGAAGCGATCTGGCTGACGGCGCGGCCCTCGGTCTGCTGCTGGGTCTTGATCTGCGCGTTGAGGCTGAGCAGGGCGTTGTCGATCGAGGTGATGAGCGAGCGGCGCATCTTGTCGAGGTTGTCGTCCATGTCCACGATGATGGGATTGCTCTCGTCGGTGTTGGAGATCAGGGTGTTGCGCTTGAGCATGGTGGCGTTGTAAGCGGCGATTTCGGTCGACATCGATGCGCTTTCAAAGCCGGAATTTACGGGGAGGAGCTCAAACTTACGGGCCGGGTCGGTGAGGTAATCGCGCACGTGACGGGCCATGTACACCTGATGGTTCAGGCGCAGGATTTCGTTGTTGGCTTCGTTGGCCTGGCTCAGATACATGCCCGAGGCAGCGTCAACGTCGGTGATGAGGTTAGAGCTTTTGAACGATGAGATGTCGGTGTCGACATTTCCCAGCTCCTTCTCGATTACGGCCAGACGCTCGTCGATAAATTTCGATGTGGAGACAGCGATTTTGTTCTTGTCGTCGACCCATTTCTGATTGTAGACCGTAAGGACCATGTTAAGGAAATCTTCGGCGCGCTCGGGCGAGAGGTCGACGCAAGAGAGATTTACGATAGAGACGGCGTTGGGGTCGATTTCCAGGTTGAGCTTGCCTGTGTAGGCCCCGGTGGTGCCTTTAAGGCCGTTGCGGTTCACGCGGATGTCGAAGGCGCCGGGGTGGTAGGCCGAAGTGGGCATAATGGTCACGTTGCCCACGGGGGTCTTGGCCGGGGAGTTGAGTTTGGCCTTGACTTTGATGCCCACGGAGTCTTCGGGGAGGCCGGCACGGCTGAAATCGGTGAGGGTGAGGTTGCCTTTGGCGTCGGAGATGACGTTGAAGCCTACGTATGAGTCCTCGCCCAGGCCTTCGATGACGGCGTTGATGGGGAGGTTTGAGCCGTAGAGCACGTTGTCGTGGAATCGGCCTTTGGTGCTGTAGTTCATGTCGAGGCGCAGACGGTTGACCACTTCGCGGATCATGTCGGGGCTCTTCATGTGGGCGAGCTCGTCCTGGAGGTTGGTGGAGGCGTTGAAGAGGTTCATGTTGAACTCACCGCCATAGTAGGGCTGGCCGCCTCGTTCTTTGATCTGGACCTTTGCCACGCGGGTGTAGACATCCGGGAGCTTGAGGAGGTTCCAGTAAGTGTAACCGACACAAATCACCAGAGAGATGACAAACCAGTACCATTTCGCCAGACATTGATAGAGGATGTCTTTGATATTCAGGGTGTCGTCGGTCTCTAAGGGAGCGGATTCGTTAATGACAGATTCAGCCATGGGTATGCGTAAAAAATCAGTTTATCAGGATTGAAAAAGGAGGAGGAGGGAGATGGGCTCCCGGGGATTATTTGAGCACGATGATGCCGATGGAGAGCAGGAATGATGTGAGCGACATCCAGAAGGCGTAGGTGCGGATGGTGTTGCCGTTGTTTGTGGATTCGTTTATGGCCTTGGCATTGGGCTCGACGTAGATGATGTCGCCTTGCTGCATGTAATAGACGGGTGAGGCGAAAACGTTTTGAGCTGAGGTAAGGTCCACGATGTAGGTTTTCTCCTCGCCGCCGATTTTGCGGTAAACCTTAACGTTCTCGCGCAAGCCGTTGATGTTGAGGTCGCCGGCCTGGGCGATCATGTCGAGGATGGTGGGGTTGTCGCGGGTGATGCGATAGTTGCCGGGGCGGTTCACCTGGCCGAGGACGCTGACGATGAGGTTGTCAAACTCGACTGTGACCATAGCGTCCTTCACCAAATTCTGGGAGCGGAGACGCTGCTGGAGGAGCTGTTCGAGCTCGATGCGGGTGAGGCCGTCGACGTGTACCTCACCGAGGATCGGGAAGTCGATGCAGCCTTCGTTGTTGACGGTGTAGCCCATGAGGTTGCCCACGCCGTCGTTGTTGTTTGAAATGTTGCGCTGGGTGGAAGACCACTTGTTGAAGAGCTGAGCCAGCTCCTCATCTTTTGATGATACCAGAATGTTGAGCACGTCGCCGGGACGGAGCTTGATCTGGTCCTGCTGGGCGAGTTTTTCTATAGTTCCGGCGGTAGTGTCTTGGAAATAAACGATATTTTTCGGCGTAGAGCAAGAGGATAGAGCCACGATTGCGGTTGTGGCTATCAATGCAATGCGGGAGAATAGTTTCATGAGAAGGAAATAAAGAGTATGACGGTTTATTAACTAACTGATTGACATCGAGAGCATTAAACACACAGACAGAGGGCAGAATCAGGCGAGAAAATCGCCTGTAGAGCCCCGGCTTCGTGAGAAAGCCTCGATTTTAGCTGCAAAGTTATGTTTTTTTCTGCATTTCCACAAATTTTCCACCGAAAAAGGTGAAGAAAAGACTTCGCCTTATGACCACCTTACGACAAACCTGTTTTACGGCATTTCTGTTTAGGATAAACTTTTACGACAAACCTGTTTTACGGCATTTCAGTTTAGGATTAATCTTTACGACAAACTTGTTTTTGGCTTACATTTACGACAAACCGGCTGCCGGAGGGGGAGGGGCAGCCGGTTTGGGGAATTGCTTTGAGTTTTGGATATGATATTTGATTATTGATAGAAGATTTTTGAGACTTTGCTGCCCTGGCGGCGGATGACAATGGTGCCGGGCTGAGGATTGAGGATGCGCTGACCCTGGAGGTTGAAATATTCCACGGGGGCGTCGGCATCTTCGGTCTCGAGCGATTCGAGGCCGGTGGTCATAAGCCTGTAAGTGGTCAGGCCAAACTGATCGTTGGTGTCAGAGACTACGTAGCTGCTCTCGGGGTCGTCTGAAATGCTCATTTCCTGCGGAAGCTGAGTGTAGAGGCGCACGTGGGCCTGATAGTTGACGGGGCTTTGTACTGAGGGGACGTGGGCGGTGAAGGGCTCGCTGTGGAGGAGGCCGCCGTCGTCGAGCACTTCGGTTTTGGGGTCGCCGTAATAGTAGTCGGAGGCAGCGCGCATGGGAGCTGAGTGAGGTGCGTCATAGTCTTGATAGTCAAATTCTTCACACAAGAAGGAATGCGACTGGGAGGCGAAATCGAGGTCCATGTCGCTGCCATGACGCTTGCGCCAGACGCGATAACCGATGTGCTGGAAGGTCTGGTCATCTTCGTTGAGCGACATCAGCGCCGGCTGCCCGGCAGGGTCGCCGTTCTTGTACCAGAGGAACCATCCGAGGAATTTGGTGTCGTCGCCGTTGGTTTTGTCGTCGTTGGCAGAGACTCTGACGTATTTAATCACGGGACGGGGAAGGTCGGAGAGGCCGGTGATGCGGTTGCCGTAGGTGTTGCCATTGTTGTATTTGACCACGAGGACGTACTCGTTGTCGGTAAGGGCGGCGGCAGAGGGGACCTCTACGATGGGATTTTCGATTTTATAAGTGCTTGAATAATATTTCATAGTGGATGTGGGGCCTGTGGCGCGCTCGATGGAGAGGCGGCCGGTGGGCATACGTGTGGCGCGGGCCACGCGGATGGGGGTCGAGGTGTTGGCCATGCGGTAGACGGTATAGGTCTCGACGTTGGGGTTGGTAGTGGTGGAGAACTGAAGGCCGGGGCTGTTTTCGGGCAGGCGGGTGTCATATTCGGCCTCGGCTTCGATCTGGGCCCGGGAATATGTGACATATCCGGCCTTGAGGGTGTTGTGAGGGACGAGGAACTCGACGACGTTTGACAAAGCGTCGAACTCGATGGGCTCGTTGCCATCGGTCAGGACGGCAGGCTCATAGTCGATGTAGTAGTGATACATGCCGGGGTGGAGGCCGACGGAGGTGTCGACCGAGAAATTGTCGTAGAACGTGGCCAGGATGCCTTTTGAATCCTGGGGAGCAAGAATAAGGGCGTTATCAGTGGCCTCTGTGTCTATGGTTTTGGCTTCGTCTTTGTAGATGATCGGGGATTTGAAAATTGTCTTGGCAGGAAGTTTATATCCCAGTTCGCTATAAGTCTTGCCGGAGGTGAGGTCGGTGATTACGTATTCAAACTCCCACTGGTCCCACTGGTCTTTAAAGGATTTGGTGATTTCAAGGGATGCTACGGCCGTGGCATCGTCTTTGTTGTCGTCGGCATATCGCATGAGCTTGAAGGTGGTGCCGGTGAGCACTCCCTCTTCTGATCCGGCACGAAGGTGCTTTTTGGCGAGGGTGACGTTATCGATGGCCTCCTCGGAGTCGAGCATCCTGATGGTGTGGGTGTAGTAGTTGCGCTGCTCGGCAATTTTATGCTCGGATTTGCGCTCGCCCTCAATCACGATATTCAGCGCGCCGGGGGGATCGACCTGTCCGGGGATGGTGTTGCTGACGACGTTTGATTCGGTGAATTCAAAATCTGTGAGATATCGGCGGCCGGTGACGATGTAGCTAACGCCGTAGGCAAACCGGTCGCAGGGCTCGTGGAAGATTACGGAGATGGTCTTGATTTTGGTGGTGATGGAGCCGTCGTCGTTGAGGGCATACTCGGTGGTGGGCTGAACGAGCTCGCACAGGCCTTGATCGATCATCTCCTTGAGGTTGATGGGCTCGGGCTGGATCACGTCGTTGACCACACGATAGATATAGAAATCTTCCATGGCCTGATAATGCACGATATCGTTGTAGGACGAAGACCAGCTGACGCTGACCTTGGCTGTGGCCTTGCCGTCGGCTCCCACTACGATTTCGGGGTCTTTGCCGATGGTGGTCTTGATCTTGTTGAAGAAGAAATAGGGCTGGTGCTCGGCGCTGTAGTAAGTGTACCATTCGCCCACGTAGTCAGAGGCCGAAGAGTCGGGGTGGCGGCGTGTGTCGCGTGCAAAACGATAGTCGGGGAGGAAGAACATGAAGTTCAGGCCGTAGTCGTGGTATAGCTCTTCATCGATGGGCTTTCCCTTCTCGGGCTCGGGCGACATGACGATGATGTGGTTCTGGCCCATGATGGTGGTGCAGTTGTGGTCGACGGAAAAGCTCTCGCCTGCATTCATTTTCTGGAACGCATCATAAATGGGCAGATGGTTTGAGGGGCTGTATTCCTCAAACATGTTATAGAAGGGCGGGAAGCCGTCTTTTTTGGCCTCCTCTTTAGCGATGCGGTTGTTGCCTTTTGTGACAAGGAAGAAATTGTTGAGAGCGCCAACATAATTGAAGAGCGTACCGGGATTGGTGGGCGAAACGGTCTCGTCGATGTAGCGCGACTGGGTGAGCAGGGTGATGCGTTTGATCTTCTTGATCAGCTCTTCGCAGGAGGCTCCTGTGACGTATTCGTAATCGTCGACAAGCTCCACCATCAGAGCAGTGCAGCCCTCGACTGGGGTCGGCACTACGGTATTTTCATCCATGCCGTAAGGATTGCCTTCGGCAAGACAGGGTTCATAGGGGACTTTTACGTATTTGTTTGGATAATTCGCATCGTCGAGAGATGAATCCCATGCCTTATCCTCGATAAAACCTGGGACCCGGGGGTTGAGATACACCTCACGGATGAAAGCCACAATCTGGTTGTACTCCAACGCGGGCTGGGCAAGATTGGAAACACGCATCACGCCGCTGTCGTCGACCCAGGTATAGGTAATGTTCTTGAAATAATCTTCGTTATAAACGGTAGTGTCGTCGGAGGTGTGCGGTACGGTGGGATCGGCATCTTGCGCGCCGGCTACTGCGGGAGAAATCAACGCACAGGCAAGCACTGCAACATATGCAGCTGTGAATTTTGCAGCGCGCCGGATGCATTGCTTAAAGAGGCTAATTGGAATTTTTTCGGTCATATAAGTCAGTTTAATTATCTCATATCAAAAGGCATAAGTAGTGGATTCTACGGGCCGGAGCCTGAGGAAAGCGCTATGCTGCCGTATGATATAATGGTGGATGGTTGAAGGTAGATGACTGGTTATTAGGTGTTTAGCGACCGGCTACATCTCTATAGCCGGTGTGTGGATAAAAAGGGGGATGAAATCTTGGCAAACTTCTTTTCCTTTTTTTGAACCTTTTGGAAATGCAAAGATAACAAAAAATTCTCAAATCAGCAAATTTTTGGGCAATTTTTACCGAAATTGCAGGTTATTAACATAATTTTTTCACATACAATCAACAAGAGGAAGGGAGAGCGGGGTTTAGAGTGGGATTGACTGTGAGATGGCGGTCGGCTCGGCTGACTGGGAGGCCCACGGCGGCCCGCCGTGGGCAATGTGATAAAAACTACGGATTACGCAAATTTCACGGATTATCAAATGTAGGGACGCACCATGGTGCGTCCGTTACCGGAAGATAGTAGGGTCGCCACTTGTGGCGACGGAG
>CAZNRK010000046.1:0-15408 GCA_964575435.1 uncultured Bacteroides sp.
GCATCTACGAGGAGGGCTCTGTGCTGAATATCCTCTACAACGGTGTCAGCGCCGGCTGGTACCCCCCGCTTATCTTCCTCGGCATCGGTGCGATGACCGACTTCTCGGCCCTGATCGCCAACCCCAAGCTCATGCTCATCGGCGCAGCTGCACAGTTTGGCATCTTCGGCGCTTACATGGTGGCTCTGGCTTTGGGCTTTGCGCCTGACCAGGCCGGTGCCATCGCCATCATCGGCGGTGCCGACGGCCCCACGGCCATCTTCCTGTCGTCGAAACTGGCTCCCAACCTCATGGGTGCGATTGCCGTGTCGGCATATTCCTACATGGCTCTGGTGCCGGTGATCCAGCCCCCGTTGATGCGCCTGTTCACTACCAAAAACGAGCGTCTGATCAAGATGAAACCTGCCCGCGCCGTGTCGCAGAACGAGAAGATCATCTTCCCGATCGTGGGTCTGCTGCTTACGTGCTTCGTGGTGCCTTCGGGTTTGCCTCTGCTGGGCATGCTCTTCTTCGGCAACCTGCTGCGTGAGTGCGGTGTGTGCAACCGTCTGGCCAAAACTGCCAGCAACGCCCTCACCGACATCGTCACCATCCTGCTGGGCATGACCGTGGGCGCATCCACTCAGGCCAGCCACTTCCTGACCTGGGAGACCATCGGCATCTTCTTCCTTGGCTTCATGGCCTTCATCATCGCCTCTTCGTCTGGCGTGCTGTTTGTCAAGCTCTTCAACCTTTTCCTGCCCAAAGAGAAGAAGATCAACCCGCTCATCGGCAACGCCGGCGTGTCGGCTGTGCCTATGTCGGCTCGTATCTCCAACAACCTGGGTCTGGAGTACGACCCCAGCAACTACCTGCTGATGCACGCTATGGGCCCGAACGTGGCCGGCGTGATCGGTTCGGCTGTGGCTGCCGGTGTGCTCCTCGGCTTCCTTGCCTGATCTCCCCCACTCTACCATACCAAATCCTTCGCCCACCCGGGCGAGGGATTTTTTCTTTTTTACAGAGAAATCACGTGCGGATTTTTCTGAGAAAATTTCGGGAAAATTTGATAGTTCGGGCAAATTTTGTTGAGAATAACGCTGGGGGATTTCGCAAAAATTTCGTAACTTTGCAATCATGTTCAGAAAAGGCAAACTATACTTCAGATATGGCACGATGGGGTCGGCCAAGACCGCCATCCTGCTCACCACGGCTTACAATTTCGAGGAGCGCGGGGTAAGCTACGTGTGTATGAAACCTGTGATCGACACCCGGGAGGCAGAAAACGTGATCCGCTCGCGCATCGGCATCGAGCGCTCGTGTCTGTGGATATATCACGACACCGACCTTTATACATTGGCCCGCGACCACGCCCGCAGCCGCGGCGGCGTGGTGGACTGGTACTTGATCGATGAGTCGCAATTCCTTACGGCTCAGCAGGTTGACCAGCTTGCCCGCGTGGTGGATGATTTCGGCTCGAATGTAATCTGCTACGGCTTGCGCACCGACTTCCAAAGCCACCTCTTCGAGGGGTCGCGGAGGCTGTTTGAGGTGGCCGACACCATCGATGAGATAAAATCGACATGCAATTGCGGTCGTAAAACCATCATCAACGCCCGAATCGACGCTAACGGCGACTTTGTGGAGGAGGGCGAGCAGGTGGAGATCGGCGGCGATGAGCGCTACGTGGCCGTGTGCCGCAAGTGCTGGCGCAACAAGCGCATCGAGCAGGCTCGCCGTATGTCGCTCCCGCTTTTTGCCGAGACCGAAGCCGGCGAGGCTCTGTGAGGAAAATATTTTGCAGATTCAAGGCTGGCGAGCCGGAATAAGGAAATATTTTGCAGATTCAAAAATTTATCGTACCTTTGTGTGTTAATTTTAACGTTTGCCCCTGCTGCGGCTCGGCTGCAGGGATTTGAACGCAAGAAATATCAGAATGCATTAAATTCATCAAATGATTGACGATTCTCGTATAGTAAAAATCAATATCGAAAGCGAGATGAAAAGCGCCTACATCGACTATTCGATGTCGGTGATTGTGTCTCGTGCCCTCCCCGACGTGCGCGACGGCCTGAAGCCCGTGCAGCGCCGCGTGCTTTATGGCATGCAGGAAGAAGGAAACACCTCAGATAAGCCTCACCGCAAAGCCGCCAAGGCAGTGGGCCAGGTAATGGGTAACTACCACCCTCACGGCGACTCCTCGATCTATGGCACCATCGTGCGCATGGCTCAGGACTGGTCGCTGCGCTACACCCTGATCGACGGCCACGGCAACTTCGGCAACATTGACGGCGACGGCCCCGCGGCCATGCGATACACCGAGGTGCGCCTCTCCAAAATCGGCGAGGACATGCTCATGGATATTGACAAGGACACCGTAGAGTTTGTCCCCAACTACGACAACTCCACCACCGAGCCCACCGTGCTCCCTACTCGCATCCCCAACCTTCTGGTCAACGGCACCACGGGCATCGCCGTGGGTATGGCCACCAACATGCCTCCCCACAACCTCACCGAGGCCCTGAATGCCTCAATCGCCCTGATGGACAACCCCGACATCACCATCGAGGAGCTCATGCACCACATCTCAGCGCCTGACTTCCCCACCGGAGGCACCATCTATGGCTATCAGGGCGTGCGCGACGCTTACCTCACCGGCCGCGGCCGCGTGGTGGTGCGTGCAAAGGCGGAAATCGAGCAGGAGGACAACCGCGAGTGTATCATCATCTCTGAGATACCCTACGGAGTGGTGAAATCCGACCTTGTGAAATACATCGCCGAGCTGGTCAACGATAAGAAAATAGACGGCATCGCCGACATCACAGACCTCTCCTCGCACGAGGGTCTGCGCATCGTGATCAAACTCCGCGCTGATGCCAACGGCAACGTTGTGCTCAACAAGCTCTACAAGATGACGCAGCTGCAGTCGTCGTTCTCCGTCAACAACGTTGCTCTTGTCAACGGCCGTCCGGCCACTCTCAACCTCAAGCAGATACTTGAGGCATTTGTCGATCACCGCCACGACGTGGTGATCCGTCGCACAAAATATGAACTCAAAAAAGCTCAAGACCGTGCCCACCTGCTGGAAGGCCTGATTCTGGCCTGCGACCACATCGACGAGGTCATAGCTATCATCCGCTCGTCGGCATCGGCCGAGGCTGCTCGCCAGCCCCTCTCCGACCGATTTGGCTTCACCCCGGAGCAGACGGCAGCCATCGTGGCCATGCGCCTTGGCCAGCTCGCCGGCCTGGAGCAAGACAAGCTCCGCGCCTCTTACGAAGAGCTCCTGAAAGAGATTTCACGCTTAGAGCTCATCCTTAACGATCCGGCTGAGTGTCTGAAGCTTATGAAGCAGGAACTCGTGGAAATCCGCGACAAATACGGCGACGACCGCCTCACAAACATCGACTACACCGCAGGCGACTTCAACGCCGAGGATTTCTACGCCGATGATGACATGATCATCACCATTTCGCACATGGGCTACATCAAGCGCACTCCGCTGAGCGAATTCCGCGCCCAGCGTCGCGGAGGCGTTGGCTTCAAAGGCAGCGACACGCGCGACAGCGATTTTATCGAGCATGTCTACACTGCATCGATGCACAACACCATGCTTTTCTTCACAGAAAAGGGCCTGGTATACAAAATGAAAGTATACGAGCTCCCCGAAGGCGCACGCAACGCCAAGGGCCGCGCTCTGCAAAACCTGCTCAACATCGAGCCGGGCGACAGCGTCAAGGCCTTTATCCGCTGCAAACAGCTTGATGACAAGGAGTTCACATCCTCGCACTATCTCGTCTTTGCCACCCGCAAGGGCCTTATCAAGAAGACATCTCTGGCTGAGTACGCACGCGTGCTGGCTAAGGGCAAAAAGGCGATCGTGATCCGCGAAGACGACGAGCTCATCGCAGTTGACCTCACCGACGGCAACTCCGAGATCTTGATGGCCAACCGCAACGGCCGCGCCATACGCTTCCACGAGGGCAAGATCCGCGCAATGGGCCGCGTGTCGGCCGGCGTAAGGGGTATGCGCCTCGATGAGGACCCCGCGGACGCTATAGTGGGTCTTGTCACCCTATCGGCCGACTCATCTCACACCATCCTCACCCTTTCGGAGAAAGGCTACGGCAAGCGCTCGCACCTCGACAGCTATCGCATCACCAACCGTGGCGGCAAGGGTGTGCGCACGATGAACATCACCGACCGCACCGGTCACCTCGTAGCCTTCGAGAGCGTAACCGACGACAACGACCTGGTGATCATCAACCAGTCGGGCATCACCATCCGCGTGCGTGTCTCCGACATCAAGATTGCAGGCCGCGCCACACAGGGCGTGCACATCATCAACCTCGATAAGCGTGGCGATAACATTGCCTCAGTGTGCTGCGTGGACACTGATCCCGAAGAGGAATCCGCACAGATCGAAGCCGGCGAAGAGCTCCCCGAAATCTCGGAAACGGAGATCGAGGAGGATGTAATCGAAGAAGTCGATGAGGAATCTGAAAGCACAGAAAACTCTGAAGAATAATCAGTTTCCACAGGAATATCAACCAAAAGATTAAATCGAAACAAAAATACTCCTAACTCCTCTCTCCTCACTCCTCACTAAAAAATCGCTCCTAATTCCATTCATGGGAATTGTCGAGGGCGAGCCGCCCTCGACCTCCCAATCAACTCCTAACAAACAGAATACTAACAACCCAAAAAATCAGGTATGAAAAAATTTCTCATCATTGGTCTTTGCGCTCTTACAGGCGTAGGCGCTATGGCTCAGGCCGACGTGGTTAAGGAAGCCGAACGCGCCATGAAAAAGAAAGCAACGTATGCCGAAGTGGTGAAAATCATCACTCCCGCCATCTCCGATCCCACTACTGCCCAGGATGCCGCCACCTACTACATCCCCGGTAAGGCAGGATTCAACCAGTACGACGAATTTATCGGTCTCAAAGCCCTTAACCGCCTCCCCGAAAACGGCACCAAAACCATGAGCGAGGCTCTGATGGGCGGCTACGAATATTTCATGAAGGCTCTGCCTCTGGATTCCGTGCCCAACGAAAAAGGCCAGATCAAAACCAAGTATTCAAAAGACATCATTAACACCGTCTCCGGCCACTATCACGATTTCAACGGCGCTGCCCTGGAATTCTGGAACCTGAAAGACTATGACAATGCCTACAAAGCATGGCAAACCTTCATCGACATGTCTTACTCTCCCCTCTACGCCGGCAAAATCACAGTGCCCAACGACACGGTGATGGGTGAGATCATGTACAACCAAGCTCTTGCTGCATGGCAAAACAATGAGCTCGAGGCCACCCTTCAGGCCTTCCTCAATGCCAAAAAGCACAACTACACCAAAAAGAACCTCTACGAATACGCCATCGCCGTGGCCACAAACCTCAAGAATGACGAAATGGTGACTGCTCTCGCCACCGAGGCTCAGGATCTTTATGGCGCTGAGGATTCCAGCTTCCTTGGCTTCGTGATCAACGGCAAACTCAACGATAAGAAATACGACGAAGCACTCTCCCTGATTGACCAGGCTATCGAGAAGAACCCTGACAATGCACAGTACTACGTGATCAAGGGTATCCTTCTGGAGCAAGACGAAATCAAGGGCGACGCCAAAAGCGCATATGCCAAGGCCGTGGAGCTTGACCCCTACAACGCACAGGCACAGTACAACTACGGCCGTATGTTCTACAACGAGGCCATGGCCATCAACGATGCCGCTCCCACAGACGACCGCGCATACAGCAAAATCTACTACGAGCAAGTGAAACCCCTCCTGCTCAAATCCGTAGAGATCCTGGAGAATGCAGCCAACCTCAAAGAGGACTACACCGACCCCCTGAAGGTGCTCCAGCAGGCCTATTATCTGCTTCAAGACGAAGCCGGCCTGAAATCTGTTGAGGATCGTCTGAAATAATTAACTGATAATTTAAGTTCACTCTATCCCCCGCATTTTGCTCGCAAGGTGCGGGGGTATTTTTCAAAACCGTGCCTTTAACCGGACATCTGCCGCATAATGGGCACACCCAACTCCTCCCTCGAAATGGACACAAACACGCAATTTGACCAAGCCCTGGCTCTGTGCCGAGAGGTCTTTACCGCAAAGCTGAAAGACTACGGCGCATCATGGCGCATCATGCGTCCGGCGGCAGTCACCGACCAAATTTTCATCAAAGCCAAGCGCATACGCTCGCTCCAGGAGAAGCAATACTCGGCTGTGGGCGAGGGAATCTTGCCGGAATTTGTGGCCATTGTCAACTACGCCGCCGTGGGCGTGATTCAGCTGCGCAAAGGCTTTGCCGACTGCAAGGACATGACTCCCGAGGAGGCCACGCGCCTTTATGATGAGATCATCGGTGAGGCTCGCGCACTCATGATTGCAAAAAACCACGACTATGATGAAGCCTGGCGCGGCATGCGGGTACTCTCATACGTGGATCTGATTCTGATGAAAATCGAGCGCACGAAAGAAATCGAGGACCACTGCGGTGTCACCCTCGTATCAGAAGGCATTGATGCAAACTATTTCGACATGGCCAACTATGCCGTCTTCGGCATCATCAAGCTCACCGAAAAGCAATAACCACTACCTTAACTTCAAAGCAATAATCGCTAACTTAACCCTAAATCAATAATCCCTGCCTTAACCCGAACTCAATTTATTCTGCCTTAACTCCTGCACGCATGTCTCCTTCTGCCAAAAACAAGCTCCAAGGTCCGGGCATCTGGATAATCCGGATGGTGGTTGGTGCTGTGTTCATTTTTTCGGGGTTTGCAAAATTGATTGACCTGTGGGGGTTCGTCTATAAGATTCAAGAATATCTGGCTGTCTGGCACGTAGATTTCTTCAACCATTCGATTGTGCTGCTGGGAGCATTTATGATTTCAGCCATCGAGTTTACCTGTGGCGTGCTGCTCTGTCTGGGTGTGATGCGCAGGCTGGTGCCCAGGCTCATGCTGCTGATTATGGCCTTTATGTTGCCTTTGACCATCTACATAGCCCTGGCCGACCCGGTGTCCGATTGCGGCTGCTTTGGCGAGGCTCTGATAATCAGCAATACAGCCACCTGCATCAAAAATATCTTCCTGACTGCCGGTATCGTTTTTCTCAGTATATATAATAGCCGGGCGGCGCATCCGTTTCTGCCCGTGATGCAATGGGCCGTGATAGTGACTTCGCTCATCTATTGTGCCGTGATTGCCATGATCGGATATTTCGTGCAGCCGATGATCGATTTCCGCCCTTATCCCGTGGGCGGTGCGCTGATCAGCGAGGATAACGAGGCCCAGACCCTGACGATTTACAACGGCGATGAGGAAGTGACAGATACGGTGCTTGCTTCCGGAGATTCACTGCTGATTCTGGCCGTGAGCGACCTCACGCGTCACGACATGGCGCGCAGCGCCCAAGCAAATGCCTTCGCCCGCGTTGCATCACGGCAAAGCGTAAAAATGGTGGCCGTGGTGGGCGCAGATGATGCAGCAGCAGAGGCGTGGGCCCGGGATGTGGCTGCGCAGTATCCCGTCTACACAGCCGACGACACACAAATCAAAGAACTCGCTCGCGGCGATGCTGCCCTTGTCTACGTAAGCTCCGACACCATCCGCTGGAAGCGTAACCTATACTCCTTCCGCAGCGATGAGCCGGCTGCCGATGAGCTTTTGGGCACGGTAGCGCCGATTGAGAAATCCAATACTTTGCTTTTGATTTCCTTGCTTTACGTGGCTGCGCTGGCTTTGATCTGGGCTTTGCGATTCACTACACGCAAAAAATTTTGATATTCCGAATTTTAGCTGTAACTTTGCACAAACTTTCAAACAACACAAATAAAATGAGAAAAAATATCGTAGCGGGCAACTGGAAAATGAACACCACCGTGCCCGAAGGCGTGGCTCTCGCCAAAGAGGTTAATGAGGCTCTGAAAGGTTTCAAAGCAAATTGCGACGTGATCATCTGCGTGCCCTTTACCCACCTCTGCCCTGTGGCTGATGTTATTGACCAAAACATCCTCGGCCTCGGTGCAGAAAACTGCGCTGACCACAAATCCGGCGCCTACACCGGTGAGGTTTCAGCCGCCATGGTGGCCTCTACAACTGCTAAATACGTAATTCTTGGCCACTCGGAGCGTCGTCAATACTATGGCGAGACCGCCGAGACCCTTCGCGAGAAAGTGGCTCTGGCTCTCCAGAATGGTCTGACTCCCATTTTCTGCATCGGTGAGGTGCTTGCCGAGCGCGAAAACGGCACATACAACGAAGTGGTTAAGGCCCAGATCGTAGACGGCCTCTTCAACCTTACAGCCGAGGAGTTTGGCCGCATCGTTCTGGCTTACGAGCCCGTGTGGGCAATCGGCACCGGCAAAACCGCTACCGCCGACCAGGCAGAAGACATGCACGCCTTCATCCGCAAAGTCATCGCTGACCAATACGGCAAAGAAGTGGCTGAAAACACCTCGATTCTCTATGGTGGCAGCTGCAAGCCCTCTAACGCAGCCGAGCTTTTCGCCAAACCCGACGTGGACGGCGGTCTCATCGGCGGCGCTTCGCTCAAGTGCGACGACTTCATGGGCATCGTGAAGGCATTCTGATTGCTTCTTATTTGACTTATCACCACTCCGGAGGCTCCGGCGCAGATGTCGGAGCTTTCGGAATCCTTTCTGAATGAAATGCGGAAATTCCTGTCAATCATACTTTTCACCGGTCTTTTCGGGTTGAGCTTGCAGGCTGTGGAGCCCGAGGGCGTGGCCCCCGACTCAGCCTCGATTCTGACTCACCTCAACTCGGCCCAAAGCACCATAAAGGTGACCCAACCGCGCACGATGGACCATCGCGTGAGCTATGGGTCGCGCATAGCTGTGGACACCGACAGAAGCTCCGGATCGGGGAAAATTGTGAAAACGGGAGGCTTCCGCGTGCAAATCTTTTCGGACAATAACGTGCGCACGGCTAAATCGAATGCTGAATATCGCAAGCGCTCGGTGGAGCAGCGCATGCCCGGCACTCGCGCCTATCTCAAGTATGAATCTCCATACTGGCGCGTGCAGGTGGGCGATTATCGCACCCGTGCCGAAGCCGAAAACGCCCTCAGTGAGCTCCGTAGCGCCTTCCCGGCCTACGCCTCCGACCTCAAAATCGTCAACGAACGCGTTAACATCATCCAATGATATCCAACATTCCGGACAAAGACGAAACCATCGCTCGCATCGCTGAGCATTATGCCGAAATCCTTCGCCTCATAGGCGAAGACCCCAATCGTGAGGGATTGCGCAAGACACCCGAGCGCGCGGCTAAGGCTCTATATTTCATCACTCAAGGCTATCGCGAAGACCCTACTGCCATAATGCGGCAAGCCATCTTTGAATATGCCGGCTCGAAAATGGTGGTAGTAAAAGACATTGAATTCTACTCAATGTGCGAGCACCATATTCTGCCATTTTTCGGCACGGTAAGTGTGGGATATATTCCTAAGGGTGAGATGGTCGGGCTGAGCAAGCTGGCCCGTGTGGTCAACAGTTTTGCCCGCAAGCTCCAGGTGCAGGAGCGCCTTACAGCTCAAATCGCGGAGCATGTGGCATCAACGCTCAGCACCGACGGAGTAATCGTAAGCTGCACCGCTCAACACCTGTGCATGAAAATGCGCGGGGTGGAAAAACAGCTCTCCGCCACTACCACCTTTGACTGGAACGGCCGCTTTGCCGACTCCCCTGCCCTGCGCGAAGAATTTTTCCGCCTGCTCAAAGCCTGACATTTTTTTGAGGGCAAGCCGCCCCCAACCTCCTTACTAATCATGGTGATAGGGCTCGCCGCGGAGGATGGTCATGGCGCGGTAAAGCTGCTCCACAATCAACATGCGCGCCATCTCGTGAGGGAAGGTCATCTTTGAGAGCGAGAGTTTGGAGTTGGCACGAGCGTAAACCTCCTGAGAGAATCCATACGGACCCCCAACCACGAAAACCATCCTGCCGGCCAGGGAGTTGGCTTTTTGCTGCACCATCTCCGACAGCTCGCGCGAAGAGAATTGTCGGCCGCGTTCATCAAGCAAAATCACAAAGTCAGACGGTCGAAGACTGTCGAGAATCGCCTTGCCTTCGGCCTGTTTTTGCTGGTCGCGAGTCAAGGTTTTGGTGTTTCTAAGGTCGGGGAGGGAAATGTGGTCAAATGGTATGTAATGCGTCAGTCGGGAGGTGTAGACCTCCACAAGCTCGCGGATGGGCGCAGAAGCGATTTTTCCAACGGCAAGAAGTGAAATTTTCATTTTGAATTTTAAGAATTATCTCGTAACTTTGCAAAGATACAAAAAAATCACGATATGAACACCAAAGACCAGCTCATCGACCGCCTTATAGACCTCGCATTTGCCGAAGACATCGGCGATGGCGACCACACCACCCTCTCCACCATCCCCGCCTCGAAGTACGGCACCCAACAGCTCATCATCAAAGAGGAGGGCATCCTCAGCGGTGTTGAAGCAGCGCGAAAAGTGATCGAGCGCTTCGACCCGGACCTTGAGATGAAAGTTATGATCGAAGACGGCGCCCACGTTAAGCCCGGCGACGTGGCTTTTACGGTCACCGGCTCTGTGAGGTCGCTGCTCCAAGTGGAGCGCACACTGCTCAACATCATGCAGCGCATGAGCGGCATCGCCACCACGACCCACCGCTACCAATCAGAGCTTAATGGCTTGAAAACCAAGGTGCTCGACACTCGTAAAACCACACCCGGCATGCGCTTGCTCGAGAAAGAGGCTGTGGCAGCCGGCGGGGGCATGAATCACCGCATCGGCCTCTTCGATATGATTCTCATCAAGGACAACCACACTGATTTTGCCGGTGGCATCCCGCAGGCTGTGGCAGCCGTGCGCGAGTATCTGAAGCGCAACCACAAAAACCTGCGCATCGAGCAGGAAGTGCGCAACACCGAAGAAATCCTCCAAGCCATCGAGGCCGGAGTGGACAGGATCATGCTCGATAATTTCACACCGGAGCGCACAGCCGAGGCCGTCAAGCTCATCCGCTCAAAGGCTCCTGACATTGAAATCGAATCGTCGGGCGGAATCACCCTCGAAAACCTCCGCGCATACGGCGAATGCGGCGTGGACTTTATCTCTGTGGGCGCTCTCACCCACTCGGTCAAGGGTCTGGATATGAGCTTCAAAGCCGTGAAGTAAACTTTTGCGCCCGAATATCAGTTATTTTATTGTATTCACATTATTGACATATAAGATATTTAACTGAAATGGAAGTAATAAAAGATAAGGAATTTGGCGGCGAGCGTCCGCTTTACGCCCGGCATGACCTGCGGCTTGAAAACGTAACAATTCACCTTGGCGAATCCTCTATTAAAGAAGGCCGCAACATCGTGGCTGAGAATTGCACCTTTGAAGGCAAATACGTGTTTTGGGAAGTGACTGATTTTGAGATTATTAACTGTCACTTCGCTGAAAGCGCGCGGTCCAGTCTCTGGTACTCGCGCAACGGCAAAATGAAAAACTGCACCTGCGAGGCGCCTAAACTTTTCCGCCGTATGCGAGGCATTGAGGTTGAGAACACCGACTTTCCCAATGGCGAACAGTTTTTCTGGGACTGTGATGAAATCAAACTCCGCAACGTGAAGATCGCCAATTGCGACTACGCATTCATGCATTGCCACGACATTGATATTCGCGACTACAGGCAGGACGGCAACTACAGCTTCCAGTACGCCCGCAATGTAGAGATTCATAACGCTGTAATCAATTCAAAAGACGCATTCTGGGAGTCTGAGAACGTAACGGTCTACGACTCGGAAATCAACGGCGAATACCTGGGCTGGTATGGCAAAAATCTCCGATTTGTGCGCTGTCACCTTACCGGAGAGCAGCTTCTGTGCTATGTGGACAACCTTGTGCTTGAGGACTGCACATTCGGCGAGGATGCCAACCTTCTGTTTGAATATTCCACGGTGGAGGCCACGATCAAAGGGAAAGTGACGAGCATCAAAAATCCAACTTCCGGACATATCACAGCCGACAAAATCGGAGAAGTCATCATCGACGAAAACTGCCGTCAGCCGGCAAATTGCGTGATCACCGAAAGGAAATAACTACGCCCTCCTACCCCTTAAATTATCCTATGAAAAAAATTTTTATTCTTGTCCTGGCGCTGACGGCATGGGCTATGGCCTCGGCCATCAACACGGTGAAGGTGACCGTTGCAATGAACTCCCTGGCCACCTCATTTCAAATAACACCTCTCGAAGGTCAGTCTCAACCCACTGTCACTGAAGTAATTAGTCGTGAATTTGAAATGGACGTTGTACCAGGAAAGAACTACAAGCTCAAGACATATAATAAAAATAATGTTTGGCTGGGCTCAATAGTCTTAAAATTCGATTTTGAGGACTCTGAGAGTACTATTGCAATATTTACTCCTTCGGTCAAGATAAAAAACACTGACTGGACCCTGGGGCGGGATTGCAGCGCGGAAATTTCGCTCGAGACCTCAGAGTTCGAGCCGAGAAGCATAGAAACATCGCAGGAGCTTGGGTACCTGACTTTTCCGGCCGTCAGAAGCGATGTCTACACCATCACCGGCAAACCTTCCGCGACTCGTGCGTCTGAAGGATTCATGGACGTAATAGCCTCAGACCCCGTCACATACAACCGCACCATCAACCTCTCATTCCCTCTCGGTTATGAATATTCGCTTACTGTTCCGACCGGAGCTAAAGCCATCGTAGCCACAAAGTTACGCCACTATATGCCTTTTGCTGAGGTAGAGCCTGAATTTACCAAAACAAACGCCGGAGGAACCACCACCCTCACCTATCGCCTCGCCGAAAAGGGAGTGTACAACTATCGCGTCAGATACGCCGACCCTGCCACAGGCAAGGAATACACAACAGTGGCGGCAAAGTTTGTAATGCCCTCAGAATCAACCTCCAAGGAGATTTCAAAGTCATTCATTGCGGGGAATCCTGACCCGAAAACCGTTGTTTCAGATCCAACAGCTAATTCGGGCTATAACGTGGCAGATATCTTTCTTAATGCAGACTATCGCGGCATGATGCCCCTGCGCACTGGCGAGAAAAAGCAGATCGTGAGCCTGCGCAACTGGCAGATAACTGACAATGTAACAAACAATTACTTCTTTGAGCCCGATTTCCGATACTCGGCTCTTGACCTCGACGGACAGCCTACGCAGAGCGTGATTTCTGTCGACGAAAACGGCCTCGTTACAGCTCTTGGCAAGGGCACGGCCATCCTGCTTGTCACTTACGATGCTCTCTACCCAGAGGGCCAGATTGGGGGACCATTTTTTGGTGCGATAGAGCCGGAAAATACAGGTGTGATAGTCGTTACAGTCGATGGCGGGTCATCGGTTAGCCCCAATACCCTTATAAATGAGACACTTAACGCTGACTATTACAGCCAGCGCCTCTCAGATCTTAAGCTGGATGCCGAGCTCGACGTTTTATATTACTCAGACGGCCCGGCCACGTACACTTTCTTCCCGGAGAGGGTTGCCGACGTTCAGCTTTCCTCCCCCACCCTCGACTCCGGCAGCGTTTCATATTCAGGATTCAGCCAAAACGGTGTGAAGAAAAACACCGACGGGAGCTACACGATCACACTCTCGCCCGGAAGAAACATCGTGCAAATGACTGATACTGAGGGACGAAGCGCGTATCAAGTGATTCGCGCCAAAAAGTGCACATTCGAAATTTCCAACCTAAGTCGCCCCGGATCGTCTCCTGCTCCGGGTGATGAGGTGGCCGTACGCGTCGATGGCGTGCAACACCCGGCCAACAAGCTCGCAGCAGTTTATAATATGAACGCTACGGTTGAATTCACCTCTCCGTCGGGCGAGAAACTGCAAGGGGCGCCCAATCAGTATCAGTTCGCCTCAAATCAGGCAGCCCGCACCATAACTGTCACGATTCCAGCCAATTGGGACACAAACAAGGATTTCACTCTTACCGACGGAGCCATCTTCTGCGGAAATTACGGCAACCTCTACGGCAGCCATCGCCTCGTGTCAGTGGAACACGGTCGTAACGTAAACTTCACTGCAGAGCAGCGCTACGCCTACTTCGGCCGGATACCCTCCGTGACGCTTTACCATGCGCCCAACGGCATTGAGGACGTGAGCATTGACGCAGACCTACAAGCCCACACTTCAATATACGACCTGATGGGTCGCCGCCTCGAGCGCATCTCCGCTCCAGGAATATACGTGGTCAATGGTAAAAAAGTGTGGGTGAAATAAACGGTCTAAACATCGGATTTGTAATTCCCTAAAATCTCAACGAGCCGACCATAACTTTACATTAAATATTCTACGACGCAAAGGCCGTCTCTCTAAATTAATATATCATTATGCAATTTGATTTTGACAAGTTAACAGAGCGACGCGGGTCGTCGTCTTACAAATGGGACTCACGTCCTGAACTTCCTTCCGACATGCTTCCCCTCTGGGTTGCTGACATGGATTTCCGTGTGGCCCCGGCTATTCAGGAAGCACTGCAACGCCGGCTTGACAACGGGGTCTTTGGTTACACCTACGTTCCACAGGAATATTACGATGCCATAAGCAACTGGTTCTCAACCTACCACGGATGGGAAATCCACCGCGCGGAGGTGATTTACACCTCAGGAGTGGTGCCCGCTGTATCGGCCATAATCAAGGCTCTATGTCCCGCGGGGTCTAAAGTATTGATTTCCACGCCGGTCTATAACTGCTTCTTCTCAAGCATCCGCAACAACGGCTGCGAGGCGCTGGAATGTCCGCTCGTAAGGGTTGAAGATACCTATAAAATTGATTTCGAAGCGTTTGAGCGATGTGCAGCCGACCCGGAGTGCCACCTCTTCCTCCTTTGCAACCCTCACAATCCTGCTTGCCGAGTCTGGACCCGCGATGAGCTCGCTCGGATGGCGGAAATATGTGACCGACATGGAGTGACGGTAGTCTCTGATGAAATCCACTGTGAGCTGGTGTTCGCTCCCCATCACTACACGCCTTACGCAATTGTGGCGCCCAAGCCCAACTGGGTGGCGTGCATCTCGCCGTCGAAGGCCTTCAACATCGCAGGTCTGCAAATTGCCAATATCGTGTGCCCCGATGAAGAAATGCGAGCCAAAATCGACCGCGCCATCAACATCAACGAGGTGTGTGATGTGAATTCCTTCAGCATTTACGCCCTAATGGCTGCCTACAACGAAAGTCGCCCCTGGCTCGAAGCTCTGTTGCCCTATATTTATGACAACTATCTGCTTCTGCGCCGGCGCTTTGCCGAGGAACTGCCCCAAATGCCCGTGATGAAGCTCGAGGGCACCTATCTTGCATGGGTGGATGCCCGGTGCATCGGAATGCCTACGGAGGAGCTTGAGGAGGAACTGATTAAGAAGTGTGGAGTGTGGATTAATGCCGGCAGCATGTA
>CAZNRK010000047.1:0-15372 GCA_964575435.1 uncultured Bacteroides sp.
CCACGATCTGACCCTTCAGAAACCGGTCGCTCACCACCCATCCCGCAAACAGCGCGATGGCCATGCCGCCAAGAGGCAGGAGCACGTTGCTCGACACATAGTCAAAGAGGTTGAACAGAGTCAGCCCGAAGACCGTGTAATCGCTCAGACATCCGAACGACAGCGCACACAGCACACCCAGCACCATGCAAATCAGCGTGTTAAGTCCCGTGGCCCGTTGCCTTGACATCCCATGCTCCTCAATGAAAAACGAAATCGAAATCTCGCTCATCGATATCGTCGACGTAATCGACGCAAAGAACAGCAGCACAAAAAACAGCACCGACCACACATGTCCCCCCGGCATCTGCGCAAAGATCTCCGGCAGGGTCACAAACACCAGCGTCGGACCCGCCTCAGGTGCCATCCCGTAGGTAAACACCGCCGGGAAGATCAGCACACCGGCCATCATAGCCACCAGCGTGTCAAGTACCGCCGTGATCGTGGCGCTTCGCACCAGCGGAGTAGAGTCGGAGAAATACGACGCATACGTCAGCAGACACGTCAATCCCAGGCTCAGCGAGAAAAACGCCTGACCCATGGCCCCGATCACCACCGAGGGCGTCACGGCCGAAAAGTCGGGCTTGAAGAGAAACGCCAGTCCCTCCCGGGCCCCCGGCAGTGTTAAAGAATTGATGCACAGCACCAAAAGGATCACAAAGAGCAGCGGCATCAGGATATTGCTCACCCTTTCGATGCCCTTCTCGATCCCTCGCCTCAGCACCAGGAAATTCAGCCCTAAGAAGATCACGGCCCACATCGCTGGCCGCCACGACGAGGTGATAAACCCGGAAAACCTCTCGGCATAGGCCGAGGCATCGCCCGAGGTAAAAATTCCGGCCACCGACTGGTACAGGTATTCCAGAATCCATCCGGCCACCACGCTGTAGAAGCTCAGAATCAGCATCGAGGCCACTATCCCCATGTAGGGCACGAAGCGGAACGACGACCCCGGAGCCGCGGCGGCAAACGCCCCCTTGGCGTTTTTGTGTGTGCCTCGCCCGATGGCGAATTCCGACACGATCACCGGCACTCCCACCAGAAACACACAAGCCAGATAGATAATCAGGAACGCCCCTCCGCCGTGCACGCCGGCCTCGTACGGGAAGCGCCAGATATTCCCGAGTCCCACGGCCGAACCGACCGTGGCGGCAATCACGCCGGTTTTCGTCACAAATTCTGCTCTCTTCATTATTATCAATTTTTATCGCGTTTAATCGCGTTTAATCGGGATTAATCGGGATAAATCCCGCTTAATCCCAAGCTATCTCAGCATCGCCTCTGCTCGCTGCATCGCCTCCAGAAATTTATCACATTCCTCCCGGGTGTTGTACACCGCCATCGACGCCCTGGCGCACCCCTCTATCCCTAATGCCTGCATCAGCGGCTGAGCGCAATGATGCCCGGTGCGGATGGCCACACCCTGCCTGTCAAGCAGCGTCCCCAGGTCGAAATGGTGCACCCCCGGCAGGTTAAATGAAATCACCGGCGCCTTCCCGGGGGTGGTGCCGTAGATCTCAATGTCGGGGAAGGCTGCCCGCAGCCCCTCGGTGGTGTAGTCGAGCAGATCGCGCTCGTGGCGCTCAATCTCCTCAATGCCAAGCTCCTGGATATATTCCAAAGCCCGGTGCAGAGCGGCGATGTCGACATAGTCAGGCGTCCCGGCCTCAAACTTGAAGGGCAGGTCGGCCCACGTGCTCCCCTCAAAGCTCACGTGCGAGATCATCTCGCCGCCGCCCTGGTATGGAGGCATCTGTTCCAGCCACCGCTTCTTGCCATACAGCACACCCACGCCCGTGGGTCCGTACATCTTATGCGAGGAGAAGGCATAGAAATCAGCGTCAAGCTCCCGCACGTCAATGCGCAGGTGAGGCGAGGCCTGTGCGCCGTCTACCAGCACGGCCGCGCCGTGGCTGTGAGCCTCGGCAATGAGTTCGGCAATGGGATTTACGGTCCCTAACACGTTGGAAACGTGGCAGATAGCCACCATCCTCGTCCGATCGTTGAAAAATGACGAATAAGCCTCGCGGTCAAGGCTCCCGTCGGGGTGGATCGGCACCGGGCGCAGCCTGATGCGCTTGCGCTGCCCCAGGAGCTGCCAGGGCACGATGTTGGAGTGGTGCTCCATCACCGTCAGGATTATTTCGTCGCCATCGTCAAGGAGTTGACCCATCGATGAAGCCACAAGGTTGATGGCCTCGGTTGTGCCACGCGTGAAGATAATCTCCTCGACAGAAGAAGCGTTTATGTAGTCGCGCACAAGGGTCCGGGTGGCCTCCACGGCATCCGTGGCCTCCTGCGAGAGAAAGTGCACACCCCGGTGCACATTAGCCTTAGCCGCGTAGTACATCCTCTCGATCGTCTCCACCACGCACCTTGGCGTCTGCGACGTAGCAGTATTGTCAAGGTACACCAGATCCTTGCCGTAGACCTTTCGCTCAAGTATCGGAAAATCCGCCCGTATCTCAGAAATATCCTTCATAAATATCCTTTATATTTTCTCTTCTCCTCCGGTAGTAAAAAAATCCGTAAAATCCGCGTAATCCGTAGTGTTTTCACCTCAACCTTGTTCTCCTGTACTCCTGTTGAAAAAACTCTCAAAAGTCGTTCTCCTGTTGCGTGCACTCGGCGCAGGTTACGCCCTCGCCGCTCAGACGACGTTCCACCAGATGCCGCAACCTCTGGCTCAACGCCGGCAGGGCGATGCTGTCGATCACATCAGCCATAAACGCCTGCATCAGCATCAGCCGAGCCTGCGCCTCCGGGATGCCGCGCGAACGCATATAGAACAGCGCCGTCGGGTCCAGCGTCCCCACCGTGGCCCCGTGGCTGCACTTCACATCATCGCAATATATCTCCAGTTGCGGACGCGTGAAGATCTTAGCCTCGGGCGAGGAGAGGATGTTGCGGTTGGTCTGCGCCGCTTCGGTGAATCGCGCTGCCTCGTCCACGTTGATTATGCCGAAAAACGACCCCACGGCCCGGTCCGCCGCCACATACTTAAACATCTGCCGGCTCTGCCCGTGCAGATGGCGGTGGCGCACATCCGTGATGTTGCCGATGCGCTGATTATCAGAGGCTATGGCCAGACCCCCGAGGTGGGTCTCGGTGCGGTCGCCCTCGGTGCTGACGGTAAATCGCGACAGCGACGTCCCGGAGCTCAGCAGCGAATTGTTGACCGTGAGCCGGCTTTCGGCCCCTTGCAGCGCGAACACCTGCGACAGCCGCCGCGTCTGCGCGCTTGATTCTTCCATTTCGTAGTATCCAAGCCGGGAGTGCGGGGCCAGGTACAGCTCCACCACTTGATTTGACAGATAATCCACATCTCCCCGCGCCGAGTGGTCGCACACCACCACCGAGGCCGCCGCCCCCTCTTCTGCCACCACCACGATGCGTCGGGTGGCCATCATCGGCCGCAGCGAGGAGAAAATGTTGATCACCTGGATGGGCTTCTCAAGCTCCACGCCCTTGGCCACGTGGATGAAGACGCCATCCTGCAGCAGCAGCGTGTTGAGCTCCACGGCTGCCGAGCCCGAATCCCGACAGGCCGCCCCTAAGTATCGCTCCACCAGCTCAGGCTGCTCAGCGGCTGCTTGCGCTAAGGAGCTGACTCTCACGCCCTCGGGCAGGTTCCGCCCCAGGTTTGCCCCGGCTCTGAAGCTGTCGCCGTCGACCACCGCCAACAGCGACGAAATATTCGGCACGCCGCACTTGAAGCTGCCCGCCGCCTCGCTGTGAAAGTTCACACGCGTGATATTCACTCCGAAATCCGGGGCAAACATCTCCTCTAACGATATGTTGGGGTGCTCGGTGTTGGCCTTGCCGGGCAGGCGCGCCCCTTGCAGCGCCTCGCGGGCAGCCGCGCGCCGGGCGTTGAGCAGCTCCGGGGCGTGGGCATCGATTTCGGCGCGATGCCTCTCGTAGAGGTCGAGATATTGATCAAGGGAATTCATAGCTGTCCGTTTTCCACTTGTTCCTTGATCCAATCATAGCCCCTCTCTTCCAGGGTGAGGGCAAGCTCCGGACCGCCGGAGTACACGATCCTGCCCTTGTAGAGGATGTGCACGAAATCAGGCTTGATATAATCCAGAAGTCGCTGATAATGAGTGATTACGATGGTGGCGTTCTTGTCGGTTTTGAGCTTGTTCACACCGGAGGCCACGATGCGCAGGGCGTCGATGTCAAGCCCGGAGTCGGTCTCGTCAAGAATAGCCAGCCGAGGCTCAAGCACTGCCATCTGGAAGATCTCGTTGCGCTTTTTCTCGCCCCCGGAAAATCCTTCGTTCACCGACCGCGAGGCCAACTTATTGTCAAGCTCCACGATAGCGCGTTTCTGACGCATCAGCTTCAGAAACTCGCTGGCTGTCAGAGGCTCCTCGTGCAGGTATTTACGCTTGGCGTTGACTGCCGCACGCATAAAATTCACCATCGACACCCCGGGGATCTCCACCGGATACTGAAAGGAGAGAAACAACCCTTCGTGCGACCGGTCCTCGGGCGAGAGATCGAGCAGTGGCGTGCCTCCGAGCGTGGCCGTGCCGGAAGTGACTGTAAAACGCGGGTCGCCGGCCAGCACTGCCGACAGCGTACTCTTTCCGGAGCCGTTTGGCCCCATTATGGCATGGACCTCCCCCTCGCCCACGGTGAGGTTGATGCCCTTTAGGATTTCTTTGCCGTCGATTCCGGCATGTAGGTCAGTAACTTGTAAAAGCGACATATTATAATCTGAAGTATATAGGGACGCACCAAGGTGTGTCCGGTCCTTTTTAGTTTGGAGTTTTTGTAGCGACGCACCACGGTGCGTCCGTTCCTTTGTTTAATTTTTATCTCAATGATCTCTGAGTTTTTACCCTACCGAGCCTTCAAGCGTCACCGACAGCAGCCGGCCGGCCTCTACGGCAAATTCCATCGGCAGTTTATTCATCACCTCCTTGGCGTAGCCGTTCACGATAAGTCCCACGGCCTCCTCCGTCGATATTCCCCGCTGATTGCAGTAAAATATCTGATCCTCAGAGATTTTCGAGGTCGTGGCCTCGTGCTCCACCACAGCCGAGTCGTTGTGGATGTCGATATACGGGAAAGTGTGGGCCCCGCAGGTGGGGCTCAGCAGCAGGGAGTCGCACTGCGTGTAGTTGCGCGCCCCCTCGGCCGCAGGTGCCACCTTCACCAGCCCCCGGTAGGAATTCTGGCTGTGGCCGGCCGAGATGCCCTTCGACACTATCGTCGAGCGGGTATTTCGCCCGATGTGTATCATTTTCGACCCCGTGTCGGCCTGCTGGCGGTTGTTGGTCACCGCCACGGAGTAAAACTCCCCGACCGAGTTGTCGCCGGCAAGGATGCACCCCGGATACTTCCACGTGATGGCTGACCCGGTCTCGACCTGTGTCCACGAGATCTTGGAGCTCTCACCGCGACACAGTCCGCGCTTGGTCACGAAGTTGTACACTCCGCCGCGCCCCTCGGCATCGCCGGCGTACCAGTTCTGCACCGTGGAATATTTCACCTCCGCCCTGTCCTCCACGATTATCTCCACGATGGCGGCATGGAGCTGGTTCTCATCGCGGATGGGCGCCGTGCAGCCCTCAAGATATGACACGTACGCGTCGTCGTCGGCCACAATGAGCGTGCGCTCAAACTGCCCTGTGCCCTTGGCGTTGATGCGGAAATACGTCGACAGCTCCATCGGGCACCTCACCCCCTTGGGGATGTAGACAAACGACCCGTCGGAAAACACTGCCGAATTCAGCGCCGCAAAAAAGTTGTCGGTCGCCGGCACCACCTTCCCCAGATACTTGCGCACCAGGTCCGGATAGTCCCTCACGGCCTCGGAAAAGGAGCAGAAGATGATGCCAAGCTCGGCGAGCTTCTCGCGGTGGGTCGTCTTCACCGACACGGAGTCCATCACCGCGTCCACGGCCACTCCCGCCAGCTGTTTCTGCTCCTCGAGGTTGATGCCGAGCTTGTTGTAGGTCTCCAGCAGCTTGGGGTCAACCTCCTTCAGGTCTTTCGGCCCGTCGGCGTTCTGCACGGGAGCTGCGTAATAGCTGATGGCCTGATAATCAATCTCCGGGATGTCAAGGTGGGCCCATCGGGGCATCTCCATCTTCAGCCACCGCCGGTAGGCGTCAAGCCGGAAGTCAAGCAGCCACTCTGGCTCGCCCTTTTTCGCGGAAATCAGGCGTATCACATCCTCCGACAGCCCCGGCGGGATGATGTCGGTGGCGATGTCGGTCGAGAACCCGTATTTCTTATAATCTGCCCGCGCGGCATCGTCGATGATCTCGCGGTCTGATTTTTTGTCTTTCTTATCGTCTTTCTTGTCGTCGCTCATATTCTCAAAACGATACAGCTGATGTCATTGTTTAATCATTCTTTACCGCGCGCTCCACCTGGTTGAGCACCTCTCGCGCTGATTCCGACCCGAAAATCGCGGGGGCAAACTTCAGCAGCCGCCCTTTCCACACCTCATGGGTCCCTTCTCCGCTCGGAGCGCCCGAAGGCACCACGCACACGTACACATTATATAATAAGGAGATCACCACCGTCCAGAGCAACATCTTGTACACGGCTCCGGCCACCTTGTCGATCACCCCGAGCTTCAGCCCGCGCACGAGCCCCTTGGCCATGCGCACTATCACCCACACGCACAGGTACGTGGCCAGGCCCAGGGCGATGTAGGCGAGTATGGTCACAAACGTGGCGTCGCTCCCGGGTGCAAGGTCAGCACAGGCGTAGTCCGCTACTCGCGACCCGAACACTCTGCACACCACCACGGCAGCCACCAGCCCCACCACCGACCCGATCTGATGGATCAGTCCCTGGGCGTAGCCCCAGATGCCGGCGGCAACGATTATGGCAAGAATAATGTAGATAAACACTTTATTTAATGAGAGTTATAGGTTATATATACTGTAGCAGTATTTAATGGAAATTATAGGTTATATATGCTGTTGCAGCATTTAATGGAAGTTATATGTAATATATGCTGTTGCAGTCTCGGGGGCGTCGTCAGCGTTGGGGCGGGTGAACCGGCGCGAACGCACCTCTTGCATGCACGCCTCGCACACAGCCCTGTTCGTGGCCGCAGGGGCCTCACCCCCGTTGAGGCTGACCGATGTCACACGCCCCTCACGGTCGATTTTCACCACCATCTTCACGCTCCCGGTCACCGGAGAGGCCACCGCCCCATAGCGTGGTATGGCCCATCCGCCCCCCACGCTGCCTGTGCCGCGGCCGGTGAGGTTGCCTTGGTGGGCTGTGCCTTCGGGCCGCCCGGCGTTGCCCTCATCGGCTGTGCCGTTGCGCGTGTTGTGCTTGCCCTGAGCCCCGGCAAAGGCGTTCTGCACCTGGTCGTTGGCCTGGCGGCGTATCTTCTCTTCCTCCTGCTTCTTGGCATCGACCTCAGGCCCGGGTTTCTTCTCGGGTTTCTTATCCTTGACCTGCATGGGCGAGGGGGTCTTGGAGGTCAGCGTGGGCTCGGGTTCTCCTTTGGTTCCGGAATTATCAACGTCGGTGCCCGACTCCGGTGCAGGCTGCGCCTGCGCATCCGATGGCTCAGGCAGTTGGGCTGTGGCTGCCTCGTCAGATCCAAGATCCGGCGCCAAAGGTGCAAAATCCTCAACCTCAACAAATTCCTCAGCCAGCGATATCTCGCCGCGCTCACTTGCCTCGGCCACCGCAGCATTATAGCTCAAGTGGCTGCACGACATCCACGCCAGCACGATCATCACAATCAGCACCGTCGCCACCGCAGAATATATTCGAGCACGTTTCTCAGCCATTTATCTTAAAATTTATCAGGTACGTCGTGGCCGCCCCGCCCAGAATATATTGTATTGATTCCGAGGCGTTTGTAGGGACGCACCATGGTGCGTCCGTTCCCGGCCGATAGTAGGGTCGCCACTTGTGGCGACGGAGATGTAAGTTGAGATTTGTGAGGGTTGTGTGGCAGTCGCCACAAGTGGCGACCCTACACTCAGTTGGTCTAACCGGGGTGCCGCGGAGCGGTGCCTATCGTGGTTAACCCCGTGCGATAGCGCGGGGAAAGACCCTCTCCCCCTACCAAATGAGCCCCGGAGGGGCGATGTCGTGGTAAATCTTCTCAAAATCCAGTCCTCCTGATGATTAAATATAGAAAAACCTTGTTCTCCTGTACTCCTGTTGAAAAATTCCCAACAAAACCTTGTTCTCCTGTACTCCTTTTGAAAAAATCCTGTTAAAAATTCGTTTAATCCGCGTAATCCGTAGTTTTTAGTTCTTAAACCCGTTCCTCTTTGATTGTATTTGCCTGGGAACGGACGCACCATGGTGCGTCCCTACATTTCAGTCCGGTTTGTTGCCCCCGGACGCGTGGCCAGCACCATTTTTATCCCGTGCGTCGCCCCGATCGAGAGCACATCCACGATGCGGCCGTACGCCACCGCCGCATCAGCGTAGATGGCCACCGCCGTCTGCGTCGTGTCCTGCTCAAGCGACGTCTTCAGAAACAGAGCCAACTCCTCCCCGTCAAAAGGCAGGCGCTCCCCGTCGGCATAGGCCGCCGTGACATTGCCCAGCGAGTCAATGAAGACCATCGTCGAGGGCTTCGTGGGCGTCTGCTCCGTGCCCGTAGGCAGGTTGATGTCAAGAGCCGTTGGGAACACGAAGGTAGAGGTCACCATAAAAAATACCAGCAGCAGGAAGATGACGTCGGTCATCGATGCCATCGAAAACGTGGCCAGCATGTCGTTGTTGCGTTTCAGAGCCATAAGCGCAGGGTGGGGGATTATTTCTCCTTGGAGGAGAGGATGTCCATAAATTCCAGCGTGCGGGCCTCAAGCATGTTCACCACCCCGGAGATCTGCGCCACCAGGTAGTTGTAGGCAAACAGGGCCACGATGCCCACGATCAATCCCGCCACCGTGGTCACCAGCGCCGTGTAGATGCCTCCGGCAAAGTCGCCGATCGAGGCCGTGTTGCCGGCCTGGTGGATGGCAAAGAAGGCCTGCACCATGCCGATTACGGTGCCCAGAAAGCCGAGCATCGGAGCCCCGGCAGCCGTTGTGGCCAGCCACGGCATCCCCTTGGAGAGGGCGGCCACCTCCAGGTTGCCCGTGTTTTCAATGGCCACGAGCACATCGGCCATGGGTCGGTCCATGCGCTGCAACCCTTTGAGTATCAGACGCGAGTAGGGCGTGTCGGTGGCCTTGCACAGGCGCATCGCGCTCTCCTCCTCGCCCGAGGCCACATAGTCGCGGATGCGCTTCATGAAGCTCTCGTCGGTGCGCCCGGCCTTGTAGACCACTATGGCGCGCTCGATGAGGATATAGATTGAAATCACTGCCAGCACCGCCAGCACGATCATGATCCAGCCGCCATCAAGGCACAGCTGCCATATTGAGATTTCTTTTTCCATTTTGTTGAGGTTGAGGGGGGATTATTTCAGGGCCGCTTTGTAGCGTTTGATGGTCTCTTGCAAGCCTAAGTAGAGGGCGTCGGCTATCAGGGCATGACCGATCGACACCTCGTTGAGGTAAGGCACCGCGCTGTGGAAAAATTGCAGATTGTCCAGATTGAGGTCGTGACCGGCATTCACCCCTAAGCCGCACCTGTGGGCCACATCGCTGGCAGCCACGTAGGGCGCCACGGCGGCATCGGGCGAGGTGGGGAAGAGGTCGGCATAAGGCTTGGTGTAGAGCTCCACGCGGTCGGCCCCGGTGCGCGCTGCGGCCCGGATGGCCCCCTCTTCAGGACTTACGAATATCGAGGTCCGGATCCCGGCCTCCTTCAGGCGGTCGACCACCCCGTAGAGAAAGTCAAAATTCGCCTCCACATCCCAGCCCGCACTCGAGGTCAACGCCTCGGGGCTGTCAGGCACCAGAGTCACCTGCTCGGGCCGCACAGCCAGCACCAGCTTCATGAAGTCGTCCGAGGGATAGCCCTCGATATTGAATTCCGACTTCACCAGCGGCCGCAGCAGCAAGACGTCGGAGTGGCGGATATGGCGCTCGTCGGGGCGGGGGTGCACGGTGATGCCGTCGGCTCCGAAATGCTCGCAATCTATTGCAAATTGCTGCACATCAGGCACATTCTCCCCTCGCGCGTTTCGCAGAGTGGCCACCTTGTTTATGTTTACACTCAGTTGTGTCATATCACTATTTTATCGGTTAATTTTGCAGTTTGGATTTATCTTCGTAATTTTGTACAGAAATTTAATGCAAATGTACTCACAATTTTTCTTATGACGAAAGATTTATTGCCAAAAGATGCTCACAGCATCGATTTTGCCCGTCTTTTTCCTCCTTTGCCCGACGAAAGCCGGCTTTTGGTGGAATGTCCCCACGGACAATACAGCGCCTCGATCATCACCCGCGCCATCGAGGACTGCGACGCTCAGGTGATGAACCTTAACGTCACCTCCCTCGGCTACGAAGACGGCGAGGCCGCCACCATTGTCGATGTCCGCGTCAATCGTCGCAACACCGACAGCATCTGCCGCTCCCTGGCCCGTTATGGCTACGAAGTCATCGACACCACCGTAGCCTCCGACGCCGACAACGAGCGCCTGCGCCTGCGCGCAGCCGAAATCCTCCGCTACCTCGAAATGTAACCATTCTCCTGTACTCCTGTTGATAAATAACCCCAATAAAACCTTGTATTCCTGTACTCCTGTTGAAAAAATCCCAACAAAACCCTTGTACTCCTGTACTCCTGTTGAAAAAAATCCCAACAAAACAAAATCCGTAAAATCCGTTTAATCCGTTGTTTTTTACCACACCGTATAATGTCGCGCGCGAGCCGCACGCGACCTCCCAGTCCCCCTTAATCCGTAGTTTTTTTACCACGCCGTATAATGTCGCGCGCGGGCCGCACGCGACCTCCCAGTCCCCCTTAATCCGTAGTTTTTTTACCACGCCGTATAATGTCGCGCGCGGGCCGCACGCGACCTCCCGGTCAACTCCTCACTCCTAACTCCTCACTCCTAACTAAAATGAAGGTCGCCGTCTACGGCAACAGCCGTCAATACCAATACGCCCGTGATTTGGGCCAATTCTTCCAGCTCCTCCACCGTGGTGGCGCCGAAATCATCATGCACGCCAAGCTCTACCGCTCCCTGGTCAAGGAGATCGCCGTGATGCTCGGCTGTGTCGCCCGCGTCGTCGATGCCGGCGAAGACTTCAACGCCGACCTCGCCCTCAGCTTTGGCGGCGACGGCGCCATCCTCCGCACCGCTATGTGGGTCGGAGCCAAGGAGATACCCATCCTCGGCATCAACACCGGCCATCTGGGCTTCCTCGCCGCCGCCTCCATCTCCGAGCTCCCGGAAGTGGCCCGCGAGATCCTCGCCGGCAATTTCACCACCCAGCGTCGCTCCCTGCTCCAGGTGCTCAGCCCGAAGATCAGCACCTGGCCCTATGCCCTCAACGAGGTGGCCTTCAGCAAAGACGAATCAGCCTCAATGATCGAGGCGGAAATCTGCATTGACAGCGAGATGCTCGCCACTTTCCGCGCCGACGGCCTCGTTGTCTCCACCCCCACGGGCTCTACGGCCTACAATCTCTCGGTCGGCGGACCCATCCTCGAGCCCACAGCCCCGGTCTGGGTCATCGCCCCCGTGGCCGCCCACGCCCTGGGCATGCGCCCCCTGGTCGTGGGCGACCATAAGCCTGTCCGGGTCAAGGTCGAAGGCCGCTCCCGAAGTTTCCGCCTGGCTCTCGATGGCCGCTACGTATCGCTGCCCGCCGGCACCACCGTGGAGATGGCCGCCGCCCCCTTTGCCGTGCATCTGGTGCGCCGTCGTGGCCACGAATTCTTTACCGCCCTGCGCGACAAGCTCTTCTGGTCGCTCTAATCTTCCCATAAAGCATTAAAAGTCAATCTCATATGGATAATCTCAACGCCCTTAAAAAGCAACTCATCGCCGACGGCCAGCTCAGCGCCGAAGATGTGGCTCGCCTGCGCGAGGCCATTTTCGAAGAAGAAATGACAACCGAGGTGGGCGACTTCATCTACTCGCTCAAAGACACCATGAACAAGGCCAAGGTGGCCCCGCAATTCAAAGACCTCTTTGTCGACACCATCTGCGCCATCCTCCTGGAAGACGAAGACTCGCCCGGCGAAATCGACGATGCGGAAGCTAAGTGGCTCAGAGCCAAAATCCAAAACAACGCCAAGCTCGATGCCTACGACAAGGCCGTGCTCGAAGAGCTCCGCAAACGCTCGATCAATTTCCCCGCCATTCTCAACTACAAAGGCCCCATCGCCAAATATTTCGAACGCGGACTCTTCTTCACCCGCTTCCTCACCCTCTTCGCCGTCTTCGGCTCGCTGATCTCGGCGGTGGCCCTCTTCATCAAAGGCACATTTATCGTGATCTCGGCCATGAAGCTCTTTTTTGAAAACATCACCTCGCCGCATTACGAGCACGTCCTGGAGCTCTTTGTCTCATCAATCGACGTCTTCCTCTTCGCCATGGTGCTGGTGATCTTCGGCATGGGCATCTACGAGCTCTTTATCGCCAAGATCGACCCCGTGCTCCAGAAAGTCGACGGCCGGCCATCGTGGATGCACATCAGCAACGTCGACGACCTCAAATCCTCTCTGGGCAAGGTCATCCTCATGGTCCTTATCGTCACCTTCTTCAAGCACTCAATCGAGGTAGAGTACGGCAACGTCAACGACCTCCTCAAGCTCGGCATCGGCATCGTCCTTATCGCCCTGGCCCTCTTCATCACCGCCAAATCCCACCACAAATAACCCCCCCATAACTGGGAAGTGACCGGGAGGTGACCGGGAAGTGACCGGGAGGTGACCGGGAGGTGACTGGGAGGTGACTGGGAGGTCGCGTGCGGCCCGCGCGCGACAAAACCCCGACATATCCAACTGTGTCCCTACATTGCAATCCGTAAAATCCGCGTAATCCGTAGTTTTTAATCTCAATTCCTCGCCCCGGTGACCCATGCCCAAGCTCCCGGAGTGTAGGGTCGCCACTTGTGGCGACGGAGGACCGGGAGATTGGATTATTGCGGTTGGTCGCCACAAGTGGCGACCCTACACTCAATAGGCGTGTCAATGGGTGCCGCGGAGCGGTGCTGATCGTGGTTAAAATTCTCAACAATTCTGTACTCCTGTACTCCTGTTGAAAAATTTCCACAAAACCCTGTACTCCTGTTCTCCTGTTGAAAAATCCCCACAAAAACCTGTACTCCTGTTCTCCTGTTGAAAAATTTCCACAAAATCCTGTACTCCTGTACTCCTGTTGATAGGATAGTGCCTACCATGAGGACATTATGGGGCGGGCGCCCTCGGGGTCGGGTGGGGGAGATTGATTGATCACGTGCAAGGCGATGGCGCGGGTGATGAGGATGTCGTCGTGGTAGCCGGTGGCGGCCCCGTAGCCCCCTCCGGGCTCAAGGCGATAGGTGGAGAGTTCGTCGCAGGCCAGGCGGTCGCGCTCGATGTAGGCCCCTTCGCGCACGGCCTCGATCAATCCGGCGATGATTATCGACTTGGTGGCGCGGTTGGTGTGAAATCCCGGACGCGGCACCCCTCCCCCGGCTCCGGGACGAAAGTAGAGGTTAGGATATTCCTTGGCCGCACGCTCAAGGACAAACGCCGAGGGGTCGCTGCTGTCGTACGACTCTGTCTCCAGCGTATTGCTCTCCACCACCAGCAGAGCCTCGTTGTAGCGCCGGGCGATAGCGATGGCGCGACGCACCAGCAGGTCGTGGTCGATATGTCCGCGCCACTGTGCCGCCACCTCGGGCTTCTCCCCGCACTTCACCACGGCAATCACCGAATAGTCGGCCGCGCTCGAGCGTCCGCCCACATCCATCGCCACCACGTATTTCTTCCCCGGCTCAGGCTCCTTCCATTCGCAGTAGACTTTCGAGGCTCCGCCCGGCCGCGGCTGACCGGAGTCATCGATTTCGCCCTCAAATATCGGCTCCATGCACCCCCGGCGCAGGCGCTCCACAGCCTGGCTGGAAAAGACGTTATGCCCGGTGTTGGCAAAGGCCTCGATGGCGTCGGTGGGAAATTCAGCCTGCATCAAGGTGTGGGAGCTATAGCCCAGGCGCTTGTTGTGGTACCAGGCTATCTGTTCCAGGGTAAGTCCAGAGTGCCAGAGGTTTAGCTCATAGCTGTCGAGGCTGCGCCAGAGCGCTGCGGGGTCGGCCACGGGCTGGGTGTAGATCTCGATCTCGTACCAGGGTACGAAGATTGCCACCTTGTCGCCCTTTCCGGCCACACAGCGCAACCACTCTGTGTGGAAGAAATTTCCCACGCCGTTGGCCGTGGATTCCATCACCACCAGGGTGTAAGGCTCCATGGTCACCGCTCCGCAGATGGCCTGCACAAACGATTCGGGCGACCTTTTAAGCGTGGCCGGCCAGAATGCCACCTCCGAGAGGTGGGCCATCGCGATGTCGGCTCCGCGCATCGAGTCCTGATTCTCAGCCGAGGCGAGGGTGACGCGGCAGCCACGCCCCGCTATCTCTCTGACGTTCTGGCTGCGCTCGTAGGGGCGAAACTCCGGCCTCACGGCCTTGCCCGTGTCCGTGTCTTCGGGATGCATCTCCTCGGGGTATCCGTCAAGCATCAGGGAGTACATGCCGCGGATGTTGGCCGCAGAGTCCTTGACGTGGGCGCAGATCAGCGAATTCCAGTTGCGTCGATGGCAAAGCTGAATCCAAGCCATGTATAATTGTATGAGCGTCGAGCAGCCCCACTGCCTGGCCTTCAGCACTATCAGCCGCAGGGGCTTTCCGCTGCGACGTTGACCCTCGAGCACCCTGAGCACACGCCTCTGGGCCTTGTTCAGCCGGAAAGGGACCACCGCCCGGGAGGTCTTGTCGTAGATGCGCGCGCAGCGCACCGCCCAGAATTCAAAATCATGTCTGCAACGCAGGTGCAGCCAGCTTTGAGCCGTCAGAGCCCGGTCGTAGGCCTCATCGGCCAGCATCGAAGTCGGAGCGTAAGCCACCGGCAGATCCGGCACGGGCGTCTCCACACGGCGTCGTTCGCCATAGGCCCCAAGGCCCGTCATAGGGTCGTAATCGCCCTTATTCCGCGCCTTTCGGCGCTCATTCTCTTTCAGAATAGCTTTCAAATTAAGTTTTTTCATAGTTTTCATATTATTAAATTAATCGGGAGGTTTTCACCCCACTCCCCGCCCCGGTGACCCATGCCCGGGCTCCCGTAAAGTAGGGTCGCCACTTGTGGCGACGGATGACCGGGAGATTGGATTATTGCGGCGATGGATGGCCGGTAGATTGGATTTTTTGAGGTTAGTCGCCACAAGTGGCGACCCTACACTTGATAATCCGTAAAATCCGCGTAATCCGTAGTTTTTCA
>CAZNRK010000048.1:0-15262 GCA_964575435.1 uncultured Bacteroides sp.
TTCCCTTATACACAATAGCCGCGCATCCGCTGGGGTCGATGAATTTTATGGGGTTACCGGCGCAGTAGATGTAGGGGTTGTACATGGGGGTGTCGAAGGCCAGGGGGTCGGGGGTGTCCCAGAAGAGGGCGGCAGAGTTGAGGCGGCGGGCTACGAAGTCGTAGGCGTTGAGGCCGCCTTCGCGCAAGCGTTCTTTTTCGCCGAAGAGATAGGGCTGGCCTGAGGGTTCGCGCCAGGGCTCTCCATATGGATAATAGCCGGTGTGCTGCACGAGCTTGGAGGTGGCGTCGGTTACCATGGTAACCGATCCCTGCCAGTCTTTATGGCGGTAATGTGCCCGGCCCTGGCCGTCGAAATAGCCGCCTGCGAAGTTGACCATCACCAGGGAGTCGCCCTCGAAGATGAAGTCTTCGCAGTAAGTCTTCCGATTAAGGATTCTTTTGATTGATCCCTGCCCCTGAACAGTTGTAGTTTCGGTGCATTTCTTTCCTGAAGAGTCGTAAGTATATGAAATGGCAAATCCGCGATTAAGGCTGATTTTCTCGGGCTGTCCGGCGTGGTTGTATGTAATGTCTTGGATATCGCGCGAGGTGTCGGAGGTGAGCAGTCCGGCATTGTTCCAGCCAAATCCTCCGGCCATACCGCTCGGACTCAAGGGCCAGCCGGTGCGCCCCACGAAATCAGAGCCGTATTCATTCTTCGGGTTTGGCTCTATGGAGGAGAGCTGCATGCCGTCCCAATAATACGTCAACTTGTCAAGCAGACCGTAGCATTCGGCTGTCAGGCCCGACGGGCCTTTCAGGAGATTGGTGACTCCGTAACGCGTCACAGAGAGGGGTGCACCAACGCTGTTGTAGGTGTACTGTGTGGAGAAGTCCTCCCCGACGTTGGCATCCGCCCCGGGGGTATAGGCAGCCCCAATAAGGCGGTCGTGGACGTCAAAGGTGTAGTCATAGCGTCCACCGAGGGTGGAGACATGGGCCGAGGCTGTGCCATCGTAGCGCGGAGTGGAGCCATCGGCATAGAGGATTGTTTCGGTGTAATCTGTGCCGGTCGGGATTTTTACAGCCCCGGTCTCTCCTTTATCGCCTTGTGGCGAGTCAAGCACTTGCGAATAAAACGTGGGCGCGACCGGGAGGTCAGGAAGAACAGGAAGAACAGGAAGCCCGGGGTCAACTCTCCTGAATGCAGGAATCGTTGTGGTTATCTCCTTTACCCATCCGTGGCAGTCGTACTGATACTTCCTCTCCACTTCGTTCAGGTATTTCTCTGTGGCCACCAGACCGTAGTTGCCGTAAGTGACAGACGCTCCGGCCTCCCGGCCATTGAGACTGACACACCACGACAGAGGCCGCCCGGCCTGATCGTAAGTGAAGGTCTGAGTGCGGGTGTGCGTGACATTGCCGGGCATGCAGAGCGATGATGTTGCCGAAAGGGTGTTTCCGGCCCGGTCAAGGGTATAAGCAGAGGAAAGCAGTCCTTTAAGGGTTTGCACATGAGATTTGATCACACGCCCCCACGAGTCATACTCCAGGGCGGAGAAAAGCGTGGTGCCGGTGGCGAAGTCGGCCGAGCCGGTCTGCAGGCCGGGGCGCGAGGTCGAGATACGGGGCAGTGAGGCCGCCCCGGGGAGGGAGAGGAACGAATAGTCGTCGTAATAAGTGGCGCAGAAGGGCACGAGGGTATTAAGGGCGCCGGAGGCCGAAAGGGTGTAGCCGCCATGCTCTGATGCTCCGCTGTAGGATGAGAAAGAGAAGAACTTGGCCCAGCTGCGCACCTGCGCTTCAGAAGAGCCGGTCTTGGCGGTATAGACACCACGGCCGTGCTTGTCGTAGAAATATACCATCCACTCATTATCAGCCATCGGGGCGCTATGTTCGGCCAACGTGCGCCCGGCCTTGGAGTAGATGAAGCGATGAGAGGCCGATGCTCCGGCCATGCGGATATTTCGCAAGAACTTCCTCATGGTTTAGGTCTTTCGTCGCAAATATAAAACGAATTTTCTATTCTTCCAATTTTTTCCAAACTTTTTTCAAAATATATTTTAAATCGGTCGAAGCCACGCATTTGTAAGCAGAGGATAATTATTCCTTTCAATTATTTCTTTTGCGATCTTTCTTGGGGTCAAATTTTAATTTTACACCCAACGAATCGCACTTGATATTAAAGTTATCTAAATTAAGTGGACCATAATATTTATCTTCTTTTTTATCCATTATCCAATAATTATCCTCGTCATAAGAAGAATAATTGAAATCATGTTTTACTTCACCAAAGCCATAATATTTGTTTCCAAAAAAGTTTTGGTGAATAATAATAAAATGTTTATCATATTCATAATTTACTACAGTCGGAAGTATATCAACCTGTTCGCCAAAAATAGCACCACATCCGTCCTCATGATATTGGTATCCACCCCCCAAATCCTCATATCCCTTGTCAAATGCCGTTATAAAATAGCAAATCAAGAACAAGGATATAAAAACATAAAAAACAATTCGAAAACAAGACTTCACTTTACCCATGGCTTGGTTTTTGCGCACAAATATATGAACATTTTACATGAATTGCAAGATAGTTTCAAATTAGGATAGTTATTGAGAAAAAACGGACTTAAAGAAATAGTCTCGCATATCAGCACTCAGATTTGAAAAGAAAGATCCAGTCGGAAGCATAATGCTACATGTATCACAATCAGCTAATTTTTCATTAAATAAAGGCTTGTCTTCGCCTCTGTAGGCATAATACCAGGATACAAGGGTCTCAATACTATCTCCAAGGTTCATTATATGATAAGGACTCATATCGATCTGATATTGGGCTTTTTTCTTTTCTTCTAAAATAGAAAATCTGAATTCATTTGGATCTAACTCGCTTTCCAAGATGAGAGCGGCAGAGTCTCGTTTTTTATAATCCTGAATCCAACTTATTGACTTTCGATACGGAAAGTTGTAAGTCCGAGCAACTTTTCCATTACTAATATAAGCAACTTTAAGAATGTTTGTGTCCGTTGCTTGAGATATGTAAGTCCACACATATCCACTTATTTTGGAACTAAGATATAAAAATGCATTCTGGTACCTGTTTAAGAATTTATTTTCAATTTTGCACATCTTTTTAGTGGTACTATTTGAAATTTCAATATGGGATAGCCACAGTTTATCAGATTTGCATTGACAAAGAATACAAGAAAGAGATGAAAAGAAGAATATGTAAAATACAATATAAAGAAGTCTTTTCATGCGTACTTATTGAGTTACAGATTTTAGGAATTTCAGTGTTTTAGAAGTCCGCGGATTTTATTAATTGAAGAATAATCGCCACTTCTAACTCGATATTTTACATACTTATAATCGGGGAAATACTTAAGTAGATCTTATTTGTCGAACGTTTAGGTCTATCGTCGCAAATATAAAACGAATTTTCCATCCGTCCAAATTTTCCCCAAACTTTTCCCAAAGAGATGCAGCATAAAGCGCTAAAATTTACGTAACAATTATGGATTTGGCTGTTTGGAGGAATTTTTGTAACTTTGCTGCTTAAAAATACACACATTATATTATACCAATGATTAAACGTTTTGCTTACTTGCTTGTTATTCAGGCACTTACAATGGGGGGGGGTAGAAACCTCCTACGCGCAGTCGCTCGTGATCAATGAGATCATGCAGTCGAACATCGATTGCATCATGGACGACCTCAACGATTTCCCCGATTCATGGGTCGAGCTCTACAATGCCGGCTCTGAGACTGTGGCAATCTCTGATTTCTCAATCCTCGATGAGGATAATCCCGCAAAGGCTTTCGCTCTCAAAGGTAACCTCGAAGTGGCTCCCGGAGAGTATGTCCTGGTCTACTGCGACAAGGTTGGTTACGGCCTTCACACCAATTTCCGCTTGGAGTCGGGAAAGGGTTGCGCCGTGTATCTCTACCAAAACGGCGAGCTCGTTGACCATATCGAAGGTCTGAAGAAAATGCCCGCGCCCAACATCGCTTACGGTCGCCAGAGCGACGCCGCCGACAAATGGGGCTACCAAGCCGTGCCCACCCCCGGGGCTGCCAACTGCGGCACCCTGCTGAAGGATATCCTCGGCCTGCCCGTTTTCAGCGTGCCCGGCCGCGTGAGCGAAGAGGCTTGTACCCTTGAGCTTTCCCTGCCTGCCAAGACCCCCGAGGGCACCGTGATACGCTACACCCTCGACGGCTCCGAGCCCACAGAAGAGAGCACTCTTTACGAAGAGCCCATCGACATCGACAAGACCACCCTGGTGCGCGCCAAGCTCTTCTGCGGGGGATACCTCTCGCCCCGCTCCCTGACCCATTCCTACATCTTCCACGGGCGCGAGGTCACCCTCCCGGTGCTTTCGATCATTTCAGACCAAAGCTACTTCTATGACGATCTCACCGGTATCCTCGTCAAGGGCACTTACAATGCCTCACAGCCCAACTACAAGTACAACTGGCGTCGTCCTATCAACCTTGAATATTTCGAGGGTACAGATGTGTCGGCTGCTATCAGCCAGCTGTGCGAGACCAAGGTCAAGGGCGGTGCCACTCGCGACAATCCCCTACGATCAATGGCCTTCTACGCCAACAAGCGCTTCGGCGAGAAGCGTTTCACCTGCGAGTTCTTCCCCGACCAGACTCCCGGCATCAGCGTCTTCAAATCATTTGAGGCCCGAAGTGCAGGCAACGACTTCTACCGCACATATATGCGCGACGAGGTCATTCAGCAGAGCATCGGCATGAATACAGATGTCGACTGGCAGCCCTCGCGTCCGGTGATCATCTACATCAACGGCGTTTACCAGGGCATTACCAACATCCGTCCCCGCAGCGATGAGGATCATATCTTTGCATTTTACGATGGTCTTGAGGATGTAGACGTGATTGAAAACTGGAAATTAGTGGAAGAAGGCTCTATCGACAACTTCAATGCGTTCAAGAAATTCTATAACGAAGATGGCCATACTTTTGCAGAATATGAGGCGTTGATGGATGTCAGCGAATTTTGCGATTACATGCTCACCAACATCTTTTTCGACAATAAGGACTTCCCCGGCAACAACGTGGTGATGTGGCGCCCCACCGCCGAGGGTGGACGTTGGCGCTGGATTGTCAAGGACACAGATTTCGGCATGGGCCTCCCCGTAAATCCTTGCGACTTTCCCACCATCACTTGGATCACAGATCCCACCTATCCCTCTGATTTCAGCTGGGGCAATTCCGAGGATGGTACGGCCCTCTTCCGCCGGCTCATTGCCGTGCCGGAATTCAAAGAAATGTTTATCGAACGTGCAGCCGTCTATATGGGTGATTTCTTTTCGGCTGATGCTGTGATTTCTCTTCTTGACAACAGATACGATGAAATCAGGTATGAATGGGCGTTCCATAATAAGATCCATATCCCATGGAAGACCGACTTCAGCGCCGAGACTTCCTTCATCCGTGAATGGAACAAGGGTCGCGTGCCGTATTTTTATAATCACATGAGCGAATATTTCTCCCTCGGCGAGCCTGTGGCCATGACCATCGGCAAGGGTGTAATGGCTGAGGTGGAAACTCCCGAAAACCCTGATCCTGAGATTCCCCAAGACCCCGATCCCGAGACTCCGGACCCCGCAGAGGGCGACGATGATGCCTCCGACCCTGCCATCGACAAGATCAGAAAGCGCACTCAAGAGAGCGGCATCGCGGGTCGCACTCTGGTCGTGAACGGCATTCCCCTCAAGGCTGAGGAATTCAACGGCAAATACTTCGCCGGACGCACCCTGACCATCGACTCCGAGGGCGACGAAACCGACCCCCTGACCGTGAAGAGATGGAAAGTGGTCACTACAGATGGAGAAAACACCGAAACGACCACTCATGAAGGCAAAACCCTCACCCTGGAGATGCCTTCGGCCGCCCAGGTGCACATCTATCCCGAGCTGATGGAATACACCACCGGAATCGAGGCCGTAGGCGCCGACACCATCAATCCCGCAGAGCCTTGCGAGGTCTACGACATCGCCGGACGCCGCCTCGGCACCTTCAAGGCAGATGCCCTCCCCGCCGGGGCGCCCCGAGGCATCTACATCCTGCGCCAAGGCACAAACGTGGAGAAGGTAATGCGCTAAGGACCCGTCCCGCACCCCTCTATACAATGGCTGCGACCCACTCCCGGGGCGTGGCCATTGCATTTTTTTGAGGCGCGGAGGGGGCGAATGTCAACATTTATTACTATCTTTGCACATCGCTGGCGGTCGCCACTTGTGGCGACCCTACAACAAACTCTTCAATCTCTCTGAAAGGAACGGACGCACCATGGTGCGTCCTTACAAAAAACTCCTAACTATAAAAGATGTCAAACGATAAATATAACATACTCTGGGCCGACGACGAAATCGACCTGCTGAAGCCTCACCTGATGTTTCTGCGCGGGAAGGGGTATAATATGTTCACCGCCACCTCGGGGGCCGATGCCTTGGAGATGGTGAAGACTTCGCCCTTCGACCTGGTGATCCTCGACGAGAACATGCCCGGCATCACCGGCCTGGAGACCCTGGCCCGCATCAAGCAGACCCATCCCGAGCTCCCCGTGATCATGATCACCAAAAGCGAGGAGGAGAATATCATGGACCAGGCCGTGGGCAATAAGATTGCCGACTATCTGATCAAGCCCGTCAACCCCAACCAGATCCTCATCGCCATCAAAAAGATCCTGCATGGCGATTCGCTGGTGAGCCAACGCGCCACCACTGACTACCGACAGGAATTCGCCAACATCTCCTCCCTGATCAATTCATCAGCCGAGATCTCCGACTGGTACGCCCTTTATTCCAAGCTCGTCTATTGGGAAATGGAGCTATCATCCACCGACACCTCCATGGTCGAGATGCTGCGCATGCAGCACCGCGAGGCCAACAGCGAGTTTGCCAAATTCATCCGCCGCAACTATGAGCGCTGGCTCTCGCCGATGGGCCCCGAGGAGGGTGCGCCTCTGATGTCGCCACGTGTGTTCTCACGCCGCGTGCTGCCCTTGCTCGACAAGGGCGACAAGGTGTTTTTTATCGTTATCGACAATTTCCGTCTCGACCAGTGGAGAGCGATAAAACCCTTGCTCTCAGACGTTTTCAGCTTTGAAGAGGAGCTCTACTGCAGCATCCTGCCCACGGCCACCCAATATGCCCGTAACTCCATCTTCTCCGGCCTGATGCCCGCTCAGATCGAGAAGATGCACCCGGAAATGTGGGTCGACGAGGACTCGGAGGAGGGCAAAAACCTCAACGAGAGCCCTATGGTGCAGGCCCAGCTCGACCGCTACCGCAAAAAGTACACCTTCCTCTACACCAAAATCAACGATTCCGCCACCACCACGCAGCTCCTGCGCGATTTCCGCCGCCTGGAGAGCTACGACCTCAACGTCCTGGTGGTCAACTTTATAGACATGCTATCCCACGCCCGCACAGAGTCGAAAATGATACGCGAACTGGCCTCGAGCGATGCCGCCTACCGGTCGCTTACCCTGTCGTGGTTTCGCCACAACTCCATCCTCGAGCTGTTGCGCACCATAGGCGAGCGCGGGTTTAAAATCGTGCTCACCACCGACCATGGCACCATCCGCGTGGACCGCGCCGTAAAAGTAGTCGGCGAGAAAAACACTAACAGCAACCTGCGCTACAAGATCGGTCGCAATTTAGGCTACAACGCCAAGGAAGTCTTTGAAGTGAAGCGCCCGCAGCAAGTCGGGCTGCCCGCTCCCAACCTCTCCAGCGCATACATCTTTGCCCAGGGCGAGGATTTCTTTGCCTACCCCAATAATTACAACCATTACGTGCAATACTACACCGACACATTCCAGCACGGCGGTGTGTCGATGGAGGAGATGCTTATCCCCCTTGTCACCCTCTCGCCCAAATGACCCCCACGCGCTCATTTTTCGCCTCTGAGGCAGCTAAACGGCTGATGGTCATTGCTTTTGTGGCAGTGGTCACGGTGGAGTATTTCATCCTTTACTTCACGGTGCCGCTGGTGGGCGACGATGCCATGTTCTCCCTCATTATGAAAGCCTCCACCCCCGACGGCGGAGCCTCTTTGCAGGGAAGCCTGAGCGATGTGTGGCGCGGATGGTATTTCGACGGCAGGCTCTCCAACGGCCTGGCCTGCGTGCTGCTCCTGGCTCCGCGGTGGCTCACATCAGCGTTTCTGTCGCTGTTGCTCACGGCCACGGCTCTCTTCTGCCTTCGCTTGCTGGCTCCGGCCCGGTTCCGGCCCGGAGGCGTCGTGTGGATGCTCACGGCGGTGACCTTCCTGGTGGGCTGGCACGATTGTTTGTTTGAATATGATTTAGCCGCCAACTATCTGTTGCCTGCGGCCCTGACCCCGCTGTATTGTTGGCTCTTTATGTCGGGGCGGAGCGGAGGATGGGTGATGGCCGCAGGAGTGGCCGTTGCCATCCTCGGAGGCTTGATGCAGCAGATCTCCTTCGGGCCGCTGCTCGGGGCCTCAGTCATTGTCGTGGCTCTGCAGGGGCGGCGCGCCTCGCTGCGGCAATGGGTGATGACTATCTGCCTGCTCTGCGGGTTCCTCTCGCTGCTGCACCCCAAGATGATGGGGAGGGTGGGCGACCCCATCCCCGTGGGCATCACCTCCATGATCCGAAATGTCGTGATCTTCCTCCTTCTCTTCATCTGGACGGCCGTGGCCCTGCGTAAGGTCTACCGTGCCGGGCGCGCTCCCGGCTCCGGATTTTGGACCGAATTGCGGCGGATGATTATCACCCCCGAGGGCTGGATGCTGTGTGCATCCTGGATTGTGGTGTGCATCAGCATGATATGGGGCACCGGCGCTCGCATGGGCATGGGGGTCACTATCTTCTCGGCTGCCGGTGTGGCCCCCTACTTCACACCCGGACGGAAGAAGATCAAGCGGTGGATTCTTGCGGCCATGGCTGTCCTCACCGTTGCGCATTTGGCCTACGCCGACGTGGTCAGCTACCGCATCATCCGTGTGTTTCGCGGTATTATTATCGACTTGCACCGCCCGGAGGTCAAAGAGGCCTTTTACACAGTGCCCTCAGGCAGCAGGGCGTTGACCTTGGGTAAGGTCACGAAGTTTGGCGAAATCCACACCTCAGCCTATAATTACTGGCCCCTGTATTGCGGGTTAAATCCCACCGATTCGGCCCCCGGCAAGGTCATCATCCCCGAGGTGCTCCGCGAGATTGACCCCTCGGAGATCACTCCGGTGGCCGGCACAGCCGAAATAAGCCGTTACAAGGGATATTACGTCGGCGACAAGCCCTTTATCAACCATTTCCACCGCATCAGTTACGGACCCTTCTCGCAGAATCGCGAGATTATAACATTTCCCTTCCACACCGCCGACGGGCGGCTGATGTACATGTACGAGGTCATGGCTGCCTCGGCCTTCACCCTCTTTATTGATATAGACAGAATTGACAATATTGAAAACGAATAAATCATGACTCAAACCACCATCATTATCCCCTCGCTCGAGGCTCTGCCTCAGGCTGCCCGGGAGTTTATGGCCCTGATGGCCGACGATACGGTGTTTGCCTTCTACGGCGAGATGGGAGCCGGCAAGACCACCTTCATCTCCGAGCTCACCCGTGCCCTGGGCGTGGAGGAGGATGTGGCAAATTCGCCCTCCTTTGCCATTATAAACGAATACCGCTCTGCCACCACCGCCGAGCTCATCTACCACTTTGACCTCTACCGTCTGGAATCGCTCGACGAGGCCTTTGACATCGGAGTGGAGGATTATCTGGACTCCGGAGCTGTGTGTCTGCTCGAATGGCCCGAACGCATCGCTGACATCCTGCCCGCCGACACCGTGCGCGTAGACATCACCGTCGACCCCGATACCGGCGTCCGCACCCTGACGATCACCCGCCCCTGACTGCGATGAAGATCATAAAAGTAGAGACGGCAACATCGACCAGCAGCGTGCTCTCAGCAATGCCCGAGGCCGAGCATGGCACTGTCGTGGCGGCTCACACCCAGACAGCAGGCCGCGGCCAGCGGGGCAACTCCTGGGAGTCGGCTCCCGGCAAAAATCTCACCTTCTCCCTGCTCCTGCGCCCACAGACCATCCCGGCCGCCCGGCAGTTTGAGATCTCGGAGTTGGTGGCCCTTGCCATTGCCGAGGTGCTTTCGCGCCATCTACCCGATGCCGAGGTCAGCATCAAATGGCCCAACGACATCTACGTAGGCAACAGCAAAATCTGCGGCACATTAATCGAAAACACCCTGTGCGACAGCCGGATAGAGCGCTCGATTGCCGGCATCGGAATCAACGTGAATCAAGAAAAGTTTCTCTCCGACGCTCCAAACCCCATCTCGATGCTAAACATCACTGGTCGGGAGTTTGATACGGAGGGTTTGCTTGAAGAATTCGTGCGGGAAATCATCACCCGCTTTGACCTATACGAATCCGCGCCCGACACAGAGGCGCTGACGACGCTCTACCGCCGCCACCTTTGGCGCAAAGACGGCTATCACCCCTACCGCGACAACCTTGCCGCTCAGGACATCATGGGGCGCATCGCCGATGTCGCCCCCAACGGCCTTCTCACTCTGGAAACCCCCTCCGGAGAGCGGCGCACCTTCGCCTTTAAAGAGGTGGCAGCCATCCTTGCCCGATAAAAAACTCCAAAAGTTGGAAAATTTGGCCTGATTTGGCCTTTTCCACCCCCGGGAGGGCAAATAAATTTGGATTAAACGCTAATTTGCCGTATCTTTGTACGTTTTTCCACCGACTAAAAATTTTACATACACAATATGAACGTTCTTGAACTCAGCGAACAGGAGATTATCCGCCGCGGCAGCCTCCAGGCCCTCCGCGATGCCGGCATCGACCCCTATCCCGCAGCCGAATTTCCGGTCAACGCCCTTTCTGACGACATCCTTGCGAATTTTGACGACAACCTCGAGCCCAAGCGCCAAGTAACCGTGGCCGGCCGCATCATGAGCCGCCGCATCATGGGCAAGGCATCGTTTATCGAACTCCAGGACTCCAAGGGGCGCGTGCAGGTCTACATCTCGCGCGATGAAATCTGCCCCGGAGAGGATAAGGAGATGTACAATACGGTGTTCAAGAAACTCCTCGACATCGGCGACTTTGTCGGCGTGGAGGGCTACGTGTTCCGCACCCAGACGGGCGAAATCACCGTCCACGCTCAGAAGCTCACCGTGCTGAGCAAGAGCCTTCGCCCCCTGCCCATCGTGAAGATGAAAGACGGCGTGGCTTACGACTCATTTGACGACCCCGAGCTGCGCTACCGCCGCCGCTACGTTGACCTGGTCGTGAATGAAGGCGTTAAAGACATCTTCCTCAAGCGCACCAAGGTCTACACCTCCATGCGTGAATATTTCAACCGCAACGGCTACATCGAGGTCGAGACTCCAATCCTGCAGAGCATCCCCGGCGGAGCTTCGGCCCGCCCCTTCATCACCCACCACAACGCTCTTGACATCCCCCTCTATCTGCGCATCGCCGATGAGCTTTACCTCAAGCGTCTGATCGTGGGCGGCTTTGAGGGTGTGTATGAATTCTCGAAGAATTTCCGCAACGAGGGCATGGACCGCACCCACAATCCCGAGTTCACCTGCATGGAAATCTATGTCTCCTACAAAGACTATAACTGGATGATGGACTTCACCGAGCGCATGCTCGAGAAGATCTGCCTCGACGTCAACGGCACCACCGTGGTCAAGGTCGGCGACAACGAAATCGACTTTAAAGCTCCCTATCGACGCGTCACGATGATCGACGCCATCAAGGAGCACACCGGCATCGATATCACCGGCATGGACGAGGAGCAGCTGCGCGGCGTGTGCGCCACCCTTGGCATCGAGGTTGACCCCTCTATGGGCAAAGGCAAGCTCATCGACGAGATCTTCGGCGAGAAATGCGAGGGAAAATACATCCAGCCCACCTTCATCATCGATTATCCCATCGAGATGTCGCCTCTGACCAAGCGCCACCGCAACAATCCCGAGCTCACCGAGCGCTTCGAGCTCATGGTCAACGGCAAGGAGCTGGCCAACGCCTACTCTGAGCTCAACGACCCCATCGACCAGTACGAGCGCTTCGTAGAGCAAATGCGCCTGGGCGAGAAGGGCGACGACGAGGCCATGATTATCGACAAGGACTTTATCCGCGCCCTTGAATACGGCATGCCCCCCACATCAGGCATGGGTATCGGTATGGACCGCCTGGTGATGCTCATGACCGGGCAGACCACCATCCAGGAGGTGCTTCTCTTCCCGCAGATGCGCCCCGAAAAGGTGGAGCGCCGCGACAAAGAAGAGGCTTTCACCGCCCTGGGCGTCGCTGCCGAATGGTATGCCCCCCTGCAAAAAGCCGGAGTGCTCACCGTTGAGGCTCTTGCCGAGGCTGCCCCCGGCAAGCTCCACCAAGAGCTATGCGGCATCAACAAGAAATACAAACTCGGCCTGGCCAATCCCTCGCAAGACACAGTGAAAGCATGGGTGGAAGCCGCCGCTGCCAAGTGATGCCTATGGACTTTCCCGGAAACGTCGCAGTGCTCGGCGGAGGCAGCTGGGCCACTGCCATTGCCAAACTCCTGCTGCGCAATTGCGAGACCATACACTGGTACATGCGTCGCGACGACCGCATCGAGGAATTCAAGCGCCTGGGCCACAATCCGGCCTATCTGACCGATGCTGAGTTTGACGTAAACCGCATATATTTCACCTCCGACATCAACGAGGCCTGCCAAGCCTGCGACACCATAGTGATTGCCGTGCCCTCGCCTTACTTCAAGGACCACGCCGACAAAATCACCGTCGACATCTCCGGCAAAGCTGTGGTCTCGGCCATCAAGGGCATCGTGCCGGATGAGAACGTGACCGTGGCCGACTACATGGTGAAAAGATTCGGCATCGATCCCTCGCAGATGCTCGTCATCGGCGGTCCGTGCCATGCCGAGGAGGTGGCTCTGGACCGTATGTCATACCTTACCATCGGCTGCCGCGACATCGCCCGTGCCGAGGCTTTCTGCAAGTGCATTGCCTCGCGCAAAACCCTGACCACCACCTCCTCCGACGTCGAGGGCATCGAATACGCCGCTGTGCTCAAAAACGTCTACGCCATCGCCGCCGGCATCGTCCACGGCATGAAGCGCGGCGACAATTTCCTGGCCGTGATGGTGAGCAATGCCATACGCGAAATGGAGGACTTCCTCCACGCCGTCTCTCCGCGTCCTCGCCAGATCTGCGACTCGGTCTACCTCGGCGACCTTCTGGTCACAGCCTACTCGCGCTTCTCGCGCAACCATAATTTCGGCTCGCTCATCGGCCGCGGTTATTCCGTAAAAGCGGCAAAAATGGAGATGGAGCAGATCGCCGAAGGATACTACGGCACGCGCTGCATGCACGAGATCAACCGGAAGTACACCGTGGATATGCCCATCCTCGATTGCGTCTACGACATCCTCTACAGCAAAATCTCCGCCTCCAAGGCCATGAATGCTCTGAGTTTGCTCCTGAATTGATTCCCCCCGGCATAGATTCCTCTTGCCGCGCCACACATACAATATATCCATGACCGAACAAGAAAATCTCACCCCCGAAGCCTCTCCTTCCGCTCCCGAGAAGAAAAAAATCTGGAAGGAAGTGATGAAATATCTGGTGCCGCTGTTCTTCACCGTGGGCCTGTGCTGGGGCCTCTTCCACAGCATCAATTTCTCGGAAATGATGGAGATCATCAAGACCCAGTGTGACTTCCGCTGGATGATTCTGGTGATCTGCATCAGCCTCTGCTCCCACGTCTTTCGCGCCATGCGCTGGAGCATCCAGCTTTCGGCCTTGGGTATCAAGACTCCGCTCTATGTGTTGATTTACAGCATCTTCGGCACCTATGCCGTGAATTTTGTGCTCCCCCGCCTGGGCGAGGTGTGGCGCACGAGCTACGTGGCCACACGTCAGGATGCACCATTCTCCACGGTGTTCGGCTCAATGGTGGCCGACCGCCTGAGCGACACCATCACCGTCCTGCTCCTCTTCCTGTTGACCTTCGTGCTGGCCTCATCCACCCTGTTGGATTACCTGCGAGAGAACCCCGCAACCTACCACGCCGTGGTGGGTCTGGCCACATCGCCGTGGCTGTGGGCCTTCGTGGCGGTGTGCGTGCTTGTGTGCGTGTGGTTTTTCACACGCAAGCCGGTTGAGGGTTCGGCCGTGTGGAAGGTGCGCAAATTCGTGGCAGGGCTCTGGGAGGGCTTTGCTGTGATCGCAAGAATGCCCGGCAAAGGGCGCTGGCTGTTTCTGACCTTCGCCATCTGGGGATGCTACTACCTTCAGATGTATTTCGCCTTCTACGCCTTCCCCTTCACCGCCGAGCTGCTCCACACCCACGGGGCGCTGGCCGTGCTCGTGGTCTTCGTAATCTCCAGCATATCAATGGGTGTGCCCTCCAACGGTGGCCTCGGGCCCTGGCAGTGGGCCGTGATTCTGTCGCTTGGCATCTACGGCATCGACAAGGTCAGCTCCGGCGCCTTCGCCAATCTGGTGATGGGCACCCAGACCGCCCTGATCATCATCGTGGGCATCCTCACCTTCATCGGCATAGCTCTCGACAAAAAGAAAATAAAGAAAAATCAATAATAAATCCCGGGTCGGCCTTTTCCCGGGTCGGCTTCATTTCAAAATAGACAATGAACAAGGTAATAATCATCGGAGCCGGCGGTGTGGGCACCGTGGTGGCTCACAAATGCGCCCAAAATCCTGACGTATTCAACGAAGTGGTCATCGCCTCCCGCACCCTGAGCAAATGCCAGGCCGTGGTCGACGCCATCGGAGCTCCTAACTTCTCGGCCGACCAAGTCGACGCCGACAGCGTGGAGCAGCTTGTGGAGCTCTTCAACCGCCATAAGCCCAACATCGTGATCAATGTGGCCCTGCCGTACCAGGATCTCACAATCATGGAGGCCTGTCTGCAATGCGGCGTGAACTATCTGGACACGGCCAACTACGAACCCAAGGACGTGGCCCACTTTGAGTACTCCTGGCAATGGGCCTTCCGCGAGCGCTTCGAGAAAGCCGGCCTTACGGCCATCCTCGGTTGCGGCTTCGACCCGGGCGTATCGGGCGTCTTCACCGCTTACGCTGCCAAGCATTACTTCTCCGAGATGGAATACCTCGACATCGTAGACTGCAACGCCGGAAACCACGGCAAAGCCTTCGCCACCAACTTCAACCCCGAAATCAACATCCGCGAAATCACCCAGAACGGTC
>CAZNRK010000049.1:0-14887 GCA_964575435.1 uncultured Bacteroides sp.
TCGTAGTTTTGGTAGAGGAGGTCGTTGTAAGGGAAGCGGGAGAGGTGGATTTCTTTGGCTTTCTCGTAGATTTTGCGTCGCAATTCGTCGATGTTGATGCCCTCGCGTGCTGAGATGAAAACGCAATTATCGCCAAGGCCACTCATCCACGATGCCTTGAGGTCGTCGAGCGAAAGGTTGGCGCGCGTGGCCTCGGTGAGGTCGTTGTCGTCCTTAGGCTGATAGCTGAAGGCGTCTATCTTATTGAACACCAGAATTGTAGGCTTGTCGGCAGCGCCGATTTCCTCGAGTGTGCGCTCCACCACGGCGATTTGCTCCTCAAAGTTGGGGTGAGATATGTCCACGACGTGGAGCAGAATGTCGGCGTCGCGCACCTCGTCGAGGGTGGATTTGAATGAGTCAACCAGGTGGGTGGGGAGCTTGCGGATAAAGCCTACAGTGTCGGTGAGCAGGACGGGGAGATTCTCTATCACGACCTTGCGTACGGTGGTGTCGAGGGTGGCGAAGAGCTTGTTTTCAGCGAATACGTCGCTCTTTGAGAGGAGATTCATCAGAGTGGATTTGCCCACATTAGTGTAGCCTACGAGGGCCACGCGCGTGAGCTTGCCGCGATTCTTGCGCTGGATGGATTTCTGCTTGTCGATGGCTTTGAGTTCTTCCTTAAGGCGCGAGATGCGGTCAAGGATTATGCGTCGGTCGGTCTCGATCTGGGTTTCACCCGGGCCGCGCATACCGATACCGCCACGCTGGCGCTCAAGGTGGGTCCACATGCGGGTGAGTCGGGGCAAGAGGTACTGATACTGTGCCAATTCCACCTGCGTGCGAGCCGTGGCCGTCTGGGCTCTGCGGGCAAAGATGTCGAGGATGAGGCTGGTGCGGTCAAGCACTTTCACTTTGAGTTCGCGCTCTATGTTCATCACCTGTTTTGTGGTGAGATCGTCGTCAAAAATGGCCATGCTGATGTCGTTGGCCTCGACATACTGCCGGATCTCTTCGAGTTTGCCCTTGCCCACAAATGTGCGGGGGTTGGGATAGTCGGCTTTCTGGAAAAAGGTCTTCACGGTCTCGGCTCCGGCGGTGTCGGCCAGGAAGGCGAGCTCGTCGATGTATTCGCGAGCGCGGGGCTCGGGCTGTGAGGGGGTGATCAGGCCCACGAGCACTGCGCGCTCGGCCTCTTCTATAGTGCTGGTATTCTTTTCAATCATTTGGCTTAAGATATTAGCGCATATTTCTCTAATATGGCGCAAAATTACTAATTTTCACATTAAAAACAAATTTCCCGGCCTCTAAGTTGCCCGGATATTTGGCTATCACGCGGATTTTGTCTAAATTTGCAGCATCGTACTTACAAAAATCTATATTCAATGAAAAAATCTCTACTCGCGGCTTTTGCCCTCTTCTTTGGCCTGACTGTGATGGCTGAAGAGTACACGGCTTACCTCAAAAACACCTCCAACTGGTCCAACCCCTGCGTTTGGGCTTGGAATCCCACATCAGGTGAGAATTGCACCGCCAAAGGCCAATGGCCCGGCGATGCCATGACCAAGGAGGGCGATCTCTGGAAATGGACCGCCCCCGACGGCAAGGTGCCCACCATGATCATCTTCTCCAACAACGGTAACCCTCAGACCAAGGATCTGAAATTCGTCAACGGAGCCACCTACGACTGCAACGGCAACATCGTGGAAAACGGCGGCGGCGATGACCCCGTCACTCCCGTCACCCCTCCGGAAGGCGGAGAGTTTGCCCCCGGCAAATATCTCATCACCGATTATTATAAGGTGAATCCCGAGGGCAAAGTAGGCTCGAACAAGACCATCAACATCTCCGGCGGCCAGAAATGCGGTGCCCTCAGCCACTGGACCGACGCCGAGCTCGTGGCTCAAGGCGTGGCTCGCGATGTGTGCATGGCCATCAAGGGTGTGCACGAGCGCCCTGTGGTCGACACTTATTCGGTCTATGCTGCCTACGATCAAACCAACCTCTACATTGGCATCCAATACGTCTACACCGTCTACGACCAGTATGGCGAAGGCTACCAGCCCGGCGAATCAAAGCCCTACAACATGGACGGCAAAATCATGATCGCCTTTGACCTTGACCCCAAAAAGGCCTGCGACGGCACCCTGACCAACGGCGCCTCTGTGTGGTTTGACAAGGAATACACCACATTCGACAACGGCATGGACTGCCTCTTCCTGGGCTCCACCAAGCCCGGCGTGGGCAATCCCGGCCTCTTTGTGCCCAACGCCATCGGTAAATTTGACTACAATGATCCCAACTCCTGCAAGAGTCACAGTGTGGTCTACGGCTACGACGACGGTCTCCTCTCATCCATCGAGCACATCTGGGGCCCGGAAAAATTCCGCTATAACCCCGAAATCCTCGAGGGCAACGAAGGCTTTGCCGACCTCAAAACCCAAATCTCAGCCCTCGGTGGCAAGGACACTGATCATACCTTCTATGAGTTCAAATTCCCTCTGGCCGACCTGGGCATCACCGAGGACTATATCAAGACCTACGGCATCGGCGTGATGGTGGTCGACATCTATGGCTCCAGCGCCCACTCTTGCAACCCCTACGACCCCTCGATGTTTGACAACGTCAACGAGAGCTATTCGCAAGACTCCTCCACATCCAAGGAAAAAGAGGACAAGGACGTGATCACCTACGGCTTCGCCCGTATCGGCAAGCTCGCCGGCGAGCCTTCCGGCATTGAGACCATCGCCCCCGAGACCACCGACGCCCCTGCAGAATACTTCAACCTCCAGGGCATCCGCGTGGCCGAGCCCTCCCACGGCATCTACATCAAGCGCCAAGGCTCCCGCACCACCAAGGTCATCCTCTGACTCTCTCCCCCATCCCCAACGCATAATCCCACCCCCGCCCCGGGAGTGGGATTTTATTTTGCACCTTATTTGACAGCAAAAGCGATCAGTAGGTGCAGGAGGTGAGTTATCTACTCCAATTTTGCTGATACACAGGCAATTGTAGGGTCGCCACTTGTGGCGACGGTTGATGGCGTGGTGGTTTTGAGGGAAAGGGACGCACCATGGTGCGTCCATACATAAGATTTAGAAGTAGCTGAAGAAGGCGAGCGAGTCGTTGTAGGCGGTGAGGATGGCGGTGAGGCGTGAAATGGCGCCGGGGGTGAGGGGCGCCGGAAGTTTGTGCTCGACGTTGTCTACGAAAATGCGCACCGTAAGGCGCGAGTCGGGCTGTTCGCCCTCGAGCGGACGGATTGCATCAAGGATTTTTTGCCCGAAAGCATCGATTTCGTCGCCCAGGCCGGGGAGGTCGCCATCCTCCACTCCCGATTCGGTGGCAAAATGATAATACGCCCTGTCGGTGCAAAACATTGCATCGGCGCGAGTCTGGTCGGGCACCAGCATCATTACTGTAATCTGTTTCATATCTATCTGTAAATCTGTTTTTTACCGCCTTAGGGGATGTGTGGCGGTGAGGGAGGGGCGAGTGTGGAAAGTGAAAGTGACCGAGCGCGAAATAGCGGAGCTGTTGTAGCGGAAATGGTAGTACTCCTCAGGGGCGAGGGTATCAATGGTGAACATCGCGCTGCCGGCGGGGTCATCGTAGGCGCTCCCGGGGGTGAGCCGCTCTTCGATGCTGATGTCAAACCCTTTGATTTTGATAGCGAGGCTCACAGCGCCGGTCATCGAGATGTCTTGCAGCCCTCGGCGCACGATTATGACCCTTCCGGAGCCGGTGCAGGAAATCTCGACCTCGGGGTCGTCGCCACGGTCGGCCGGCGAGAATGGTATGAGTTCGCCGCCAAGGAGCAGTTCCTTGACAGCACCTGCATTGTGAGGTCTGGCCGCCAGTGCCACGATCGCCGCGGCCACTACCACAAGGATCACGTAAAATTCTATGCTATGAAGAAAAGACACTTTTTTTAGTTAGGAGTTAGGAGTGAGGAGTTAGGAGTTGACTGGGAGGTCGCGTGCGGCCCGCGCGCGACATTATTTGACTGAGTTGTAGTGGTCGGCCCGCGCGCGACAAAGCTAAAAAACTATGGCATCCGCAGATTTAAAGGATTATCAGTTGTAGGGTCGCCACTTGTGGCGACGGCCCGCGACTTCGTGAAGAACTACGGCCTTGACGGATTATCAGTTGTAGGGTCGCCACTTGTGGCGACCAGCAGCTATAACAAAGCCTTCGGATTATCCGTCGCCACAAGTGGCGACCCTACAAGTGCCAGCCGGTCATAATGATATGCTTTAGGTACGTCGAGGGCGGTGTGTCCATGACCTCCCGATAAGTTATATGTATTAAAGGTCATTAGGGCCGGGGGCCTTAATGACCTTAATATGATGGGGTGAGCCGGGGGGCTGATTATTTGTCGACTACGAAGTCAAGGCTGCGGTTTTCCACTTTGCCGTCGCCCACGAGCATGCCGTAGATGTCGTTGATGCCGAACATCTGCATGAAGGTGCCACGGTCGGTAGTGGCGTCGAATGGACGGGCTTCGTTGCTCACACCATTGACGATGAAGTAAACCACTGAATTGTTGCCTTTGACAGGTCCGGAGAGCTGGCCTTGCTTGGCAGCAGCCACAGCGGCCTGCACTTTAGATTCGCCGAAGCCGAGGTTACCGAAGCGAGATGCGGTGAAGACGGCAGTGGAGTCAGACTGCACGGAGGTGCCGATCTTGGATGCATAGCCGGCGAGGTCGGTGGCGGTGCCGTATTGCTCGATAAGCATGTCGCCCTTCTTGTCGGCGATGAGCTCGCGGGTGAGGGCATCGTTGACGTAGCTGTCGGTGTAGGGGCGATAACCGTCGTAGATGTCTTTGACTGCAACCACGAGGTAGTAATCCTTGCCTTCAAACACCTTCGACACTTCTTCTTTCTTGGCGTTCATAGCCCATTTCACGGCGCGGCGCGATTCGGGGAGGTTGCCGATGTGGGCCGATGAGGGGGTCACCTCAGCGTGCTGCAGGCGATAGAGCGAGTCGGCGTTGGCGGTAAAGGCAGCGCCTTTAGAGTTGGAGGCCAGGAAGGAGTTGAGGGTCTGTTTGAGGTTGGAGACGGTGGCGTTGGAGGGGTCAACTACGTATTTGATCACGGCCACTTCGGCGGTGTTGACGGGAGCTTTGCGTGATTTGATATTGAAGACCACAGCGGGGCCGTCGGCCTGGAGAGTGTCGGAATATACGAAGGGAGTGCCTACAGCCTGAGATGTGAAGAGGGCTTTCATCTCGGGGGCGATCTGGTTGTTGCCGATCATTGCGAACCAGGTGGGAGCCACAGCGTAGTCGGCGTTCTGAGCCACGATGGTGTCCATCGGAGTGCCGCCCTGAATGAGGGCAAGGACAGAGTCGGCGGCAGCCTTGGAGGGGAAGGCCACGGATGAGATCTCGACAGAGTCGACTTGAGGCTGGAGGCTGAGCACCTTGGTGAGGGTGTAGGTGGTGTTCATGCGCGGAGATGCGAACACTTTACCGGCAGCCATGAGCGAGTCGGGGATGTTGCGGGTCTCGGGGTTGGATTTGAGTTTGGCCACAGGGGCTGTGATGATGTCGCGGGTGAATTTGGGGTTGGTGGTCACAGCGGTGAGTCCCTCTTCGTTGACCAGGCCGTTGTAAGCCTCAGCTACCTCGAGCTCAGCGGCTGCGAAGTCGGCTTGCGAGGGAGTGATGTCTACCACAACATAGTCCACCAGGCGGGTGGGCTCATCGAGCTTGTAGATGTTTTTGCGCTCTTTGTAGAGCTGCTTGATGTCGGCCTCGGTCACCTGCACGGCGGTGTCGGGGAGCACGGAATAGGGGGCGGAGACGTAAGAGACCTGACGGCGGGTCATGTTGTCGTTGTAGGTGGTGAGGGCGTCAAGGTCGTTGGCTGTGAAGAGGCCGCTGAAGAGCTTCTGGTAAGCCTGCATGCGTATTGCCTTCTCTACGTTTTTCTCCTGCTCGGCCCATGCGGCTTCGATTGTGGGGGCGTTGTAGACCTGCTGGGCCAGCATGTTGAGCTGCTCGGAGGTGAGGTTATAGCGTGAGGGGTTTTTGATAGCGTCGATGGCAGTGGCGCCGCTGGCAGTGGGGAGGCCGAGGTATTGGCTGAGGCTGTAGATAAACTGCTGTGCGGCAGGGTGAGGGGGCTCGGAGGTCATTGCGCGAGCGATTTCGGCATCGGTTACTTTGATGCCCATATCGGTCATCTGCTTCTCCAGGAGGGTTTCGAAGACGAGCTGGCGGATGGTCTGCTGGGCCAGCTCATCGTTGTCGGCGTGGCGCTGACCGGCCTGAGCCTGGGAGGCAGCGTTGAAGGCTGTGATGTAGTCGTTATAATCAATTTTTTCGCCGGCGGCTTTGGCGATGGTGGTGCCATTGCCGAAGAATGAGCGGCCGGAGTTGAAGAAATCACCAAGGATAAAGGCCAGCAGGGCCACGATGATGATCACAAACAAGAGCACCGATTTGCTACGGATTTTTTCAAGTGTTGCCATTTAAAGATTATAGAGTTTTAGTTTATATTGCAAGGATGATTGGGGCCTGCGGGGGTGCAGCAGGCAAAAAATCACGCAAAGATACGCATTTTTATTTTGCCTGCAAAATTTTAAGGATATAATTCTGCCTAAATCTCCGATTTATCGCGCTAAATCGAGCTAAAACGTGGTGAGATGATGGTGTGGCGCAAAAAAGACGGTGTGTCATAAAGAGCAATCTGCCGGTCATACGCCCAAATGGGGGAAAAACATTAAGGTCGCCACTTGTGGCGACCTTATATAGAGAAGACGAAAAAAATCCGAGAAATCTGTGAAATCCGTAGTTTTATCTACACGTCTGGGGTGAGCGGGGCTCGCCCTCCCGGTAATCGGGGAATTATCTCACTACGGTCGAGAGGTTGAAGTTGGCAAACTCGAGGTCGGAAGCGGCTTTGGCGGCCATTGCGTTGTCGAGCTTGATGGCCTGACGGAGGTTGGTCAGGAGCATGTTTTCGTTGTTGGTGCGGGCGCCGAGGATGGCGGTGAGATAGTAGGTGGTGGCGTCGGGGGTATTGATGCCTGCCAGGGTTGATTTGGCCTTGCTGTAGTTTTTGGTAAGGATCTGAGCAAGAGCGGCATTGTTGGATTTACTGTCACCGAAGGCACGCACGGCTGCGGAGTTGTCGCCCTGCTTAAGGTAGTAGAGACCGAGGGCTTCGCCCAGACCGTCGACACCGGCAGCGGAGCCGAGCATCTGGTGGGCTTTGTCGTAGTTTTTATTGACGAGCTCGATGAGGCCGAGGTTCATCTGTGCTTCCTGTGCGGCGCCGGGGAGCGAGGCGGCTTTGGTGAAGGAGGCCTTGGCGGCGTTGTAGTCACCACGGACGTATTGGGTGAGACCCAGGTCGTTCCAGGTGCGACCGTCGTTGGGATAGAGAGCTGTGGCGGTCTCGAAGATCTTCATGCGGGTGTCGTTGTTGTCGGTCAGGGAGGCGCAGTAGAGGATTTCTTCAACGCTCAGGGCCGAGGGGTTGGAGGCGTAGAGGTCCATGATTTCCTGGTCGCTTTTGCCGATGATGTCGATCGAGGCTGTGATGCGTGAGTAGCGGAGCTGGGGCAGGATCTGGTCGGCGAGCTGATCAAAGACTGCGGCGAGGTTGCGGAGCTCGCGCTCGCGCTGCTCGGGGTCTTTGTACATGGAGAGAACGCTGAGGATGAGCTCTTTATCCTGGATGTCGCTTTGGCTCACGAGCTTCTGCAGGCCTTCCCAGTCTTCGGCGGTGAATTGAGCGGTGAGCTCGCCGAATTCTTTCACTTTGTCCTTTTTGAGCTGCTCGTTGAGGTATGATTTGGTGTTGCCTTCGCGCTTCTCGGCGAGCTGGGTGTTGAAAGCCAGGGTGCCGTCGGGAGAGGCGTATGATTTGATGTTGAGCTCTTTGATCACGCGTGCGCTGTCGGCTGCTGCAGCGATGATTTCGTTGCGGAGCTCGTTCATGGCGTTGGTGTTGAGCTGGTTGGCGCGGATGTTGGCCTGATTTATCAGGAACATGATGTCGGCGGCATATTTCTCATTGATGATGCGCTGGAATTTGTCGGGAGCCAGAGCGGGGTTGACTGTAGCGGCATCAGCCAGGGCTGCGGTGGTGACCACACCGGTGGCCACTTGCACGCGGGGCAGAGTGTACTGCTTGCTGCCTTGCTTTACGGCGAAGGCCAACTCCAGGGTGCTCTTTGCCATTTCGGGCTGATAGGGGAAGGAGACGGGGATGGTGGTGGTGCCGCCATTGCGGTAGGAGATCACCGGAGCGTTGCCGCGCACGCTCTCGCCTTGGAAGGTGTAAGGCTGCGAGGCCATTTCGGTGCCGCCATAGACGAGGTAGGGGGTGACGGTGACCACGGCGTTCTTTGCGAAGAATTTGGCGGGGATGTTACCCGTGACGGTGGCGGGCACCTTCTCGCCTACGACCTCCAGGGGGTTAGGATTAGTGTTGAAGTACTCAGAACTGAATTGTCCGAGCTTTTTGCTGCAAGAGCTCATGGAAAGAGCGGCAGCAAGGGCGATTACAAAGCCGGCTTTACGAGACATGATGGTATAAAATTTGGTTGGTTTCTATATTTTAATGTGAGAATGGCCTCCGGCAGGGGGAGGCGAGGAAAAGATGCACAAATGTAGTGAGAATTTTCTCTCCGTGCAAGTATCTGAGCAGAAATTTCTCAGGTTTTTTGATATTCTGTGGGCGAGAGGCCTGTAAGGTGCTTGAAATACTTGCCGAATGAGGATTGGGTGGGGAAATTCAGCGCGTAGGCCACCTGCTGGATGTTTTTGTTGGAGAAGCGGAGCATGTTCTTGGCCTCTTGGATCACAAACTGGTCGATCCAGTCGGCTGCCGAGCGCCCTGTGGCTTCTTTTATAAGGTGAGAGAGATATTTTGGAGAGATGAAGAGGCGATCGGCGTAGAAGCCTATTGTGCGCTCGCGTGTGTGGTGCAGGCGCACGAGGTTCATAAAGTCCTGCACATAGTTCAACCGCCGGGATCGGGGCCCGGAGTCCTGTGCCAGGTCGCGCTCGCTGAAGTGGTTGTTTTGGAATTGAAGCATCTGATACACAATGGCTTGCATCAGCGAGCGGGCCACGTTTTTTGAGAGCACCTGCTCGGAGTTTTCAGAGGCGTTGTATTGCAGCAGGTCGAAATATGCCTTCAGCACGCGGGCCTCGGCCTGGTGGAGCTTGCCGGTGGGGTAATCACCCCGGCTCACCATGGCGCGCACGTTGAAGGCGTTGGCATCGAGGTTGAGGTCGTGGAGAAATTGCGAGGAGATGATGAGCACGTATGCGTCGATGGTGCTCCAGTCCACGGCATCGATACGGATTATCGAACTCGGCCCCAACACGGCTACACAGCCGGCCCCGAGGGTACACTTCTCAAGGTTGATCTCTGCCGAGATTTCTCCTTTGAAAATCAGCGCGATGGTGAGGCCTGAAAATCTCACGGGATTGTTGAAAACCTCCATATCGGCACACGTGGGGGAAAGGTGGGAGAAGATGTAGTCGTCGCCCAGACGAGCGTAGTCCACGGAGTACTGCTCAATGCGGCTGAGGTGGGGAAATTGGAGAAGTTGTTCCATTTAGATGCGAAATTTTCGGCAAAATTACGCATTTTTGCCCAAATACACAAACATTTCTGCCCTCTTCCCAATCAAAAGGAGTACAAGAGAACAATTATTTGAAAAGAAAAAACTACGGATTTCACGGATTACACGGATTATTTCAACAGGAGTACAGGAGAACAAAGAGGCCCATGCGTGATCTGTAGGTTTTTTCAACATGTCCCGTCGGGGTCGTGGGGGGTGTCGAGGATGCGGCGGAGCTCGGCCTCGGTGGTGGTGAGCTTGTCGCGACAGATTTTAAGCAGCACTGTGGCGCGCCGGGTGAGCTCGGTGAGGCGGTCGATGCCGCAGCGGTCTTGCTGGATTGATTGCAGGATGTCGTTAAGCTCGGCAGCGGCCTGCTCGTAGGTCATTTCTTCCATGTGGGGGACTATTTGGTGGTGATGATTGAACGGATTGTGCCGTCGGCAAAGGTGGTGGTGATCTCCTCTGCGTGAGCGGCTTGGGAGGCGGAGGTGAGGATGGTGCCGTCGGAAGCACAGGTGAGGGTGAAACCGCGCCGGAGCACGGCCTGCGGAGAGAGAGCATCGATGAGTGTGGCGCGCGCATCGAGCATCTTGGCCTGAGAGGCCGTTAGGGCGAAGACGGCCGCACGCAGCAGTTGGCTTTTGGCGTGGATGTCGGCCAGAGCGGGAGCGATCTTGCCGGAGGCGATGCCGGAGAGGGCCAGAGCGGCAGCGTCGGCTTTATGCTTGGCGCGAGCCACAGCGGAGAGGGCTGCCAAGGGGAGGGTGGAGGAGAATTCGGCCAACTGGCGCTGACAGCCGGCTATGCGCTCCGAGGCCTGCCGGGCAATTTCCGAGGCCAACTGCTGCACGGCGGCCAGTGCCGAAGCTCCGCGCTCAATGAGCCATTTGGCGGCGTCGGTGGGGGTGATCACGCGCATGTTGGCCACATAGTCGGGCACGGTGGTGTCGCGCTCGTGGCCGATACCTGAAATGACGGGGATGGGAAACTGCGCGATGTTGGCCGCAAGGTCATAATCGTCAAAGGAGACAAGGTCGGCCGTGCTGCCTCCGCCGCGGATTATCACCACGCAGTCCCACCGGTCGGCCTCGCGGTAGATGGCCTCCAGAGCAGAGATCACAGTGGGGGCTGTGCGCTCGCCTTGCATCACGGCGGGAAAGAGCCGGGTGGTGAAGCGCAGGAGGTAGGGGTTGGTGTAGAGGGTCTTGATGAAGTCGCCGTAGCCGGCGGCTCCGGGGGCTGAGATCACGGCGATGCGGTTGACCACGGCAGGCCATGGCAGCGAACGGTTGAGGTCGATTATGCCCTCGTCTTTGAGTCGGGAGAGGATGGCAAGGCGAGCGCGCATCAGCGAGCCCATGGTGTAGGAGGGGTCGATGTCGGTGATGTTGAGCGAGAGGCCGAAGACTTGGTGATATGCGGCCGTGACTCTGACCATCACCTTCATCCCGGAGCCGAAGGGCTGCCCGGTGGCACCTTGAAATTTGGCTGCAAGGCGATAGTAATGCGAGGCCCAGATGGTGGCGCGGGCTCGCGCCAGGGTCTTGCCTGAGGGGTCTTTCTCGATGAGCTCAAGGTAGCAGTGGCCACCGCTGAGGCGCACCTCAACTGTCTCTGCCACCACCCATTGCTCTCTGAGCAGAGGGTCGGCGGCAAGGGCTTGTAGCACACGGCTGGTGAACTGCTCAAGCGATACGGCTTCGGGCTGCGCACTCATTTCTTGAATTTTTTACCTGTCCAACGCATCGCAATCTTAGGGAGAATGGATTGCAGGGCGGCGGGGCGGTCGGTGGGGGCGAAGTAGCCGTCGGTGGTGTTGGTCAGGACCAGCGCGCCCTGCCCGGGGTCATATTCGGCGCTGACGAGCAGGAAGGGGATAGCCTCCTGCAGGGCCTGAAGGTCTGATTTGCTACCGCCTTTCAGCCAGTCAGCGAGCTCGGGGGCCCGGTAGACATCCACGGGTTGCCAGCGGCAATTGAAGAACCTCACGACCGAGTCCTGCACAGGGAGCGACACTGTCTCTATGTATCCGATCACCGGACAGGCTTGCCTGGGGTTGAGCACAAAGATCTGGGCGGTGATGCCTTCTGAGATCTGGAAGGTGAGGCTTTGGTCAGAGAGCGAGAGGATACGCGCCTGGCCCTCGGCTGCGTTGAGCGAGGCCTTGGGCGAGGAGGCTTTGAAATAGTCGAGCATGTCAAGGCGTGTGGCTGTCGGCAGCAGTGGAATGAGCGATGACGGAGCCTCGGTGAAGCATTTCTCGGCTGTGAGCCCGGTCTCGGCACCCCGACCGGCCACTGCCACCAGCAGGGATAGAATAAGCAGATATGTGCGATACATTTTTTAGTTAAAAGTTGACTGGGAGGTCGCGTGCGGCCCGCGCGCAACATTAAAAATACTACGATGACTACGCCATCGAGGGTAGTGTCGAGGGCGGGCCGCCCTCGATATCCCGGTTATTTACCGGCGGCGGTCAAATTTCTTGCCTTTGGCAGGGGATTTGCGGGCCTCTTTGGTGCGACGCTGCGAGGCATTGCCGTAGTCCTTATCCTCAGAGGCGATCTCGCTGAAAAGACGCTTGTCGAAGAATTCGCTGCCCTTGAGGGCGGCCACGGTGCGCTTGGCATCAGCATCGGGCACGTCAAAGAGGGTGTAGCCGGGCATCAGGTCGATGCGGCCAACGTCAACGCGCCGTCCGGGCACGTTCTTGTTGAGCAATTCGATGAGGTTGCCGGCGTAGAAGCCGTCGGCCTTGCCCACGTTCACGTAGATGCGCTGCATGCCGGGCTCGGCGGTGCGGCGGTCTTTGTCGGCCTCGCGTGCGGGACGCTCGGTGCCTTTCTTTTTGCCCTTGTCGCGCGAGGGTTTCTCGTCGATAAAGTCGATGTTGGGTGCGTCTTTGTAGTAGTCGAGCAGGCGCTTGAATTCAAGAGTGAGCACGCGCTTGAGCAGGTCGTCAGAGTCAAGCCATGAGAGCTTTTTGCTCACACCGATAAAGTATTTGTCGATCTCCTGATCGTCGACCTGCACCTTCTCCAGACGGTCGGCCAGGTTGTAGAGCTGCTTTTCGATGATGTGCTCGGGAGTGGGCACGTCCTTGCGCTCGAATTTCTTGCCGATGATGCGCTCGATCTCGCGAAGCTTGCCTTTCTCGCGAGAGTGGATGATGGCCACGGATACGCCGGTCTTTCCGGCGCGCCCTGTACGGCCGGAGCGGTGGGTGTAGACTGCCGTGTCGTCGGGCAGACCGAAGTTGATGACATGCGTAAGATCGTCCACATCAAGACCTCGGGCGGCCACGTCGGTGGCCACGAGGATGGGGAGCACGCGGTCGCGGAATTTCTTCATCACCAGGTCGCGCTGCTGCTGGGAGAGGTCGCCGTGCAGGGCCTCGGCGTTGTAGCCGTCAGCGATTAGGTGGTCGGCGATTTCCTGAGTGTCGCGACGGGTGCGACAGAAGATGATGGCGTAGATGTTGGGGGTGTTGTCCACGATGCGCTTCAGGGCCAGGTATTTGTCGCGCGCGTTCACCATATAATATATGTGTTTGACGTTGGCAGACCCTTCGTTGCGGTTGCCCACTACGATCTCCTGGGGGTCGGTCATGTATTGCTTTGCAATCTTGGCCACTCCGGCGGGCATCGTGGCCGAGAACATCAGCATCTGGCGCGATGAGGGCACGTGCTCGAGGATTTCGTTGATGGAGTCTACAAATCCCATGTTCAGCATCTCGTCGGCCTCGTCAAGCACCACGGTGTGCACATCCTCAAGCTTCACCACTCCGCGGTTGATCAGGTCGATGAGGCGGCCGGGAGTGGCAACGATGATCTGCACTCCCTTGCGGAGGGCACGAATCTGCGACTCGATAGACGAACCGCCATAGACCGGTAGCACCTCCAGGCCGGCCACATATTTTGAATAATCGGCCAGGTCGGCTGCAATCTGTAGACAAAGCTCGCGCGTAGGAGCCAGCACAAGTGCCTGAGGCACATGCTTCTGAGTGTCAATTTTCTGAATGATAGGCAGACCGAAGGCAGCGGTTTTTCCTGTGCCGGTCTGAGCCAGACCCACGGTGTCGCCCTCGCCGGAGAGCAACACGGGGATCACTTTCTCTTGAATGGGCATGGGCTGCTCGTAGCCCATCTCTTCTATAGCGCGGAGCAGCTCAGGAGCCACTCCCAATTCTTCAAATGTCTTCATTATGTTAATTTTTTTACAAAGTTAATCATTTTATTTTATTCTACTAATAAAACGCCCCAACTGCGCATTTTGTTGGACCATGTCGCTCGTAGCAATTTGTGGAAACGATCAACAGGAGTACAGTAGAAAGGATAAGGGATGCAACGTAACAAACTACGGATTTCGAGGATTATTCCCCTCGGTTGTAGGGTCGCCACTGGTGGAAGCGGATAACCCGGAACCGGGCCTTGTAGGGTCGCCACTTGTGGCGACGGACAACCAATAGGTCGAGCATTTAGAGGCAAGTCGCCACGAGTGGCGACCCTACACTTGATAATCTGTAGTTTTTTCATGTCTTGTACGGGGTTAGTATCCTTGGGGGAGTACGTGAGGGGCGAAGGGGTCGGGACCGAAGTCGAGGGTTGTGACATCAATGTAGCGTGCATCATTAGATTGTGAGTTAAAGGATTGATTATTAATGTAATAGTGTTTTGCGCGGATAAGATTCTGGAGTGAGCGGGCGGCGTCGGTGTAGGAGTAGAATTGGCGTTCGCTCAGCAGCCATTCGTTGATTACTTCCTCGGCCAGAGGCCACAGCTCTTCGTATGGGATGCCGTTGCGTGAGGCGAAGAGTTCGAGCATCGGGCGGTTACCCTCGCACAGAAAGCGGTCAAGGAGTGTATGGATGTCAAATTCCGAGGGATGCGGCTGTTCAGAGATAATTCTTTCTTTAACCAAAAATTCCTCCCCTGCCCTCTCTCTCTTTGTCGTCTTAAAGAGAGAGTCTTGTTTCTTTATTTTGTCTTGTATACATATATAGGGGGGTGTGGGGGGATTTTGTTGGTCACAGACAATATCTTCTTGGGTTTTATTGTCCGCAGCAGTCATATTCATATTGTCTGCCGAAGATATATTGTTATTGTCAGTCGCGGACACATTGGGTTCGGTTCTTTCGCGCAGGAAATACTCCGTACCGCTTCTGGGATTAGGACCGGGGATAAAACCGATAAGGCCCTCGTTTTCAAGTTCTTTACGTGCAGATTTGATTGCGTTGGGAAAGATGCCGAGCACGTCGCTGATCTCCTTGTGGGTGATGCGGAGCTTCTTGGGCCATCGAGCGCGGTTAAAGCGG
>CAZNRK010000050.1:0-14504 GCA_964575435.1 uncultured Bacteroides sp.
TGTGTTAACCTACAACGATGTTGACGATTTTGCCGGGGACGACGATGATTCTGCGGATCGTCTTGCCTTCGAGCCATTTGGCAGCGGCGGGATTGGCGAGGGCAGTCTTTTCCACTTCCTCTTTGGGAGCGTCGACGGGCATCTGCATTGAGAAGCGGGCCTTGCCGTTGAACGAGACAGCGTAGGTGACGGAGTTTTCCTTCAGATATTTCTCATCAAAGGTAGGCCAGGGGGCGTCGCAGATAGTGGTGTCATGGCCAAGGGCCGAGTGCCAGAGCTGCTCGGTGATGTGCGGAGCGAAGGGGGCAAGGAGCACCAGCAGGGGCTCGAGCACGGCGCGTGAAGTGGCTTTGAGAGCCGTGAGCTCATTGACGCAGACCATGAAGGCGGCCACGGAGGTGTTGTACTGAAGGCCCTCGATGTCGGCCGTTACCTTTTTGATGAGTTTGTGCAGGCTTTTAAGCTGCTCGTCGGTGGGCTCGGAATCGGTGACCAGAAGGGTGTCGCCTTTATAGTAGAGGTTCCAGAGCTTGCGCAGGAAGCGGGCCACACCGTCGATGCCGTTGGTGTCCCAGGGTTTGCTCTGGTCGAGCGGACCGAGAAACATCTCATAGAGGCGAAGGGTGTCGGCGCCGTATCTCTCCACTATATCGTCGGGGTTCACGACGTTGTATTTTGTCTTTGACATCTTCTCCACCATGTAGCCGCACACGTATTTGCCGTCTTCGATGATGAACTCTGCATCGGCAAATTCCGGACGCCAGCGGCGGAAGGCCTCGATGTCGAGGATATCATTGCTGACGATGTTGACGTCGACGTGGAGCGGTGTGGTGTCGTATTGGTCTTTCAGACCAAGAGAAACGAATGTGTTGGTGTCCTTGATGCGATACACGAAATTGCTGCGGCCCTGAATCATGCCCTGGTTGATGAGGCGGTGGAAGGGCTCGTCGTCGCAAACGATTCCGAGGTCATAGAGAAATTTATTCCAGAAACGGCTGTAGATGAGGTGGCCGGTGGCATGCTCCGAACCTCCGATGTAGAGGTCAACGAAGCGCCAGTAATCATCAGCTTCCTTTGAAACAAGAGCGTTAGGGTTGCGCGGATCCATGTATCGCAGGTAATAAGCCGAGGAACCGGCAAATCCGGGCATGGTGCAAAGCTCGATGGGGTAACCCTCGGGAGTTTTCCAGTTGGCGGCACGTCCCAGAGGGGGCTCGCCGCTCTCTGTGGGGAGATATTTGTCCACCTCCGGCAGCAGCAGAGGCAGGGCCTCGTCGGGCATCATTTGGGGGATTCCGTCTTTGTAATAGACGGGGAAAGGTTCGCCCCAGTAGCGCTGACGCGAGAAGATAGCGTCGCGCAGGCGGTAGTTAACCTTCACCTTGCCGATGCCCATTTCCGAAATCACCTTCTTTGTTTTTGCGATGGCGTCTTTTACATCCAAGCCGTTGAGATCGAGAAGGTCTGAGGATGAATTGATCACCTTTCCTTCCTTTGCGTCGTAGCTCTGCTCGGAAACGTCCGCACCCTCGATCAGAGGGATGATCGGGAGGTCAAAAGCGCGAGCAAAGGCATAGTCGCGGCTGTCGTGGGCAGGCACGGCCATGATGGCGCCAGTGCCGTAGCCGGCCAGGACGTAATCGCTCACCCACACGGGTATTTTTTTTCCGCTGAGGGGGTTGATGGCGTAGGCACCGGTGAAGACGCCGGTGGGCTTGCGGTCGATCATGCGCTCGCGCTCGGTGCGGCGCTTTGTGGCCTCTACGTATTGCTGCACGGCTTCTTTCTGCTCCGGGGTGGTGATCATGTCCACGTAAGCGCTCTCCGGAGCAAGCACCATGAAGGTGACGCCAAAGATCGTATCGGCGCGTGTGGTGAAAATTTCGATGTCGATATCAGTGTCGGCAATGTGGAAGAGCATTTCAGCTCCCTCGCTGCGACCGATCCAGTTGCGCTGAGTGTCTTTGATGCTCTCGCTCCATTGTATTTTTTCAAGTCCGTCGAGCAGGCGCTGAGCATAGGCCGAAACGCGCAGACACCATTGATACATCATCTTTTGCTCCACGGGGTAGCCGCCGCGTTCCGAAACGCCGTCTACTACCTCGTCGTTGGCCAGCACGGTGCCGAGCTTCGGGCACCAGTTCACCATTGTGCGGCCCAGGTAGGCGATGCGGTAGTTCATCAGCACATCGCTTTTTTCCTTGTCGGTCATGGCCTTCCACTCCTCGGAGGTAAAGGAGAGTTCTTTAGAGCAGGCGGCGTTGAGGCCTTCGGTGCCCCGCTCTTCAAAATGCTTGACAAGAGATGAGATGGGGAGGGCCTTGCCGGCTGCGTTGTCGTAGTACGACTCGAACATACGGATAAAGGCCCACTGCGTCCATTTATAATATTCCGGATCGCAAGTGCGGATCTCGCGGTCCCAGTCAAAGCTGAAACCAATCTTTTCGAGCTGATCGCGGTATCGGGCTATGTTGGTGACGGTGGTTTTCTCCGGGTGCTGACCGGTCTGGATGGCATACTGCTCAGCGGGGAGGCCGTAGGCGTCGTAGCCCATGGGGTGGAGCACGTTAAAGCCGTTCAGACGCTTGTAGCGAGCATAGATGTCACTGGCAATATACCCCAGGGGATGGCCCACATGGAGTCCGGCACCGGAGGGGTAGGGAAACATGTCCAACACATAGAATTTGGGCTTGGAGGGGTCGATTTCAGCGTGATAGGTTTTATTATCGCGCCAGTACTGCTGCCAGCGCTTCTCTATTTCTTTATGATTGTAATCCATTTTTTAGTGAGGAGTTTGAAGTTTGTAGGGATGCACCATGGTGCGTCCGTTCCTTATTAGTTAGGAGTTTAATTTTATATTTTTATGAGAGGGCGAGCATGCGGTCGATGCCACGGCGGGCCTTGCGAGCAGTCTCGGGGTCTACTTGGATTTCGGGGGCTTCGGCCTCCAGGCATGCGGCGAGCTTTTCCAATGTGTTGAGCTTCATGAAGGCACACTCGTTGCAAGCGCAGCCGGCTTCTTCGGGCGGAGCGGGGATGAAGGTCTTCTCCGGACAGTCTTTTTGCATTTGGTGCAAAATGCCGCTCTCGGTGGCCACAATGAAGAGCGTGGCCGGGTCTTCCTTTGCAAATTTCAGCAAGGCAGCTGTGGAGCCAACCTTGTCTGCGAGCATGGCCAGAGGACGCTTGCACTCGGGATGCACAAGCACCTTAGCCTCCGGGTAGCGCTTTTTCAGCTCAAGAAGCTTATCCAAGGAGAATTGCTCGTGCACGTGGCATGCACCGTCCCACAGAAGCATCTGCCTGCCGGTCACCGAGTTGATGTAGTTCCCAAGGTTGCGGTCAGGGCCGAAGATGATTTTCTCTTCGGGAGGAAGGGAGTTGACTATTTTCAGCGCGTTGCCGGAAGTGACGAGTATATCGGTCAGGGCTTTTACCTGGGCCGAGGTGTTGACATAAGAGAGCACGAGATGATCGGGATGCTCTGCCACGAAAGCAGCGAAGTCCTCGGCCGGACAACTGTCGGCCAAAGAGCAACCGGCCTCCATATCAGGAATCAGCACCTTCTTGTCAGGGCAAATAATCTTAGCCGTTTCGCCCATGAAATGCACCCCGCAGAGCACTATGATCTCGCAATCGAGAGTAGCAGCCTTTTGAGCCAGGGCCAAGGAGTCGCCAATAAAATCGGCCACATCCTGCACCTCCGGGCGCACATAATAGTGAGCCATGATCACGGCATTTTTTTCCTTTTTCAGACGGGCAATCTTCTCTTTTAGAGCCTCAAAATCCATAAGTCAAATAATAATACATAATTTGATGCAAAATTACGAAAAAAATTCCATTACACCAATTCCTCATCCGCCAGCCATTTCCATGCCGGAACAATACGAATGGGCAAACCCTCAAACTCTGCTTCCCCTTCCTCATCAAATGTAATGATCATGCATGAGCGACATCCGGTGGCTGTTGAGGCTGCCTTTAAGCCGAGATATTCCCGCCTACGGGTGGCTTCATCGGCCAAGGTCCAGCACACCTGTATGAGTGATTGCACACTTTCATCCTGCTGGATCACAAAGTCACACTCCTGCCCCTCGCTGAAATACGTGATTTTTTGCATCGGAGAAGCCTGACGACGCAGGTGCAAATACACGGCGTTTTCGAGCAATTTGCCATCATCTTCGCTTTGAGGAAGGATAAGGGCATTACGCATGCCATTGTCAATGAAATAATACTTAGGCAGCCTTCCTGTCTCTTTTATCAGCGAGGGTGACCATCTATTCACACGGAAAAACATGAAAATATTGCACGCCATGTCGGCAAGGTCATAGAGGCGGTTTTTGTCGACTTTTCTTCCCTGCGATTTCAAGTCGTTGAAGATAGCATTGATTGATGTGGGTTTTGAGATGTTGAGCATCATCCGTTTCAGCACATATTTCACCACTTCGGGATTGGAAAGGCTATAATGCTCCACTAAATCGCGGAAAAGCATCGTATTGTAATATCCTTGTATCTTTCTGATTTTCAAGGATTCTTCCTGCATCAAAGCCACCTCCGGGAAAGCACTTGCATGGATGTATTCCCTACACTTATTAATAAGGAGCGCCCGACCGTCTTCTGTGAAAGCCGAGGGGCGGAGGCTCTTGAAGTTCAGATATTCTTTGAAAGAAAGAGGGTAGGCCTCAAATTCAATCGGCCATCCTCTCAGAGCCGTGGCTATCTGGGAGCTGAGCATGCTTGCATTGCTGCCCGAGAGGTAGATGTTTTTGCAATATGTCTTATAAAGACGCAATACAAAGAGCTCCCATTTATCCACCATCTGCACCTCGTCAAAGAAGATATAAACCTCAGAGAGGTCAATGTCGGGGTACATCTCGCGATATGCCTGAATGGCTTCGTCGAACTCAGAGACAGAGAGGCCGTCAAGACGCTCATCATCGAAATTTATCCACAAGATGCGTTTGCGATCCACACCCGATGCAAACAGCTTGTTAGCCACAATCTTCATCATTGACGATTTGCCACAACGGCGCACACCGGTGACTGTGATCATCTGTCCGCTATTGACAGGCAGCTGCAATTGGCGCTCCAGAACAGGAAACGGCAACTCCTTTTGCATCGTGGAGATAATATTCTGGAATATTTCTTTTCTTTTCATGGCACAAAGATAAGGATTATTTCCGAAAAAAGCGGAAAGATTTTCAGATTATTTCCGGAATTTTCGGAAATAATTTGGATTTATTTCCGGTTGAAATGGAAATAGCGAGGATTTCTATTATTCCGTCGATTTCAAGATCAACATGCCGGGTACGGGCAGGGGAGTTGTTGACGGTGATTGTTGTTATTTTATTTTTTTCTTTTTCAAAAAAAATTATTTCTATCAGAATAATGCCTGTAGATAAGTATAATAACTTTTTGGGCGGAAAGTTGCATTTTTGAGTTATTGATTTTTTAGAGGTAGTTATCTACAATAAAAAATAACATAATTTGTTGATTCTTTGGAGATTGATGAGGTTATTTACAGTGTGTTGATAACCATGGTGTTGAAAAATTTTTGAGATTTTGAGGTAGAAAACTGAAGAAAAACCGTGTGAAAACTTCTCGAAAAATTCTTTGTAACATTTCTTGCAGAATCGCCGCAGGCGCATATATGCAATTTTTTTCGCAACTTCCAAATTTAGTTATTGAGAAGTTATTGCGAGTTATCTACAGAGTTATCAACAATCCACGCCATGAGGTTTTAGGGTTGATTGTTGATAGTTGATGGTTGGGAGAAAGGGAAAATTACGGCCGGGCGGCGTGGTGGTAGCGGTCTGAGAAGTATTTTTCGCTGAGGTAGCTTTCCATTACCCCTTGCGAGGATGAGGCATGGATGAATTTGCCGTTGCCGACGTAGATGCCCACGTGGTTGATGGTGTCGGACCGGCCGTTGTGGAAAAAGATAAGGTCGCCGGGACGGAGGTCGTGGAAGGCAACCTCTGCGCATGCCTCGCTCTGCTCGGATGTGGATCGCGGGAGGGAGAAATTAAGAGCACGGCGGTATACTTCCATGACAAATCCTGAGCAGTCGGTGCCCGTGCGTGAGTGACCGCCATAGGTGTATGGGGTGCCAATCCATGTGTAGGCTTCATCGAGCAGGGCACGTGTGTCGCCGGTGAGATGTTGGCGGGGTTCGGCTTTTTTGGGAGATGCAGGGAGAGGGGAGGGTTTGGATTTAGGCTTTGTGCCGGATTTGGACTTGGGTTTGGACTTTGATTTAGATTTGGATTTAGTGTCCTTTTTGTCTTTTTTGTCCTTTTTTGAAGAGTGGGCCACTTCGCGGTAATAAATATCATCCACATCGCTGACAGCCACCTGTTTGGGATGGCACGAGGCGAGCAGAAGCAAGAAGATTAGATATATGGTAGCGCGAAGAGGTTTCATAGTGCAAAGTTACGAAATAGAAAGCTAAATTTCAAGTTGTTTATGTTTTTTTGGTTGATTGTTGAAGGTTAAAAGAATATATTTTTCAAAATTTACTAATGTAAGACCACCTTAAAGTTAACATATATTATTGTGCAGGCTCTAATATATAAATGTGGTTAAGAGGGTGGGGGATGATAAAATATTTGAGGTATTTTTTTCGTAAGATAATAAAAAATCTATCAGACAATGAAAAAAGTAACAGCTTTGGGCATCGCCGCCCTGTCGGCAGGTGCCACTTTAATGGGAATTTCCCTGATTTCGGGACGGTCAGTGTCGGCAGCGCCGGCCGACCAGGAAGATTTCATCTCAGCAGCCGAAAGCACGATCAACGGTGTGGTCTCAGTGAAGAGTTTCGCCACTCCGCAGATGGGCTATGGAGGCCAGCAGATGTATGTCGACCCGTTTTTTGAATATTTCTTTGGCGGAGCGCCTCAGCAACGCCGCCCCCAGCCCAAGGCCGAACAGCAACAGATAGGCCTGGGCTCGGGCGTGATCATTGATAAGGAGGGCTATATCGTGACAAACAACCACGTCATAGCCGATGCCGAGCGCCTTGAGGTGACCCTCAACGACAATCGCAACTACAATGCCACCGTCGTGGGTGCTGACCCCGCCACCGACCTGGCTCTGATCAAGATCGAAGCCGATGATCTGCATGTGATCCCTATGGGCGACAGCGAGGACCTGCACGTGGGCGAATGGGTTTTGGCCGTGGGCAATCCCTTTGGGTTTACTTCCACCGTGACCTCCGGCATCGTCAGCGCCAAGGGTCGCAACATCGGAGCCTCCACGCAGCACCTCAACACCGGCAGCATCGAATCTTACATCCAGACCGATGCCGCACTGAATTCCGGCAACTCCGGCGGTGCGCTGGTCAACCTTCAGGGCGAGCTGGTGGGCATCAATGCCGCCATCTACTCCAAGACCGGAACTTATGCCGGATGCTCCTTCGCCATCCCCACCTCGATCGTGAAAAAAGTGGTGGCTGACCTTAAGGAATTTGGCAACGTGCAGAGGGCTGTGCTGGGAATCTCTTTCCAAGAGCTCACTCCCGAACTTGTCAAGAAAGAAGGCATCGAAGGCGTGAACTCCGGCATCCTCGTGGCCTCCGTGGCGGACCGCACAGCAGCCAAAGAGGCCGGCCTGCAAGTGGGCGACGTGATCGTGGCCATCAACTCCACGCCCACCACATCAACGGCCACCCTCCAGGAGGCAATTGCCAAGTGCAGTCCCGGCGATGAAATCTCTATCGACTATGTGCGCGGAGGCAAGAAATACGTAAAACGTGTCACACTGCGCAACGACCGCGGCGACACCTCAGTGAGCCGTGCCGGATCCGTAACCGACCTTGGATGCGCCTTCGCAGCAGTAAGCAAGGAGAAACTCGCCCAGCTCGAGCTCTCTCACGGCGTGCAAGTAAAAGGCCTGGAAGACGGCGCGATGAAAGCTGCCGGAGTGCGCGATGGATTTATAATTCTGACAATCAACGGAGTGCGCATCACCGAGCCAGGCGACGTGGAGAAAATCTACACCTCTATAATGAAGGGGCAGGACGATAAAGTGATGTTTATCAAAGGCATTTACCCCACGGGCAAGCAGGCCTTCTATGCCGTGCCGCTCGGAGAGGAGTGAGAAACGAGAGTGTGTAATAATACTTAAATATAGTTAAAAAGTCTGTATTTTTACACCTTATTTTATATAAAGCGATGCAGGAAGTTGCACGAGAGAGAAAAAAAGTGTAACTTTGCATCACTTCACGAGATGGAGGAGGCCCCGGCGGGCTTCCTCTTTTTGTTAGATAGAAATACATAAAAATATGATAGACAAAGACTTGCTGAAAAAGACGATAGAAGATGCCATAGCCGGTACCGGAGTGTTTCTGGTGGATATGCAGGTAAAGCCCGACAATGATATCGTGGTAGAGATAGACTCGCAGGACGGTGTGGACCTTGACACCTGCGCCATGATCCACGATCGCATCGAGAGCGCCTTTGACCGCGACAAGGAAGATTACTCGCTTGAGGTGGGTTCGGCCGGCCTGACGGCGCCCTTCAAGGTAGTAGAGCAATACACCAAAAATCTGGGCAAGGATGTGGAGGTGCTCACCAAAGAAGGCAAGAAAATCCACGGAGTGCTCACCGGAGTGTCAGCTCCCACGAGCGAATTCACCATCGAAGTGCCCACAAAGGTAAAAGAGCCCGGGGCTAAGCGTCCGACCTTGCAGCAAGTGCCTCAGACGCTGAAGATGTCAGACATCAAATACATCAAGCACGATTTCAAGTTTTAACCTAAGAGTGAAGGCCCGCCCTTAATTACAGGCTAAACAACTCCAGAACTGACGAATTTATTTTTCGCTACGAGAAATTTAAAATTCACGTCCAATAGTATAAAAAAATAAACATCAAAAAAACATATGGCAAAGAAAGAAGCAGCTCCCGATATGGTCGAGCAGTTCGCTGAATTTAAAGAAATCAAAAACATCGACGAAGAAACGATGAAAACCGTGCTCGTCGAGTCGTTTCGCAAAGCGCTGGAAAACATGTTTGGCGCTGATGCCGACTTCGACGTAGTGCTCAACCCCAACACCGGCGACGTGCAGATCGTGCAAAATCTTCAGGTGGTGGCCGATGGCGAGGTGGGCAATCCCAACGTACAGATCTCCCTGACCGATGCTAAGGTAGACGACCCTGATGCCGAGGTGGGAGAAGAATTTGCCCGCGAGATTAACTTTGCCGATTTCGGTCGTCGCGCTATCCTCAACCTGCGTCAGACCCTGCAATCGCGCATCCTCGAGCTGCAGAAAGAAGCCGTGTATAATAAATTCAAAGAGCTTGAGGGCGAGATCGTGACCGGCGAGGTGTACCAGACCTGGAGCCGCGAGACCCTCCTGCTCGACGACGACAAAAACGAGCTGCTCCTGCCCAAGAGCGAATCAATCCCCGGCGCTCGCGGCGATTTCTTCCGCAAGGGCGAGACAGTGCGCGCCGTGGTACACAGTGTAACTAACAAGAACAACAACCCCAAGATCACCGTCTCACGCACCAATCCCGAATTTCTGCGTCGGCTCTTCGAGCTTGAGGTGCCTGAGATCCACGACGGGCTCATCAGCATCAAGGCCGTGGCCCGCATCCCCGGCGAGAGGGCAAAAGTGGCCGTTGAGAGCTACGATGACCGCATCGACCCCGTGGGCGCTTGCGTGGGCGTGAAAGGATCGCGCATCCACGGCATCGTGCGCGAGCTGCGCAACGAAAATATCGACGTGATCCCCTTCACCAACAATCCCTCGCTCTTTATCCAGCGTGCGCTGCAGCCCGCCAAAGTCTCGTCGATCCGCCTTGACGAGGAGGAGAAGCGCGCCGAGGTGTTCCTGCGGCCGGAAGAAGTGTCGCTGGCTATCGGCCGCAACGGCTCAAACATCAAGCTCGCATCCATGCTTACCGGCTATGAAATCGACGTATACCGCGATGCCGACAACGCCGACGAGGAAGACATCTATCTGGATGAATTTAAAGACGAAATCGATGGCTGGGTGATCGACGCCCTCAAGGACATGGGCTGCGTGACGGCAAAATCCGTGCTCCGCACTCCGCGCGAAGAGCTCATCGAAAAGGCCGACCTCGAAGAGGACACCGTAGACAACGTTCTGGCCGTGCTCAAAGCCGAATTTGAAGAGGAATAATCCTCAACCCCCTCATCTCCAATCCAAGCAAAGAAAGGACAAGACAATATATGCCAAAAACAAAACTAAGTAAAGTAGCCAAAGACGTCAACGTGGGCACCAACACGCTGATCGAATTTTTGCGCAAAAAAGGAATCTCCGTAGAGGGCGAACTCACCATCAACTCCCGCGTCGACGACGACGTGGTGGAGCTGCTGATGGAGGAGTTTGGCCAGCAGGAGAAGTCAAAGCCTGCGCCTTTCAGTTTCAAGAAACCCGAACCGCGCAAAGAGGAGACCCCCGCCGCTCCCGCACCTGAGATCAAGCTCCACGCCGAGGCCTCAAAGCCCCGCATTCTGGGCAAACTTGAGCTCGATGCCAACGGCAATCCCGTGGTGAAAAACTCCGAAACCCCTGCTGCTCCGCAGGCTCCCGAGATCGAGCCGGCAAAGGCTGCAGAGCCCGAAAAGCCCGCTGCAGAGGCAGAGAAGCCGGCCGTTGAGGCTGAAAAGCCCGCTGCCACAACGGAAGAGGAGGTGAAGCCCGCCCCCGCTGCTGCTGAAGTTGCTCCGGCTCCGGCTCCGCAGGAAAAGAAGGAAGAAGCGCCCGTGCAGGCTGCCGCTTCTGATGTAGAGAAGACATCGGAAACCCCCGCTGCGCCCGAGGCCAAAACTCCCGAGACTCCGGCTAAAGAGGCTCCTAAAGCCCCCGAGGCTAAGGAGACCCCGGCTGAGGCTGCCCCTGAGGCAAAAGAGGAGAAAAAGGAGGAAGAAATCTTCACCACCGGCACTCCCAAGCCCACTGTCAACTTTAATATCGTAGGCAAAATCGACCTTTCGGCCATCAATGCCTCAACCCGCCCCAAAAAGAAATCCAAAGAAGAAAAACGCTCGGAGCGCCGCCAAGGCGCGCAGGCCGAGAGCAATGCCGACCGCAAGAAGCGCAAGCGCATCGGCGGCAAGGAGAAGGTGGATATTGAAAAGACCGGACGCCAGGCTGCCCAGCAGCCCCAGGGTGGCGGTCAGGGCGGTCAGCGTCGCGACAATAACAACGCTCCCAAAAACGGCGGCGGCAAGAATCGCCGTCCGGCTCCCGCTGTACATCCCGAGGTCAGCGACGAGGACGTGTCGAAGCAGGTAAAAGAGACCCTTGCACGCCTCACAGCCAAAGACAAGGGCCTGAAGAAAGGCGCAAAGTGGCGTAAAGAGAAACGCGAAGCCAATGCCGAGCGCGAGCGCGAGGCTATGCAGCACGAAATGGCCGAAAGCCGCGTGCTCAAGCTCACGGAATTCGTGACAGCCAACGACCTGGCCGTGATGATGGACGTGCCCATCAACCGCGTAATCGCCACGTGCATGAACATCGGCGTGATGGTGTCGATCAACCAGCGCCTCGATGCCGAGACCATCAATATCGTGGCCGACGAGTTCGGCTTCAAGACCGAATACATCTCAGCTGAGGTGGCCGAGGCCATTCAGCAGGTCGAGGACAAGGAAGAAGACCTGGTGGAGCGTCCGCCCATCGTAACGGTCATGGGCCACGTGGACCATGGCAAGACCTCTCTGCTCGACTACATCCGCAACGCTAACGTCATCGCAGGCGAGGCCGGTGGCATCACCCAACACATTGGTGCCTACAACGTTAAGCTCGACGATGGCCGCCATATCACATTCCTCGACACCCCCGGCCACGAAGCCTTCACCGCCATGCGTGCCCGTGGTGCCAAAGTCACCGACCTCTGTATCATCATCGTCGCAGCCGACGACAACGTGATGCCCCAAACCGTGGAGGCCATCAACCACGCTGCCGCTGCCGGTGTGCCTATCGTATTTGCTATCAATAAGATAGATAAACCTCACGCCAACCCCGAAAAGATCAAGGAAGAGCTCGCCGCAATGAATTATCTCGTGGAGGACTGGGGCGGAAAATACCAGAGCCAGGACATTTCAGCCAAGAAGGGCATAGGCGTCAACGAGCTCATGGAGAAAGTGCTCCTCGAAGCCGAACTCCTTGACCTTAAGGCAAATCCCGACAGAAATGCAACGGGCTCCATCATCGAATCCTCGCTTGACAAGGGTCGCGGATATGTGGCCACTGTGCTCGTGCAGAACGGCACGCTGCGCGTGGGCGATGTAATCGTGGCCGGTACGCATTTCGGAAAGGTCAAGGCAATGTTCAACGAGCGCAACCAGCGCATCAAAGAGGCCGGCCCGGCCACTCCGGCGCTGATCCTCGGCCTCAACGGCGCTCCCACCGCCGGCGACACCTTCAACGTGCTCGACACCGAGCAGGAGGCCCGCGAGATCGCCAACAAGCGCGAGCAGCTGCAGCGCGAGCAAGGCATGCGCACCACCAAGATGGTTACCCTCGAGGACATCGGTCGCCGCCGTGCCATCGGCAATTTCCAAGAGCTCAACATCATCGTCAAGGGCGACGTCGACGGCTCCATCGAGGCCCTCTCCGACTCTCTCATCAAGCTCTCGACCGAAGAAATCCAGGTGAACGTGCTGCACAAAGCCGTGGGCGAAATCTCAGAGAGCGACGTCACGCTGGCTGCCGCATCGGATGCCATTATCATCGGTTTCCAGGTGCGTCCGTCGCTGGCCGCAAGGCGAGCCGCCGAGCGCGATGGTGTGCAGATACGTCTCTATTCCGTTATCTATCAAGCAATTGAAGAGGTGAAGGATGCAATGAGCGGCATGCTCGCTCCGGAAATCAAGGAAGAGGTGATCGGCACGGCCGAGGTGCGCGAGACCTACCACATCTCCAAAGTCGGCACCATCGCCGGCGCTCTGGTGGTGGAGGGTCGCCTGCGCAAGGGCACGAAAGTGCGCCTCATCCGCGACGGCATCGTGCGCTACACGGGCGAAATGGGTTCGCTCAAGCGCTTCAAAGACGACGCCAAGGAGGTTATCGCCGGTCTGGACTGCGGCCTCTCCATCGTGGGCTACAACGACATCAAAGTCGGCGACCTGGTGGAATGCTTCGAAGAGAAAGAAGTGTCGCGTACGATTGATTAGCGCCACCGGAAATGACCATCCAACTCAATATCGGAAGTAATCTGGCCGACCGCTATGCTCAGATCGAGCAGGCGGTCGGCCTGCTTTCGCTGGCATTCCGTCGCCATGACGGGGAGAGTGTAGAGATCGCGCGCTCGAGCATGGTAGAGAGTGCCCCCTGGGGTTACGAATCTGAAAATCAGTTTCTTAACCTCGGATTGCGTATCCGCATCCCCGATGCCAGACTGGAACCTTTACAGGTCTTGGACATTACCCAAGCCATCGAGCACATAATCAGCCCTGAAAGCCACCGCAACCCAGATGGCAGCTACCGCGACCGCCTCATCGACATCGACATCATCGACATCGACGGCATTAAGCTCACCACCCCGCGCCTTACCCTTCCGCACCCACACGCCGGCGAGCGCCCCTTCGTCACCGCACCGCTTCGTGAACTAAATGCAGATATCGCGCAGGATGGAGAGGCTGCGAAGTGAGGTCAGGGGGGTGTGGTGGAGAGTGAAGTAATCTAATAATGTGTCGAGGGCGCGGTTGCGGAGCTCGCGCGTCAGGGGCAGGCGCAGAGCCGAATCGGTGTCGAGGGTTAAGATCAGGGCAGCCAGTCGGGCTTCCTCGGGGCGAAGTCCCGGACCGCTCACGGGCATCGATGGGGCAAAGACTGCCTCCCGGAGGTTAAAGCAATAGCCTTTGTGATAGGTGCTTACGTCCGGCTCTATGCCCAAAAACCGCGTCAGACGAGCTAAAAACACTACGTGGAAATTGGCAAGTCGCCTCCCCGAGGCTTCAGCCAGGGCCTGCCAGCTGTCAAAGAGAAACGCGCTGAGCAGAGGGTCGTGCTCGCTCTGGCGGAGCAACAACGAGAGCACTTCGGCCAGAAACGTGGCCACAACCACGCGCATCGGAGACATAGACAAAGAGGCAAACCCCGGCAGCACGCGCACATCCGAGAGCCTCACCACTTCGGTCCCGACCTTGGAGTGGGCCACAGCCTCAAAGGCCATCGGCGGCATAATCAGGGCCTTACGCCGTTGGGCTTCACGTCCGGCGCCAAGGCGCACCGAGGCAGAGAGAAACCCCAGCTCGCTGCTCCAGAGCGTGAGCATTGCGCCCGAGTCGCCGTACCGCACGGCGCGAAGAGAGATGCACGTCACTTTTTGGTCCATATCAGTGCAAAATTACGAAAAAAAGCCCGTTTTGCCGATGAAAAGTGGCCGAAAATCAAAAAAATCGCGAAAAATGGGGCAAAAATGCACGAAAATTTTGTCAGTATTAAAAAAGTGCGTATATTTGCACTCGCAAAAATCGCGGACATGGCCCATTCGTCTATCGGTTAGGACGCAAGATTTTCATTCTTGAAAGAGGAG
>CAZNRK010000051.1:0-14494 GCA_964575435.1 uncultured Bacteroides sp.
GCATCCAGATCCACGGCGGTTCAGGCTTCATGAAAGATTACGCTTGCGAACGCGTATACCGTGACGCCCGCATCACCAGCATCTACGAAGGCACAACCCAGCTGCAAGTCGTGGCTGCTATCCGCCACGTCCTCTCCGGCACCTACAAGGCCCTGCTCGAGCAGTATGCCTCTGCTGAATACAAACCTGAGTTCGCCGGCCTTAAAGCCACTCTCGACAAAATGGTAGAGAAATACGTGGCTGCAGTAGAGAAAGTGACAGCAGTGGCCGACCAGCAATACACCGACTTCATGGCTCGCCGCCTGGTGGAAATGGCCGGATTCACCATCATGGGCTATCTGCTCCTGCAGGATGCCGACCGCAATGCCGCATTCACCCGCACTGCAGGCGTTTACGCAAAAATCGTTGAAGCCGAGATCGTGAAACATGCCGAATTCATCGACACCTTCACCCTCGACCAGCTTGCCCTCTACAACGTAGAAGCATAACTATCCCCTACATATCCTGCAAAAAGCGGCCGAAGGGCCGCTTTTTGTGTTTATAGCTTAGAATTTGCCAGTTCAAAAATTTATAGTAACTTTGCCGGCAAATATTTCTCAGCCCGAATATGTCAAATTCTGAACATAATATTTCTCTGCCCGGGGGGCAGGTGGTGCATTACTCGGTGCAAGGCCGAGGCACTCCTGTAGTGCTGATGCATGGCTGGGGATGCAACTCCACGACTGTGCAATCAATTGCGGCTGTAGCTGCCGAGAATCATACTGTCTACAGCCTTGACCTTCCTGGCTTCGGCACGCCCGGGGTGGTAGATGTTTTGTCGCCTGAACCCGTAGAGGTATGGGGCACGTATGATTACGCAGCTATGCTTGAGCAATTCGTCAAGGCTCTCAATATCGAGCGCCCCACGCTAATCGGCCATTCTTACGGCGGCCGCGTTGCCATTGTCTATTCCTCTCGCAATCCGGTCGAGCGCCTTGTGCTTGTCGATTCTGCCGGTGTGAAGCCTCGCCGCAGCCTGAAATATTACTTTAAAGTATACTCTTTCAAACTCGCTAAATCTCTGGCTCCCATTTTCTTAGGTAAGGAAAAGGGGCAAGCATACATTGATGCCCGAAGGGCTAAATCGGGGTCGTCCGATTACAATACATCTACCCCGAAGATGCGAGCTGTGATGTCGAAATCAGTCAACGAGGACCTTTGCCACCTTATGCCCTCCATTTCCGCTCCCACGCTTCTGCTTTGGGGTGAGAATGACACGGCCACACCCCTGGCAGATGCAAAGAAGATGGAGCGCCTGATTCCGGACTCTGCCGTGGTGAGCTTCCCTGGGGCCGGGCATTACAGTTTTCTTGACGCACGGCAGCAGTTTTCAGCAGTGCTCCGAAGTTTCCTGAAATAAAACCTCGCACTTCCCTGCTTTTTCATTTTCTTTTGCCTTAGCCCCCAACTTTTTCCTTTTCTATTGCGTTAATAGATAAAAGTATGTACTAATTAACGCAAAAATATTATGAAAAATTTCCGTACTTTCTTCCTTTCGGCCTTATCTTTAGCCGTTTGTCTGGGCTTTGCATCATGCAACAATGATGACGACGATCTGCCAAACGTATCGCTTGGCATCACGATTGAGGGCGGCGTATTCGGCCCCGACGGCGACATTTATGTGGTACAGGGCGACCAGCTGAATGTGCTCTCTGTAGATGTGCAGAACAATGTGCAGGGCCAGAATGCAGCGCTTGCAAATGTAAGTTATTACTTCGACTCTCGCTATATCGGCACTACCAATACTCCTCCCTTCAGCTGCTTGAATCTCACAGGCGAGGACACTCCCGTCGGCGATTACGACCTTGACATCACCTGCAACGTGCTTGCTGTGGATAAAGAGCTCGCCATCGCATCCATGGATTATGACATCGAGGTTGTGCCGGATGCTTCGTACATCCCCGTTGGCAGTACCAACTCATTTGTTCAATCATCATCATTGAAGAGATAATGGAAAACGCAGCCCTTCAGAATATCCTTACGCGCGTGAGTGTGCGACGGTTTAAGGACGTACCGGTCACAGAAGACCAGCTCTCCAAGATTCTCCATGCAGCCATGTCTGCACCTTCCGGGGTGAACCGCCAACCGTGGGAATTCGTAGCCGTCACAGATCGCGCTTTGCTGGAGTCTCTTGCCCAATCTCTGCCCTATGCCAAAATGGCGGCCAAAGCGCCCTTGGCGATAGTGGTCTGCGGTAATAAAGAGCGATTTCTTGAGGGTCCGGATTCCAATCTATGGGAGCAGGACTGCTCGGCAGCTTCTGAAAACATCCTTCTTGCAGCTCATGCCATTGGTCTGGGCGGAGTGTGGACCTGTCTATACCCCTTTGAGAAGGAGAGAATGGAGCCTGTGAGACAGATTCTGAACCTGCCGGATAATTTCGTTCCATTTAACCTTATTCCTATCGGTGTGCCGGAATCCGACCACGCTCCGATGGACAAATGGCACCCCGAGAGGGTGCATCTCAACAGATTTTGAGTCATTCCCACATATATAATATAGTGCTTCCGACAATTTTCAGATCAGAGGCACTTTTTTTGTGGGCAAGAGCAAAAAAATTTGCGTAACCGAAAAATAATGATTACCTTTGCACTCGATTTCGGAACGAAGTCAAAATTAACTAAATTTTTTAACCACCTATTCGCGTTATTACAATGCAATACGAAACCGTTTTCATTTTAACTCCCGTTTTGTCTGATGCTCAGATGAAGGAAGCGGTCGAAAAATTCTCGAAGGTGCTTACCGACAATGGCGCAACCATCGTCAACACCGAAGAATGGGGCCTGCGCAAGCTCGCATATCCCATCCAGAAGAAATCTACCGGTTTCTACACCCTCATCGAATTTGAGGCTGACCCCCAGACCATTAAGAAACTCGAAACCGCTTATCGTCGCGACGAGCGTGTTATCCGTTTCCTCACCTTCCGTCAGGATAAATACGCTGCTGAGTATGCCGCCAAACGCCGCAGCCTCAAAGCTAATGCTAACCAAACCGCAGCTCCCGCTGCCGAAGCAAAGGAGGACTAAACCATGGCACAATCAGAAATCCGCTACCTCACTCCCATGTCTGTGGACGTGAAGAAGAAAAAATACTGCCGTTTCAAACGCAGCGGTATCAAATATATCGACTATAAGGATCCCGAATTCCTCAAGAAATTCCTCAACGAGCAGGGCAAAATCCTTCCCCGCCGCATCACCGGAACTTCTCTGAAATTCCAGCGCCGTGTGGCTCAGGCCGTGAAGCGTGCCCGCCACCTGGCTCTCCTTCCCTTCGTTACCGACCTTTTGAAATAACCCCGTAACCTTACATCAACAATGAAAGTCATTCTTAAAGAAGATATCAATCGCCTTGGATACAAGGACGACGTGGTGGAAGTGCGCGACGGTTATGGTCGCAACTTTCTCATCCCTCAGGGCAAAGCTGTAGTGGCTACAGAGTCCGCTCTCAAAGTGCTCGCTGAAAACCAGCGCCAACGTGCCCACAAACTTGCCAAAATCAAAGCTGACGCTGAAGAGCTTGCTGCCAAGCTTGCCGACGTTAAGCTCACCATCGCCACCAAAACCAGCTCTAACGGCACAATCTTTGGCTCTGTCAAAGACGTTCAAATCGCCGAAGAGCTCGCTAAGCTCGGCTATAACATCGAACGCAAAATCGTTGTTATCAACCAGCCCATCAAAGAAGTTGGCGAATACACCGTCACCCTTAACCTCCACAAGGATGTCAAAGCTGAAATCCCCGTGGTTGTGGTGACCGAAGAGTAAACATCATCCCCAAACATCTATAACAATCCCTGCAGAGAGGTTGCTTCGTGAGAAGCGACCTCTCTTTTTACTTTTCAAAGGCTTACCTTTCAATTCCGCAAGACTATAAATAAGTCCGCGTGGTTCACTTTTCAAATCCGTAAGGAAGCGATTGACCTATATGAAGGAAGAAATTTGAAAGTTGGTCTGAAATTTTTCAATTATTAGATTACGAAAGTCGCGAAAAATTTGTAACTTTGCGTGTTAAATCAGAATTTCCACCTATGAATATTTCTTACTCTTGGCTTAAACAGTATATCCCCCTCACCCTTTCGCCCGAAGAGCTCGCTGCCGCTCTCACATCTATCGGTTTGGAGACCGGCTCGGTTGAGCGCGTCGAATCGATAAAAGGCGGCCTCCGCGGCATCGTTATTGGCAAAGTGCTCACCTGCATCGACCATCCCGACAGCGACCACCTGCACATCACCACCGTGGATCTCGGGGGCGGAAAGGTTGAGCAAATCGTATGCGGAGCCCCAAACGTGGCAGCCGGACAGACTGTGGTTGTGGCCACTGTGGGCACAACGCTATACGACGGCGACAAGGAGTTCAAGATTAAGAAATCCAAGATTCGCGGTGTGGAATCCTCCGGCATGATCTGCGCCGAAGACGAAATTGGAGTGGGACACTCGCACGACGGCATCATTGTGATTGACCGCGAGGTAGCCCCCGGCACCGAGGCTGCTGAATTTTACGGCCTTACAGATGACTACGTTCTTGAAGTGGACCTCACTCCCAACCGCGTGGACGCTGCAAGCCATTGGGGTGTGGCTCGCGACCTCTTTGCATGGAGCGCCGAGCACGCTGACCGCCTCCCCCTCCTCGCCCCCGATGATGCCGATTTCAAAGTGGATAATCCTGAAATTAAAGGAGTTAGCGTAAAAGTTGAAGACACCGAAGGCTGCCCCCGCTATTGTGGCGTAACAATCAAAGGCGTCACCGTAAAGGAGAGTCCCGACTGGCTCAAAGAGCGCCTTACAGCTGTGGGGCTGCACCCGATCAACAACGTGGTCGACATCACCAATTACATCCTCCTGGGCATGGGCCAACCTCTGCACTGCTTCGATGCCGACAAGATTGCCGGTGAGGAAATCGTGGTACGCACCTGCCCTGAAGGCACTCCCTTTACCACCCTCGATGGCGTGGAGCGCAAGCTCTCAGCTGCCGACCTCATGATCTGCGACGCTGATAAGCCTCTGTGCATCGCCGGAGTCTTCGGCGGTCTTGATTCCGGAGTTACGGAGCAGACCACCAACGTCTTCCTTGAAAGCGCATACTTCAATCCCACCCGAGTGCGCAAGACAGCACGTCGCCACGGCCTCAGCACCGACGCCTCCTTCCGCTTCGAGCGCGGCATCGACCCCAACGCCTGCATGTACATGCTGCGCCTTGCTGCTATCCTTGTCAAGGAGCTGGCCGGAGGCGAAATCGTCGGTGAGGTTGAGAATGTGCAATCGCGTGAATTCCCGCCCTTCGATGTCACACTTTCCTACAAAAACATCAACGACCTCATCGGCAAAGAAATCCCTGAAGCCACAGTTGATTCCATTCTCAACTCCCTTTCTATCAAGATAGTAGATAAAAAAGACGGTGTGCTGCAACTGCAAGTGCCCACCTTCCGTGTGGACGTGCAGCGCCCCTGCGACGTAATCGAAGACATCCTCCGCATCTATGGCTACAACAATGTGGAGATGCCCTCGGAGGTGCGCTCATCGCTCTCGTTCCGCACTCCGGTAGACATTGCCGACGACATGCGCCGCCGCATCGCCGAGCAGCTCTGCGCCTCCGGCTTTAATGAGATTCTCAACAATTCCCTAACCGCCGAGCGCTACTACGCTGAGCTCCAATCCTACCCCGTTTCGGCCTGCGTGCGCCTGCTCAACCCTCTGAGCCAGGACCTGAACGTAATGCGCCAGACCTTGCTCTTCGGCGGTCTGGAATCTATTGCCCACAACATCAACCGCAAACAGCCCGATCTGCTTTTCTTTGAATTCGGCAACACATATTATTTCAACCCCGAGGCCGAAAGCACCGCCGAAAAGCCCCTTGCTCCTTATTCCGAGCAAAGCCGTCTGGCCTTGTGGCTCACGGGCAACCACACTCCTGCATCGTGGGAGGGTCCCGCTCGCGAGGCGTCATTCTTCACCCTCAAAGCTGCTGTGGCCAACATTTTCGCTCGCCTTGGTATCAACTCCAAAGAAATCACCCTGGCAAAAGGCTCAAGCGACCTCTTCAGCCAAAGCCTCACAATCGCTACCCGCTCGGGCAAGGTGCTCGGCGAGATGGGCATCGTGGCCCCGACTCTGCTGAAAATGGCCGACATCAAGCAGCCTGTGCGCTACGCCGAGCTCGATTGGGCAGAAATCACACGCATGACCATGCCCCGCACCGTCACATTCGCTCCCCTGCCAAAGACGCAGCCTGTGAAGCGCGACCTGGCCCTTCTCATTGATTCATCTGTGAGCATGGAGCAGGTAGAGAAAGCCGTGCGCGAGGTTGAGAAAAAACTCTTGCGCGAGGTTAGCCTCTTTGACGTATACGAAGGCAAAAACCTGCCCGAAGGCAAGAAATCTTACGCCATCGCCATCACCCTCCAAGACGACGAGAAGACCCTGCAGGACAAGCACATCGACCTTGTGATGCAACGCATTATCGATAACCTCAAAAAGAAAGTGGGCGCCGAGCTGCGCTGATCTTTTCATAATTCACGAATAATCTAAAAAACAAAATAATCTCAAAACCTTACTCCAATGGGAAGAGCATTTGAATACCGCAAAGCGCGTAAACTCAAAAGATGGGGCAACATGTCGCGCACATTTACCCGCATAGGCAAAGAAATCACTATAGCCGTAAAAGCCGGCGGCCCCGACCCCTCAACCAATCCCCGCCTCCGCGCCCTGATGCAGAATGCCAAGGCTGCGAATATGCCCAAAGACACCGTGGAGCGTGCCATCAAAAAAGCCACCGACAAAGACGCAAGCGACTTCAAAGAAATCACCTACGAAGGCTACGGCCCCCACGGCGTGGCCATCTTCGTAGAGGCTGCCACCGACAATAACACCCGCACCGTGGCCAACGTCCGCTCTTACTTCAACAAACACGGCGGCTCGCTCGGCACGCAAGGATCGCTTACCTTCCTCTTCGACCACAAAAGCGTATTCAAAATCAAACCCAAAGACGGCGTAAGCCTCGAAGATCTCGAACTCGAACTCATCGACTACGGCGTTGACGAGCTGGAGGGCGACGAAGAGGAAATTGTGCTCTACGGTGCATTTGAAGAATTCAACAACATCCAGAAATACCTCGAGGACAACGGCTTCGAGCTCATCTCTGCCGAATTCGAGCGCATCCCCACCGACTATAAGGACCTCGCACCCGAAGACCGCGAGTCAGTGCTCAAGCTCATCGAAAAGCTCGAGGAAGACGAAGATGTCCAGAATGTCTTCCACAACATGCGCGAAGACGACACTGACGACGAAGAATAATACGTTTCACCCCCAACCTTTTACCATTATGAAAAAGAAATTTATCTGCGTAGTCTGCGGCTACGTGCACGAAGGCGATGAAGCCCCCGAAAAGTGCCCCGTATGTGGCGCTCCCAAAAGCAAATTCAAAGAAGTTGACGAGGCTGCAGCTCTGCAATTCGTAACTGAGCACGAAATCGGTGTGGCCAAAGGCTGCGACGAGGAAATGATCAAAGACCTCAACGCTCACTTCCTTGGCGAATGTGGCGAAGTGGGTATGTATCTGGCCATGTCGCGCCAGGCCGACCGCGAGGGTTATCCCGAAATCGCCGAAGCATTCAAGCGCTACGCTTTTGAGGAAGCAGAACACGCCTCTAAGTTTGCCGAACTCCTCGGCGAAGTGGTTTGGGACACCAAAACCAACCTCGAAAAACGCATGCAGGCAGAAGCCGGCGCCAACGCCGACAAAATGCGCATCGCAAAGCGTGCTAAAGAGCTCAACCTCGATGCTATCCACGACACCGTGCACGAAATGGCCAAAGACGAGGCTCGCCACGGCCAGGGCTTCGAAGGTCTCTACAAACGCTTCTTCGGCAATAAATAATTTGCTGAATATCTGCGTTTTAGATTAAATCTTGAACCATCATCATGGGGGTGAATCAAAATTCTGTCTTGATTCACCCCCATTATTAATATTATATCAGACATGACTCGTGCTGCACTCTTTGACCTCGATGGCGTGCTTGTCGACACCGAAGGCCTCTACACTGAATTCTGGGCCGAAATCGGTCGCGACTTCGGCATCCCCGACCCAAACTTCGCTTTAGCTATCAAGGGCAACAACCTTGAGAAAATCCTCAACGCTCATTTCCCCGACCCTCGGGCGCAGAAGGAGATCGTGGAGCGCCTGGATGCTTTTCAGGCTCGGATTCCATACGCATTCTTTGACGGCGCCCTTGACCTCATCCACGGGCTTAAAGCCGCCGGATGGCGATGCGCTGTGGTCACAAGCAGCGACCGCAGAAAGATGGAAAGCCTTTATATTACCCTTCCTCAAGTGCGAGAGGAGATGGACGTGGTGGTCACCGGCGACATGGTCTCGCGCAGCAAGCCCAACCCGGAAGGCTATCTCCTGGCAGCCAAGCTCTTAGATGCGCGACCTGAGCACTGCATAGTATTTGAAGACTCCTTCGCCGGACTTGAAGCAGGCCGCGCAGCCGGAGCTAAAGTCATCGCCATCGCCACCACTAACCCCCTCTCAACCCTCACCGGCAAAGCCGACCTCGTCTTCCCCGACATCTCCGCCATCACCGTTGAGAAGGTAAGTGAGTTATAGAATAAATTAAACGCAAGTCCGTGGGTAGTCACCCATGGTAAATTTGGACGCATCGTGACCCTAAAAACCCCTAACGATTAACGCCTTTATTGGGTGTTGCATCCTGAGCGAGCCGCCTACGACCTCCCTGTACATGTCTCAGTCGCCACGAGTGGCGACCCTACAAACTCTTAACTAAATTTGCGCCAGCGGTCGAGGAGGGCAGAGAAATCAGCGGGAAGGGGGACTGAGAAGTCCATCTCCTCTCCGGTGTGGGGGTGACGGAAACCTAAAGTGCGTGCATGCAGGGCCTGGCGAGGGCACACTTCAAAGCAGTTCTCTACAAATTTGGCATACGAGCCGGTGCGCAGTCCGCGCAGGATCTTGTCGCCACCATATCGCGCATCGCTGAAGAGCGGATGGCCGATGTGACGCATATGGGCGCGGATCTGATGGGTGCGACCGGTTTCGAGCACGCATTTCACCAATGAGACGTGGGTAAAGTCTTCAACTACTGAGTAATGCGTCACGGCGTGCTTTCCGTATTCGCTGCCCTCGGGGAAGACATCCATCACGAGGCGGTCGCGGAGCGAGCGCCCGATGTTGCCCACGATAGTTCCCTCTTTTGGCTGCGGCGAGCCCCACACCAGAGCCAGATATTCCCTGCGGGTGGTCTTATTGAAAAATTGCTTGCCGAGATCGGTCTTGGCATCGGGTGTTTTTGCCACGACGAGCAGACCGGAAGTGTCTTTATCAATACGGTGCACGAGCCCAAGGCGCGGGTCCGTGACGTCATAGTCGGGATTGTCTTTAAAATGCCAGGCCAAGGCATTGACCAGCGTGCCGGAATAATTTCCGTGGCCGGGATGCACAACCAGGCCGGCGGGCTTATTGACCACGAGCACATACTCATCCTCGTAGACGATATCAAGGGGAATATCCTCAGCCACGATTTCAAAATCGTAGCGCGGACGGTCCATCACGATTTGCACCACGTCGAGGGGCTTAACCCTATAGTTGGATTTGACGGGCTTGCCGTTGACGAGGATGCACCCGGCCTCAGCCGCCTGCTGGATGCGATTTCGCGAAGAGCGCTGCAGGCGCTCGACAAGAAATTTATCCACGCGCAGGAGTTCCTGCCCGCGGTCGGCCGTGAATTTGAAATGCTCGTACATCTCCACTCCGGCCTCGGTGACAATCACGGGGTCAGGGCGCTCGAGGTCGTCGGGTTCAACGAGATGTTGCGAAGGTCGGTCAGTCATAAATTCCGGTGAGTTCTTCGACGATGGATGTCTCTTCGTCGTCGCTGTATAGGGGTTCGTCGTCAGAAGCGGTGCGCACGACGGTGCCAACCTCAAGGGTCACTGTTGCCGTGACGGGAATCTCCATTCCGGGCTCGAGATTCTTGCCGTTGTATTTAGCTCTTTCTACCAGATCGGCATATTGCGAAGGCACGTTGACGATGCGCACGTTGTTGATGTCGATAGATTGCAGATAGCTCATAGCCTGACGCGACGACACTCCGGCCAGGGGCATCGTGATCTTTACTTTCTTGGGCTGGAACGAGGAAATGGTAACGTACACCTCGCGTCCGGCCTTGACCACGGCGCCGGCGTGCGGCCAGGATTCGAGCACCGTGCCGGGAGCGATTTTGCTGTTGTAGACCGAATCTGCAATTGCTATGTCAAGACCGTCGCTGCGCAGGGTCTGAGCGGCCTGACTGTAGGTCATGTTTTTCAAGTCGGGCACCACAGCGTTGTCGCCATGGTTAGTCCAATAATGCAGGAAGATCACTCCGGCGATGAGCAGGGCTATGCCGGTGAGGATTATGAATATAAGGTTGGAAATGATGGGGTGGTTGGCGTAAAACCGACCGAAGAAACCCTTTTTATCTTTTTTCTCAGCCATTTTTGTCTTGATTCAGTCTGTTAGTCATTCCATAAATACCAGATACACAGCCCCAACGAGCAAAAGGAAGGCCACCACGTGATTCCATTTCAGAGCGAAGCCCTGAAACATCATCATCGCTATCAACGTAAAGATTACAAGCGAGATAGCTTCTTGCATCACCTTGAGCTGCACGAGGTTGTACGGGCCGCCGTTATCACGGAATCCCATGCGGTTGGCGGGAATCATGAAGCAGTATTCCACCAGAGCGATGGCCCACGAGAAGATAATCACCAGCCACAGAGGCCAAGAGGATGAGACACCGGTCTGCTGGAGCTTGAGGTGGCCGTACCAGGCCAGGGTCATAAACACATTAGATATAATAAGGAGGAGGATGGTGGTAATTGCTGGACTCATTTCTGTCTTCTTTCATTATAGTTTTTGAGGCTCAGGGCACGCTGGCGGGGCATCTCGGAGCGAAGGTAGTCCATATCGATATAGTTGCTGCCGCTTCCGCGAGTGATGGGGAAAGCAAGGTGCTTGCGCGCCACCACTTCGTCGCACAGAGGACTGTGCCATCCGGGGGCAGTGGGGCGCAGCTCGGCAGGAACAACCTGCAGCGAGACCGCTTCGACGTGCGAGCACGGAGGGTAGCCGATCATGGTCCACATGGTCATGTCATTGACATCACCACCGGGATTTATGCCTTCGATCACGATTGAGGCCGAAGATATGCGACGCGGGATGAAGTCGCGGTCGACCACCCAGCGGGTGCTATCCTTTTCAAAGTCGCGACCGATGAGCGAATGCCAAAACGAGCGTGATACCTTTTCCGTAAGGCATTCCGGCGTGATCTGCCGAGCGGATATTTCGGGAGCGAGAATGTCGTAAACGTTCTGATAGCGGATGTAGCCCATGCCGTCGGTGTCGTTGCCGCTGACGCTGAAATTGGTGCGCACCACCAGGGAGTCGGCCACGTCGTAGCGTCGGAATCCGTGATCCCACGTTTCAAAATACGCCAATTCGCCTTCAGAGTCCATAACGCCGAAATTGGCTTGAACGCCCATAGGCCGGGGCATCGAGGAGAGCAGACGCTCAAAATCGCTGACGGAGGAGCAGCGCCCCAGAGCCAGACTCATCACCACTCCCTCGCGGTCCTTATATTCGGTGGTGTCAGGCGCGAGATTATAAGAGGCGGTGTTCATAATTGCAAAGCCGCGGTCGTTCATGCCCATCCAGGCATCGACGAGCAGGGAGTCGCCGCCATTGTAGAGCGCTACGAAACCAATTGTAGAGTCAGTTGGAGCCACGCGCTCTATGAAATTGTCTTCAGCGCCGGTGTCGCGATGCTTCCACATAAGGGGGCGGCCCGTGCCGGAATATGCCGCGCTTACGAGCATCGAGGTGCACGCTCTGCAAGGGAGCGCTCCGACAATAATGCCGGCGATCAAAGCTATGGTGAGGCAGAGTTTTTTCATCAAAGTGAAATTTTTCCACAAAAATACGATTTTTTTTGCAAACCGAGGAGATTTTTCTTAACTTTACGCTTATTTTTCTGCTCTGACCAATGGATTTATCTAAATATCAGTTCCACACTATCCTCCAAGTGCGTGATTATGAGATAGATGCTGAAGGCATCGTAAATAATGCCAACTATCTGCATTATATGGAGCACACGCGCCATCTTTTTTGCCGCCGGGCAGGCCTGTCGTTTGCTCAAATGCGCGAAAGAGGCATCGACCCTGTGGCTGCCCGCATCGAGGTGGACTATAAGACACCGCTGCGCTCCGACGATGAGATGGTGAGCTGTCTGAACCTCACTCGCCGCGGTCCGCTATACGTTTTTGAGCAAGACATCTACCGGGCCGACGGTGTGCTCAGCGCTCGCGGCAAAGTCTCGATTGCTTGTCTCGTTAATGGTAAACTAACGCGCGGCGACGAGCTCGCCGAGGCATTTAAAGACTTCATCTAAGTGGCCCCGGATCCGCAATCATACAGCCTGCAATGCCGCATCGCGCTGAGCCTTATCCCCCAGCTCTCGCTCTCCACTGCCCGCACGCTTCTGGAGAAGGTGGGCACACCCGAACTTTTCTTTGAAATGCCGGAGGCTCAGCTGCGTAACGCCCTCGGGCCTCAATTCAAATACTGCGACTCCGACTCGCGCCGCGGGCTCCTTGATAGGGCGGAAAAGGAGGTCCACTTTGTGCAAGACAACCACATCAAGGTGCTTTTCTGCGCCGACAGCAATTACCCGCGTAGGCTCCGCACTTGCGATGACGCACCGGTGTGCCTCTATCTCCTTGGCAACGTTGACCTTGACGCGATGCACATAATAGGTATCGTCGGCACCCGCAACGCCACGACTTACGGTGTGGAAATCACTCGCCGACTGGTCCACGACCTCGCGCAAAAGCTACCCTCGCCTCTCATCGTCTCCGGTTTGGCCTACGGCATCGACGTGGCAGCCCACCGCACTGCGATCACCGACGAAATACCGACCCTTGGGGTCGTGGCCCACGGCCTGGATACGATTTACCCGGCCGACCATCGCGACGTGGCGGCCCGCATGGTGCGCGGCGTGGGCGGTATCGTCAGCGAATATCCCTCCCAGACGCGTATCCACCGCAGCAACTTCCTTTCGCGCAACCGCATCGTGGCCGGCTTGTGCGACGCCTTGATCGTTGTGGAGTCTGACTACAAAGGCGGAGCGCTATCCACGGCCCGCATCGCCTCGCTTTATGGCCGCACGGTGTTTGCCGTCCCGGGGCGTATCACTGACATTTACAGCCGTGGTACCAATCGCCTTATCAGCAACGACACCGCCCGAATCCTCACCGATGCAGATTCGCTGATCTCCACCATGGAGTGGACGCCAATAGTCCCCGACGCGGCCGAAGAGCCTGCTGCGCCATACCCGGCCATCCCTCCGGAGCAGCAAAAACTTCTGGATTTCATCACAGAAAACCCGTCAGCCACCGTAAATGAAATGTGCGCTTCGCTGGGCATCCCCTTCCCGCAGATGCAAGATACACTTTTCCGCATGGAGATGGCCGACCTGATTATATCGGTGCCCGGCGGCCGATACGCAAAAATTTGACAATCTGAATATTACAACCTTAACGACATACCCTCATGACTGACAACTACATCCCCGAATCCGAACTCATCATCAACCCTGACGGATCGGTTTTCCACCTTCACCTCCACCCCGACCAGCTCACCGACAACATCATCCTTGTCGGCGACCCGGCCCGAGTTAACATGGTCGCTGAATTCTTCGACACGAAGACTTACGATGTCCTTTCCCGCGAATTTCACGCCATCGGAGGCACCTATGCCGGCAAGCCCATCATGTGCCTGAGCCACGGCATCGGCCCCGACAATATCGACATCGTGGTCACGGAGCTTGACGCTTTGGCCAACGTCGACTTCAACACCCGACGCGTGCGCCCCGAGCATCGCACCCTGACGATGGTGCGTATCGGCACCTCCGGCGCTCTCCAGCCCGAGCTCTCACTGGGCACTCCGGTAATTGCCGAGAAATCTATCGGCTTTGACGGTGTGCTTAACTATTACGCCGGCCGCAACCTGGTTGCCGACCTGGAATTTGAAAACGCACTTTGCGACCACACCGACTGGAATCCTCTCTGGGCCAGGCCATACGTTGTCGATGCCGATGCCGAGCTCGTTGACCGCATCTGTGGCGACGATATGGTGCGCGGCAACACGATTTCTGCCGTTGGCTTCTACGGGCCACAGGGCAGAAAGGTGCGCCTTGATCTGGCCAACCCCGACCTGAACCGCAGAATCGAGGAGTTTGAGTTCAAGGGTCGGAAGGTCACAAACTACGAAATGGAGAGCGCTCCCCTGGCCGGCATGGGACGCCTGATGGGCCATAAGTGCATGACCGTGTGCTCGATCATTGCCAACCGCTTCAACACAGAGGCCAACCCCAACTATAAATCCGGCATCCGCGACCTCATCGCCAC
>CAZNRK010000052.1:0-14204 GCA_964575435.1 uncultured Bacteroides sp.
CTAAAATAAGTCCCAATGAAGAAAATCAGCATTCTCATTCCGGCATATAACGAAGCGGGGAATCTGGCCGCCCTCGTCGGCGAGCTTGACGCTATCACTGCCGGCAGCGTCAAGGTCAAGGTCAGCGGCCTCTCGGAAAGCGCCGAAGGCGCTGTCGAGGGGGCTGAAGCGGCCGTGGCTTCAGTGGAGATGCAAGATTTTGAGTGGGAATACGTATTCGTCAACGACGGCTCAAAAGACGGCACGCTCGAGGTGCTCCGCGCCCTGCGGAAAGAGAATCCAAGAGTCAACATCGTCAACCTATCTCGCAATTTTGGCAAAGAAAACGCTCTGCTCGCCGGTATGGATTTCGCCACCGGCGAGGCCGTCGTCATCATGGACGCTGACCTGCAGCACCCCGTCTCGGCCATCCCGGAGATGATCTACTGGTGGGAGCAGGGCTACGATGACGTCTACGGCCGACGCACCGACCGCGGCCGCGAATCCTGGCTTCGCAAGCGCCTGTCGCTGGCTTTCTACTCTATGCTCCAGAATTCCACCCGCATCGAAATCCTGCAAAACGTTGGCGATTTCCGCCTCCTCGATCGCCGGGTGGTCAACGCCCTGTGCTCCTTGCGCGAAACCCAGCGCTACACAAAAGGCCTCTACTGCTGGGTAGGCTACAACAAAAAAGAAATCCTCTTCCGTCAGGCCGACCGCCACGCCGGAAAATCCTCCTTCAGTCTCTCATCCCTGCTCAACCTCGCCATCGACGGCATCACCTGCTTCACCACCGCCCCTCTGCGCCTTTCAGCCATTATGGGCTTCATAGCAGCAATTTTCGCTCTGGTTTACCTCATCTACATCCTCATCAAGACCATCATTTGGGGCGATCCCGTGCAGGGCTATCCCACTCTGATCTGTGCCATCCTTTTCTTCAGCGGCATCCAGCTCATCGCCTTAGGAATTATCGGCGAATACATCGGCCGCATCTTCAACGAAACCAAATCCCGCCCCCCATACATCGTCGACTCCTTCAACGACCAAAAACTTTAACTCCCACAGGCGCCCCTGTGCCGGGAAGACGGCATCTTCCTGCCGCAAACATTATTTATGTGTTAAAAAAATAGGTGAGATTTGGGGATTCTGAAAATTTTTCCTAAATTTGCATTACGGTTCCATTCAGAAGCCCGGGAAGCGGGTTGAGGGTGGGACTTAACGACATATTTAAAGCGTTTATCGACGCTGATTCTTGACTCTTCGGAATTCTCGCAAAATTCATTATTGATGTCAAGGATTGAGCAACGGTAGATGCCCGTGGTTATGTAATATTGTACATTCGGATTTGCACCTTGAGAAAGGTGTGCCCGGATGCTGCTATTGCATACACAGCGTAGGGCTTCTTCGTTGCCGTCCGACATCAATAGGGCAATGCGAGAAGCCTCGAAGAGTAGGACGGCAATAGATACGGATTCCTACGCTTTTTTTTACTTTTAATCCAAATATCGCTGCATAGGGGAATCATGTAGGCCAACTATATGACAATAAATTATTAACTTAACCCTATGTACGTGATGAAAAAGCTATTATTAATCTTGTTTGGGTTGCTGATGGCTATGCCTCTTTCGGCCCAGACAGAGACCTTCACCTCCGGCAACCTGAATTATCAGGTTATTGACAAGACGGCCAAGACTTGCGGAGTAACAGGCCTGACTCCCAAGACCATAACCTCAGTTGTGGTTCCAAGCGTCGTGACATATAACGGCGCGGAGTATACAGTGACCCAGATCAGGACGAGTGCTTTTGAAGGATCATCAGTATCTAAAGTTTCTCTCCCGACTTCTTTGACACAAATATGGTCTAAAGCATTTAATAATTGCGCTTCCCTTACGGAAATAAACATTCCTGAGGGCGTTACCGTGATCGAGACCTGGGCTTTTGCCGGCACAGGCTTGAAAAGCGTCAGCTTGCCCTCGACTCTGACAAGAATCAGATGGAGCGCTTTCTACGGCTGCAAGTCTTTGACTGATGTAGTGATCACCGCAGCCACAACAACTTTTGAAGCTAACGACAATGGTGTTATCGGCCTTTTCAGCGGATGTTCAAATCTTACCGTTACTATCAGGGGGAACCGCACGTCGCTGCCGGCCACTCTTTTCTCCGGAGTCACAGACCTCACGCTTGAGATGCCTGAAGTCACACGGGTTTCGAAAGATCTGTTCCCTGATAACCAGACTGCCTTTAAGGCTCTGGATTTCCCGGTCGCAGCTGAAATCACAGTGGCCAATGAATCGGAGGCTTCGGATGTCTTTACCGGCATGGTCAATCTTCAGAGTGTCAATATTCCCAAAGTTACCGTTGTCCCCCAGTCGGCCTTCGAGGGCCTGGAGCAACTGCAGACCGTTACGATGACAGGTGCTAAATCGATCAGATCGCGAGCGTTCATGGGCTGTAAGAGCCTTGACAACGTGGTTATTTCCCCCTCGAGTGACAATACAGCCATATGGACACATGCCTTTAACAGATGTACATCGCTCAAAAACATCAGCCTGGGTGAAGGCCTTAACCTGATCGAGGCATATGCTTTTTCGGGATGTACGGCTCTCCAAAAAATCGTTCTGCCCGAAACACTGGCTACCATTAAGTGGTATGCCTTCAACGGATGTAAGGCTCTTGCCGAGATCTCCATTCCCGAAAATACAGTAAACTTCTCCGTGTCGGCTTCTGACCAACTCAACATATTCAACGGGTGCACGAGTCTGAAAACCATCACGATTCACGGCAACAGGACTTCTCTTCCGGCCAAGCTCTTTTCCGGCCTTTCTGATGTCACGCTCAATCTGCCTGAGGCAAAAACTGCCTCCACTGCATTATTCCCTGACAGCAAAACCGCATTCTCAGGCATCGAACTGGGAAAAGCAGAAGTAATCGCCGACAGTACCGTCTTCGCCGGAATGACCTCTCTCGTCTCCCTTAATATTCCAGCGGTCAAGGCTATTCCCGTGGCTGCTTTCAAGGATCTCACCTCTCTGGCTGATGTCAAAATGCCCCTTGTATCGTCAATTGGAGCACGAGCCTTCAGAAATACCGGCCTGACATCATTTACCGGGACTGATAAATTGACAAATATCGGCATCGGCGCTTTTTCTTTCTGCACAAAACTCCGCGAAGTGACGCTTCCTTATGTCAAGGTCATCTCTAATGCCGCTTTTGAGGGCGACGGTGTTCTTGCAAAAGTCTGGGTGCCGGCTGCCACTCACTTTCATTCAAGATCGTTCAAAGACTGTGTGCTTCTCAAAGATTTCGTTTTCCCGGACGGTCTCCTGCAGATTTGGTCACACTCCTTCAGGAATTGTGCATCGCTGGAGAGCGTCAACCTGCCCGAAGGACTTAACTGGATCGATGCCTATGCTTTTTGGAAATGTACAGGTCTGAAAGATATCCATCTACCCTCAACCCTCAGGACCATCGAGGCCCATGCCTTCGACAGTTGCACATCCCTCTCGGCAATCTCTATTCCGGAATTCACAACTGAATTCAACCTCGACGCGGCCTCTAACGAGCGTAAGATTTTCAATAACTGCACAGCTTTGAAGACCGTTACAATCAAAGGCAACCGCACCGAACTTCCTCCCGGTCTTTTTACAGGAGATACCGAAATTACGACATTGATTCTCCCCGAGACACTAAGAGCCACAACAGAGCTTTTCCGCGACTGCAAAGGATCCATTACCACTATCAGCATGGAAAAAGCGACCGCAATCAGCGACAGTACAGCTTTTGTCGGCCTTTCATCTCTGACGTTTCTTAATATTCCTCAGGTAAAGACTATTCCGAACTCGGCATTCGTGAATCTCACCACCCTTTCGTCTGTTACTATGCCCAATGTCACCGCCATTGGCGACCGTGCCTTCAGAAACACCGGCCTCACATCCTTCACCGGCTCTGAGAAACTGACCTCTATCGGTGTAGCATCTTTCTCGGCTTGTACCAAACTTGAGAGCGTCAGCCTTCCGAATGTTAAACTCATAGCTGCAGGAGCTTTTGAGTGGGATTCGCAGCTCAAGACAGTTTCCACTCCCGTTGCCACGCACTTTTACCACAGATCGTTTAAGGATTGCCCTAAGCTAAGTGAAATCACTTTCCCCAACACCCTCGAGCAGATCTGGTCAAACGCTTTCCAAAATTGCAAGGCCCTTACAACACTCATCCTGCCCGAAGGTCAGAAATTCAATTGGATCGACTCATGGGCGTTCTATAATTGTTCCGGGCTGAAAAAAGTCACCCTGCCTTCAACTCTCCAAACACTTGCTGCCCACGCCTTCGACGGGTGCTCCTCCCTTACTGAGGTGACAATCCCCGAAGGCAATATCTCATTTGTACCCAACAGCACAAACGGCGAGCTGCATATCTTCAACAATTGCAGCACCCTCATCACCGTGACCATCCGAGGCAATCGCACAAGCATGCCCGTAAATCTCTTTACAGGCACAACGCCAATGAGCACCCTCAATCTGCCCGATGTGACAGCTGCACGCACCGCGCTCTTCAACGACTGTAAAGCCACTATCCGGACAATCAACCTCGACAAGGCCACAGTTATCGAGGACAGCTTGACTTTTGCAGGGATGACATCTCTGGCTTCGCTCAACATCCCTAAGGTCGACTCCATTCCCTTGGCTGCGTTCAGGGATCTCACCGCATTGGCTGAAGTGATGATGCCGAACGTAACCCGAATCGGAGCCAGAGCCTTCAGAAACACGGGTCTGAAATCGTTTACCGGCACCGACAAGCTTACAACGATCGGCGTATCAAGTTTCTCAAGCTGCGCTAATCTCAAAAACGTTTCGCTCCCTAACGTTAAGTTGATTTCCGCCGGCGCTTTTGGAGATAACGCAGAACTGCAAACAGTTTCCGCACCTAACGCTACTCACTTCTATCACAAGTCTTTCAGAAACTGCAAACGCCTGGAAAATATAGTGACCGGCGACTCCCTACAGCAGATTTGGTCAAACGCTCTTGAGAATTGCACTGCACTGCCTTCTCTGAGCCTTCCCGAAGGCAAGAAATTCAATTGGATCGACGCCTGGGCTTTTGCCGGATGCAAGAACCTGAAATCCATAAATTTGCCCTCAACCATTCGGACAATAGAGGCGCATGCTTTTGAGGGATGCTCTTCGTTAAAGACAGTGACAGTCCCAGAGGCTATCAAGGAAATTTCGGAGGCGGTCTTCAAAGGCTGCTCCGCGCTCGCAGCTATATCGTTGCCGGAAACCCTGACAACAGTCGGTGGCAGCGCTTTCCAGAATTGCACGTCTCTGAAAGGCATAATCATCCCGCTTTCGGTTAAAACCTTGGGTGCATCATGCTTTGCGGGATCAGGACTTGAGGTGGTCGAGGTGCCAGTGTCGGTAACCGCTCTCGGGGCTTCAGCATTCGCCGGCTGCGCCTCTCTTGAGACTGCCATTCTGCCCAACACTTCTCTGGCTCTCAGCGAGGGCGTATTCAAAAATTCGGCTTTGGAGAGCATCAAGTTGCCAAAAGCCCTGAAAGAGATTCCGGCCAACGCTTTCGAGGGCTGCGACATGCTCACCGAGATTGCCCTTCCGCCGGATGTCACGAAAATCGGCAAATCGGCCTTCAGCGGCTGCTCTGCGCTCACTGAGGTTCATATGGGTCAGAATGTGACGGCAATAGCCGACAACGCCTTTGCCGCCTCACCCATTCAGAATCTCTATATCACGCGCACCGATTCCAAACTTCCCACTGTCGGCACCGGAGCCTTCTCCGGAAAAACCTCGACCGCGACCCTTCATCTGGCCGATGCATCGGCAGCCGACACCTACCGGAGTGCAGCCTGGGGAGGATTCGCAAATTACACTGCGGTAGCCAACCCTGCCCACCATGTCGTCATCGGCATAGCATCTCCGGCCGGCGGTCCGCTCCGGGCATCGTCGATCGACAGCGCCGACAAGATCTATTCCATGTCGCAGGGCGAGCAGTACGACCGCACCGCTACGGTCGTTGACGAGAACGGAGAGGATGCCACCATGCCGCATTCATTCTGGAGCTCATCCAACCCCTCGAAAGTTTACGTCAGCAACGAAGGCAAAATCACCGTCAACGATCCCAACATCGAACTCTATAAACCTGTGATTCTGACCGCAACCCCGCTTGAGGATGCAGCCACTGCCGGCACGGTGGAAGTGCACCCCATCATAATGACCGGCATTAACGATATCATCACAGACGGCCACGGAGCATCCTCCGCCAATGGCGCAGAAGACTCCGGGGAAGCACAGGTCTATGACCTGAACGGCACATATATCGGCGATTCAGTTTCCGGGCTCTCCGCAGGCATCTATATCGTGAAACAAGGCAGTAAAGCCCTAAAGATCTATGTAAAATAAGAAAGGATTAATGATTTTGTATTAGATTAGTTTTTTGAAATGGTGTCGGGCGCATGGGCGCCCGACACTTTTCTTTTGCAATAGGAAAAACAGTGGCTTCCGGAGGCCTGAGTGCGAGAGGAGGTCGTGGGGGGGGGAGGAGTTATTTTATGGCGATGAAGGCGCGGGCGGTGGCGATGTCGCCGGCGTGGTCTACATCTACTATCTTCTCGAAGGGATAGGCCTGCAGGTCAAGACCGGCCTCGACCAGGGCGCGCTGATAGTTGCGCATGCGGCTCACACCGCGATCCATGCAATCGCGCAGCACATCAAGAGCCGGAGCCGTGAGGCCGTAAATGCCTCCGGAGATGTATTTCACCCCGGGCCACGGCTCGTCGCGGAATGCTGTGATGCGCATCTGAGAGTTGACGTCGATGTACAAGGGCTTTTCATCATCGATAAACGACGTCACAGCCATGTAGCCGTCGGCGCGGTCGTCTTGGGCGAAGGCCCGGGCATAGCGTGCAAATTCCTCTTCGCGGAAAATAGTGTCGACTGTGGTGAGAATAAATTTACCTTTGCGGAATGTGCGCGACACCTCGTAAAAACTATGCATCGAGCTTGGGGTAGACTTCACCGTGAGCCGCAGGGGCACAGGCAGCTGCAGCCCTTCGAGGTATTCCCGCACGGCGGTCATCTGCTGGTTTACGATAATGGAGATTTCCTCAGCGTCGCAGCTTAGGAAAATGTCGATAAGCCGACGTATCATGGGCCGTCCGTCAAGATCGACAAGCGGTTTGGGCACAGCCACACCTTCTTGCACCAGGCGCGAACCTTCGCCTGCAGCGATTATTGCGTAATTCATCTTTTTTGTGTTGTATGGACGCACCATGTGCGTCCGGTCCTTTCAATTAGGAGTTAAGAGTTATGAGTTTTTACGGGAACGGTAAATGTCGATGGCGTAGTAGATGGCCTGGCGCATTGAGTCGGCATTGGCTTGTCCTTTGCCCACGATGTCGTAGCCGGTGCCATGGTCGGGAGAGGTGCGCACATATGGGAGGCCGGCGGTAAAGTTCACGCCTGTCTCCATGGCAAGAGCCTTGAAGGGGGCCAGGCCTTGATCGTGGTACATAGCCAGGATGCCGTCAAACTTGGCATAACTTCCCGCACCAAAAAATCCGTCTACGGCATAGGGGCCGAAAGCAAGCATTTTCTCGTCGCGGGCTTCCTTGATGGCCGGGATGATGATTTCCTCCTCTTCCGATCCCAACAGGCGCTCCTCTCCGGAGTGGGGATTAAGCGAGAGCACTGCAATGCGGGGGCATGGCGTGGCAAAGTCCTCTTGCAGCGAGCGGTGGAAGATGCGGAGTTTCTCCAGAATGGCTTCTTTTGTGATGGCTGCAGGCACATCTTTCAGTGGAAGGTGTGTGGTGACAAGGGCCACTCGCATATTGTCGGCACATAGCACCATAAGAGCCTTCTGCCCCTCGCCGCAGGCCTCCTGGAGATATTCGGTGTGACCGGGGAAATGGAAATCCTCGCTTTGCACACAGTGCTTGTTGATGGGGGCGGTGACCAGCACATCGATATTTCCGGCTTTGAGGTCGGCGATGGCGGCATCGAGAGCTGCTCGTGCAGCCTCTCCGGAAGCGGCGGTGGCCACCCCGGGGTCGATTTTCACGTCTTCGCCCACTACGTTCACGATATTGTTCACGCCGTCTTGCGCCTCAGCAGCAGAGGGTATTTGATGAAAGTGGAAATCATTCATCTCCAAGGCCTTACGGTAAAACGAAGCGATTTTTGCCGATCCATACACCACCGGGGTGCAAAGTTCGAGCAGACGGTCGTCTTCGAGGGTCTTGAGGATGATTTCGTAGCTGATTGAGTTGATGTCGCCGTGGGTGATGCCCACGCGTATGGGTTTGTGATTCATCTGAGAGTCAATGTTTTATATTAAAGCCGAAGCTGTATGGTTCATTTCCTTGTCTTATTTTTGCCTGCGAGCATGCCGCAGGCTGCCATGATGTCCTCGCCGCGTGAGGCGCGTATTGTGGCCGTTACGCCCAGAGCATTCAGCCTGTCGCGAAAAGCCTCCATGCGCTCGGGGGTGGAGGGGCGGAGATTGGAATCGGGGATGGCGTGAAACCGGATGAGGTTCACCCGCGCGGCTGTGCCTTTGATTAGCCGCGCCAGAGCGTTGGCGGCGCGGAGGTCATCATTGACGTCGCGCCACATGATATATTCTATCGACAGGCGCCTCTGATGGGCGAAATCAAACCCGCGAAGCATCTCCATTACCTTTTCCACCGGAAAAGCGCGCTCTACGGGCATCAGCTCAAGGCGCTGCTCAGGATAGGGCGAATGCACAGAGATGGCAATGTGCACCTTCGTGAGTTCAATGAGCTTTTTTAGCTCGGGAATCTTGCCGATCGACGACACTGTGATGCGTTTCGGGCTCCATGCCAGGCCCCACGGCGCCGTGAGCACCTCGATGGCCGCGAGCACGGCGGGAAGGTTGTCCATCGGCTCGCCCATACCCATGAATACGATATTAGTCAGGCTTTCGGAATCATCGATGCTGAGCACCTGGTTGATGATGTCGGCTGCCGAAAGGTTGCCATGAAATCCCTGCCTGCCGGTCATGCAGAATGTGCATGCCATTTTGCACCCGGCCTGAGATGATACGCAAAGTGTGGCACGGTCTCGGTCGGGGATGTAGACGGCCTCGATGTCGCAGCCGGGAGTGCCGGCAAAGAGATATTTCACGGTGCCGTCTGTGCTCCGCTGGCTCTTCAGAGGTTTGTGCAGGCCCACGCAATATTCCTGCGAGAGCTTTTCGCGCGCTGCCAGCGAGAGGTTGGTCATCCGGGAGATGTCAGTGACGCGTTTTTTGTAGATCCAATCGGCGATCTGTGTGGCCGTGAAGCGCGGCAGACTCAGATCGGCGACCACCTGTCGCAACTGGTCGAGATTGAGGGCTATAAGTGGTTTTTTCATGAGGCTTCGGGTTTTGTTTGGGATTGAGGCGAACCATTAAGTGCGATTTCGATGGCCTTCTCAAGCATTGTGTCCACTCCTGAGAGCGCAGCTTCGGGATTGAGATCGACTGCACATCCGGGCGAAGGCTCGATGCCAAACTCGGTGACGTTGCCCTCGGGGTCAAGCACCGATACTGCCGACAGGCGCACACTCCAGCCGTTGGGCAGCTCCATGCTCAAAGGCATTCCACTACCGCCTCCGGTAGTGGCCCCTACGATGGTGCACTGCGGGAGGGTGCGCATTACACCCACAAAATGATTTGCAGCCGAGAAGGTGCTCCGGTTGGTCAGCACCACCACGGGTTTGCCCCACCCTACTCTTCCGGCCTCGCATGCCTTATATGTGAAGGGCTTCGGAGCGGAAAAATCGTTATGGCCGGGGCCGGTCTTGTTGATCATATACCCGGCTGTGATGTCTTGGGTCAGGAATCTGCGGATGAGGCTTTCTGCGGCTGTCATCTGCCCTCCGCCGTTGTCGCGCACGTCGATGATGACAGCACTGCAGAGTGCAAAATATGAGAATATGGCGTCAAGATTTCCCTCGCCCAAGCCATACTCGAAAGAGGGCACCAGGACGTATCCAACGTTCTGTGGCAAAATGGCATAGGAGAAGCCGCCGAGCTGGCGATAGTCAAAATCAAGGTAATGCTCCTGCACCAGACGCAGGTCGAAATTCTGCGGGTACCGGCTCCACCACTGGCGATAATACGATGTATTGAAGGCCGAGGCAAGATTCACGTGGCCGTCCTGAAGCTCGTTGAGCATTTCTGCGCAAATGTCGAAGAGCTGCGAGCTGGAGATGTCGGCGTAGACTCTGCTGCCGTATTTTGCTTTCATCGCCTCCCAGTCGATGTCTTTTTCGGCGAAAAAGCAATAATGCTCATCCACGATTGTCCAGAGAGCCAGGAAGTTATCACCCCTGGTATTGTCCCAATCCTTGATCTCCCGACAGGACCCTGCCAGGAGCAGCATCAGGGGCAAAATTAATATTCTAAGTGTCTGTCGCATAATCAATAAGCGGGGATGACGTTTTTGATCTCTCCGGCGCGGAAGGCCAGCCAGTCAAGGGTCACGCCAAGCGAGAAGGAATGAGTGAAGGCGTTGGCCACGAGGTTATTGGCCTTTGTGGAGAGGAGAGTGTTGTGGTAGCCGAGGTGGAGGGTTGTCGAGCCAAGGTGGAGGTTGGCCGCCAGGCGGTTGTCCATTGAGAAATAATTACCCCACCAGGCGCAGTGGGCCAATCCCGAGCGCTCGCCCAGATAGATTTGATAGTAAAGTTGTCCGTAGTCCGGAGAGAAAAACGCCCCGAGGCAGGCCAGCGAGGGTTGGAAAGTAAAGGTCACGGGCACCTTCCAAATCTTCATCCTGTATGCGGCCAAAGCGGTAGCGTTAAGGGTTATAGCGGCCTTTGCCGATGCCGGGTTATTGCCGTTGCGGCTGAGGTAGAGGCAACCGAGGTTGGCCCCCAGTTCGGGGCCGATTGCCACTGTAAGATCTTTGATTATAGTGAATTTCCTAAGCATGCCCCACGAGGCCTCAACGCTCAGCCCCATCATCGTGGCATTTTTTGCCGGATTCTGCGTGCGGTCAAAATCAAGCCCGAGACGAAGCTGCATCGACCATCTCTGTGGATCAAACTTCATCGCCTGCAGGTGCTCGTAGGTGAAGCCGGCATGCCAGCCGGAGTAATGCAAGGGCGTGAGGTAGGTGTCGGCAAGATGAGCCGAACCAAATTCCACGGCATAGGTCGACCTCACCGGGCGCAGCGGCTTCTCTACCGCGATGTCCGCTGTATCTGAGGCCTCGATGGCATGCCCCGGGATCCGGGCAGCCACCACAACCAGTATAAGAGCCAGCACCCTGCAGACGAAGTGAAGAAAATATGACTGAGGAATTGACATCATGCAGATTTTTTAATCAAATAACCGACCTTGACCTGTGAATTCGTCGCGTATGTCATCGTCTGAGCGCAAAGGTTCTGACTCAGATGCTGGCTCAACTTCTGCAGCTTCGATTCCGGGGTCTGCAACCTCAGCCTCCACATCTTCGGGCACCTCGGCCGGCTCGATTTCTACGATTTCGGCCACCGGGAAGGTGGTGATACGTTTGCCTCTGGCTTTCAGCGACTTCACTCCGATGAAATCATAGGCCTCCACGGTCAGAGGCTCGCGCCAGTCTTCGGCAAAGTTCACCCGGAAGCGTGCTCCGGGGGCGTCGCTTAGAGCGATTAGCGTGGACTTCGGATTCTCGCCGATAAAGCGCACATGCTTGGCCGTGGGCTCGAACGGGAAGCGCTTCAGATACGGATATCCCTTTTCCGCATCATCAATAATGGCCGTCCACACATGTCCGGGTCGGAATTTCTCGATGAGCAGGATGTTGTCTTCGTAGTGGTTGGTGGCATCGAAGGTGGAGGTGTAATATTCGCCGTTTTTGAGAACCACGAGCACCAGATCCTCGCCGGAAAACTCGCCGAGCAGGTTGCCGCGCCCTTCGTAGTTGAGACGCAGCACATCGGGGTCAAACCACACCTGTCGGCCGCCCAGTGTCGAGGTGCCTTTCTCTTTGAGTGAAAAGCGGTGCACCTCGTGTTTGGTCACGATATTTCCCTGCGCGGCGCGCCCTTTGATGGCCAAATCGGCAAAATCAATGTCAAATTGCAGGTTCTTGACCTTCGGCCGGGGTTTGAGCGTGACGCGCACGACCTCGGCCTCGCCGTTGGGGTTGGCTGAAAACCAGCACACTTTGGTGCCGGGCAGCCCCGGGGTGAGATTATACTCTCTGTCGCGCGTGATGCCTGTCACGGCAAAACGCTTCATGTAATAATATCCGCCCTTACCGTTTTGGTAGATGGCGTTATATACGGTGCGGTTGTCGTTACGCTTGAATACATTCACGTATAGCACGCCCTTGCCCACCGACAGCTTCTCCGACACCTTCACGATCTTGTATCTGCCATCCTTGTAGAAGACAATGACATCGTCCATCATCGAGCAATTACAGATAAATTCGTCCTTCTTCAGCGAGGTGCCGATAAAGCCCTCCTCGCGGTTGATGTAAAGGCGCTCGTTGGCCTCGGCCACGGTGGCTGCCTGGATGGAATCGAAATTGCGCACTGTGGTGCGTCGCGGGTAGGCTGCACCGTAATGTTCGCGCAGAGCGGTGTACCAGTCGATGGTGTACTCGGTCAGATGGTCGATGTTATATTGCGTCTTCTCCATATCGCCACGAGTGCGGGCGATGAAATCGTCGGCATCATCGGAGTTGAATTTCAGAATGCGCTTCATGCGTATCTCCAGAAGGCGCAAGATGTCATCGCGGGTGATTTCGCGGGAAAAGAGCTTTTTGTACGGCTCCAGCCGTGCGTCGATATGTGCAATGGCAGCGTCGACGTCGGCCGCCTGCTCATATTCTTTATCTTTATATATCCGCTCCTCTATAAAAATCTTCTCTAAAGAGGCAAACAGCAACTGCTCGGCCAGTTCGGCCAGGCGGATCTGCAACTCCGTAAGCAGTATCGACCGCGTAAGTTCCACACTGTGGCGCAGCACATCGCTTACACCAAGGAAGTGGGGTTTATCTCCCGAAATCACACAGCAATTTGGCGAAACTGAAATCTCACAGTCGGTGAAGGCGTAGAGGGCATCGATCGTGCGGTCTGACGACGTGCCGGGCTGCAGGTGCACAACGATATTCACCGTTTCTGCCGTCATGTCATCAATCTTTCGGATCTTGATTTTGCCGTTATCGTAGGCTTTGAGGATAGAATCAATCAGAGTGCCGGTGGTCAGGCCAAACGGCAGCTCTGTGATGGCCAATGTCTTATTGTCGATTTTCTCGATCTTGGCTCGTATCTTCACCGACCCGCCTCGCTTGCCGTCATTATAGCGCGAGCAATCAATAAAGCCTCCGGTCACAAAATCCGGAAGCAACGTAAACTCCTCGCCATGCAGGCATGCAATCGCTGCATCAATAATCTCATTGAAATTATGAGGCAAAATCTTGGAGGAGAGGCCCACGGCAATGCCCTCTGCTCCTTGGGCCAACAGCAACGGAAACTTGGCGGGCAGAGTCACCGGCTCTTTCTTGCGTCCGTCATAGCTCGGTGTCCATTCCGTAACCTTGGGGTTGAATAGCACCTCAAGTGCAAAATGCGAGAGCTTCGCCTCTATATATCGGCCTGCTGCCGCCGACTGCCCGGTAAGGATGTTTCCCCAGTTGCCCTGGCATTTTATCAGCAGATTTTTCTGCCCAAGCTGCACAAGTGCATCATTAATCGAAGCATCTCCGTGCGGGTGGTATTGCATCGTGTGGCCTACGATATTTGCCACCTTATTCAATCGGCCGTCGTCAAGCGTCTTCATCGTGTGCAAAATTCGACGCTGCACCGGTTTCAAACCATCATCAATATGCGGCACCGCGCGCTCCAGTATCACATACGAAGCATAATCCAAAAACCAGCTCTGGTACATACCCCTAAGCTGATTGCGCACAGCTGCCAGATTATCTGTATAAGGCTTCACAAAGTCGGAGCTGTAGCCCTCTGCCACGCCCTCCTCCTCATTCAGCATATCATCATCAATAAAGTCGCTCATGATATATAGAAAAACTTTTCCACAAAGTTAAGCAAAATTTCCCAATCCACCTCAAATTCCTCGAAATTTGCCCCTTTCGTCCAAAAATTTCTTGATAAAAATATGCACGAAATATTGCATATTAAAAAAAAAGTGTCTAACTTTGCACCCACAAAAGGAGAGATGCTCGAGTGGCTGAAGAGGCACGCCTGGAAAGCGTGTAT
>CAZNRK010000053.1:0-14160 GCA_964575435.1 uncultured Bacteroides sp.
CGTCGCCGCGCCAGTATGCGCCGGCCAGCGATGTGATCTTCACGGCCTTGATGGGAGCGGTGTCGGGGATGTGCGGACCGCGGCAGAGGTCGGTAAAGTTGCCCTGAGTGTAGGTGGTGATGTGGCCGTCCTCAAGCTCGCTGATGAGCTCGCATTTGTATTCGTCGCCACGATCGCCGAAGAGCTTGAGGGCATCGGCTTTTGAGATGTCGGCACGCTTGATTTCCTCTTTTTTAGAGGCGAGCTCGAGCATTTTCTTTTCGATTTTGGGGAAGTCGGCAGCCGTGATCTGGTGCTCACCGGGGTCGATATCGTAGTAGAAACCGTTTTCGATGGCCGGACCGATGCCGAATTTCACCCCGGGGTAGAGCTCCTGAAGAGCTTCTGCCAGAAGGTGGGCAGAGGAGTGCCAGAAGGCGTGCTTGCCTTCGGGATCATCCCATTTATAGAATTTGATGGTGGCATCCTCGCTGATGGGGCGCGAGAGGTCCCACTCCTGATCGTTGACGGAAGAAGCAAGCACCTCGCGGGCAAAGGCAGGGTTGATGCTCTTGGCGATCTCCAGGGGAGTGATGCCGTTATCGAATTGTCTTACCGAATTGTCGGGAAAAGTAATATTAATCATTATCGTATTGTTTAACAGTAGATTGCCACCTACAACATGGCAACCAAACAAAATCTCGGCAAAGGTACAAATTTTTCTGCGAAAAACCATAAATTTCAGCAAAAAAATTCCGCACTTCGTTCTTGAATTTACCCTTGAATTTAACCGTTCTTGAATTTACCTACTTCAAATCATACTTCAAATAATACTTATGTCATTAACCCCGGAGGTTAATCCTGCTGCTGTACTTGAAATTTTTATTTTAAAAGGCCACGAAGTTCATCAAATCTAAAATCTGAGGATTTTTCCATACATCCAACCCATTTTGAATCCGGAAAATAAGACTTGAGAAAGTCGATATCTTCTTCCCCAAATACAACAAGTGCTTTCCCATCCCTTCCCTTAAGTCCTCTAATATCTGCAATTAACTGTAGCAGTTACCTTTCTGATTCAAAATTCTCGCCCTAAGGCCACAAGTACTTATCTTATTCTCACAATTGTATCTTTGAGTGGAGTGACAACAAAAATATGCATCTTCAGTGATTAAAGTTATCAAAAGTGATTTTGTCTAAATCGGATGCGGATTTTTTCGATTTTATATCCACCTTGACGGAAAATATTCGCCATTCAAATTCATTCAATACCTCGTCAGATAAGAAACCATCCGTAATAAAATTCTCGTTATCTTCTGCAATCTCTTCAAGCAGAACTGCGACTGCGCAATTTTCCGGATCTTCCTTTTCGGCGGCTAATCCTAAACGATAGGTGTAAAGGCATGAGATTTGATTAAAAGAGTTTTCTCTTTCGTCAGTAGAATCCGGAACGAGGGCATTTATTGTTATTTCAATTGTTTTTTCGTTAAGTTGCGAGGAAATACCGGCAATCGTATGTCCGGATTTTAACAATTGCGAAATAGATGTAGGAGTGGGCTCAAATTGAGGGAACAAACTATCGGTACAGATATAGTCACGGGGTGCGATAGAATTTGTTTTATATACTAAAGGTGTTTGATTTTCAAGCCCATAAATCACAAAAGATATATCTCTTACGTTATATTCTTTCTTGGCCCACGCAATAAAAGCATTCAACGAGAGGCTTTCAAGTCGGCGCATGGTGTTGACGCATTTAGCACAAGCAATGTCGGAAATGCTGTCTATTACGTTGCGTTGGAAGGTCCCGGCATAAGTTAACTTCCGAGTTTGGTGAAGGCGGTCGCGCAAGATCGGGCTGCAGAAGACCGAATCGCTGGTGTATGGCCTTATAAACGGAAAACTCAACCAAAGCATAAGATCTTTTAATTTACCAAGTTTTGAATTGAACACCGCGCTATCAGGGCCGGCAAATGCTATGGCATTGTCGGAATTGAAAATCCGATGCTTGTCGCTGTGAAATATTTGTAGGAAAGAATAAAAAGGAGAATATTCGGTGCGATATACCGGTGCCATTTTTAATGATAGCTCCGGAAGAGAATCAAAACCCCAGTTTATCGTCTCTTTGTAAGTATCCAATAGGCCCACAGTGTCAAAAATTTCCTCATCAGAGGGATAAGCTGCGTCATGAACCCACTTCTTTTGTCCGGTTAGTGCTACCAAACCATTATCCCTTTTAATTAACGCGGACCATAAACGCCCAAAGTCGTATAATATAAATGTATCATTCTCAATCTCGCGTAAAACGCTGTCAGGCAGCATATTCCGTAAGCGCCCCCTATAATCATCCGAAACCATTTGCGGAATCGGCATAGCCGAACCAACAGACAAAATCAAAATACTTAGTATGACGATTAAAATTTTCTTCATCTGAACGCAGGTATTATATTCAAGCGATTATTAGGACGATAAAAGCGTCACTTAGAAAATAGTGCCATCGTTTAATTTTGAGCGGTTTCTTTCAATGTTAAATCTTTTGTCAATCACCTTGTCTCCTACAATTATGCGTGTATGCTTAAGCATAGCAGTGTCCTCTTTCAATGTAGTGAGCTTGTTATTCATAGTATCAAGAATTTCTATTGAATCACCTTTCAAAATATATTTCAGTGAGCGGAAATAATCCTCAAGATTATAGCTTATCTGCAATTGGCCGGTTGTATTTTCCTTATCGACAGGCAAGAGAGCAAACGACACCTCATAATCATTCAAGCTAAAATGCAAGCCCCATATCGCAAGAGATAAATCCGTAATATTATGAGACTTATTAAGATTCATCATACTTATGCCATTTTTCTTTGTCAGGGCAAATATGTTGCGGTCGGTAAGGCTTTCTGCGCGTTGCTCTGTATCGCTCTTTGTGTAAAGTACAGGGAATGCCATGTGCGATAAAAGATTTGTTGAGACACCATGGCCGTGTTCGGGAGTTCGGTCAATGTAAAGCACTGAGTCAATATTCTCTCCGGTCCAATAAATCGCTACGGGTTGTTCTTTCGGCGCAACTCCGGCTGCCATGATAGTGTCGCCGCTCATCCGAAATTTGAAGGAATAAAGATTGTCCATAATTGATGACGGACCGAAATGTGCGCCATACTGTAGTACGGATAGAGTATCACCATGAAGATATAAGCTTGAATACCGCCCAAACATCTTGTCAGAATCGTTTGCATCAACATATACAACCTCCACCATAGCCTTTCTGCATCCGGCCGTAATGACCATAATTAAGACGATAATACTAATGACCCATACCTTTGTAATATTCAACAATGCCATTTGATCCACTATTATTTAAATTAATTTGCTTAATGGTATTTTCAATGAGAATTTTAATGATTTGGTATTTAGCACTAAACTTTTTTGAGTGGTTAAGGCGCTCCCTGCAAATATACGAGGTTTTTTTTTAAGCAACCCAAACCTTTTTCAAAAAAATACGAATACCCTTATCCTCCTCGTCGCTTTTAGAAATGTATTATGTGAAATGAGGGAATATTGTGTCGCAATAAGGAGTCATCCTCTTGCGTGAAGTGATTATTAGTCGCAATCGGAAAAGGGGTCGTATCGGTTGATGAGGGCGCGGTACTCAAGTACTCGATTGCGTGAGAAGTCGATGGTGTCGCTCCGGTTGTTTCGATAACCTATACCTACCTCGTTGTCTTGCATTTCAAGGTTATCTTCTGTAAAAAGGATCCAGCACTCTCTTGGAATATTATTTCTGCTGCTCTTTTCCACGCAAAATCCCTGATAAATGATTGCGTTTGTGTCACCGAACATCACATATTGATCATGTATAAAATCAGTGTTAACCTTGATTTGCGAAATGATGGCTTTTATATTTCCGGCGGAGTCAAACAGCAGGCACGTGCCCATCAGTGTGTCATTTCTGAAGTTGGAAATCTTTTGTAGAATGATCCGTCGGTTGTCGCTGTGGGGATATATAGGAGCGAGGTTTATCTGCGTGCCGTTACGCTTGTCGTCCTTATATGGGACGAGCGCAACTGTCAGGCTGTCATCCGCCTCAAGCCTGTATTCGACATCAAGACCTCGTGTGATTCTTTTGAAAAATCCATAGTATGAATCATCACTTACTTCAGGCTTTCCACTCATTAGAAAGCACATCAGGGTCAAGGCCGAGAAAATGTATAGAAAACGTTTCATTTACATTCGCTTAATTGACTTATACCTCCCAAATATTCAATTTTTCATCTGCCCGGAGGCCCGAAGATGCGTATTTGTGCTGTCTTCGGATTCGATACGTTTATATTCTATGTATTCTCTGTGGAGGTCAGTAAGGCGTTCCCTTGAATAATAAACTGTGTCAGCCCGGTTGTGTAAATATCCAATTCCGACATCGACCGGTCCGAGTTCAATTTCATCTTCGTAGAATATGACCGGACTTTCAGAATAACTATTGAGATAAATAGGATAATAGAATGAGAATCCTTGGTAAACTGTTTTCGAAGAATCGCCGTAAATAAAATACTGGTCAGCGAGGAAATCTGTATTTACTTTGATGTCGCTAATTGCTGAAATCCAATCATTATGGCATGAAATACCTATTACTGAACCACAAAGGGTGTCGTTTTTATATTTTTGGAAATACCAATCACCGGTTGCCAAGTTCAGTTCGGTGCGAAGCCCGGAAGAATAAATATAGGACCACCCATTTCGTGTGCTATCTTTGCGAGCAATGATAAACACATTATTTGAAGAGTCAATTCGTACATTATAATCAATATCAAGGCGAGAGTCAAGACTATTGAAAAACTCCTCAACCGATTCTACCTTGCTATCCGGGGAAGCACTTATGAAAAAGGGAGCCAAAAATAGAAAAAGAGCGTATAATGCGAAATTTCTCATGATTATTTTTTTATAATAATTTGGGCATCAGAAATAGACCGAGATACGATCACACTAATTTTTACGCCAGTATTCTCATATTTTCTAAAAATATCAATAAAATTTACCCATTTTTTTAGGTTAATAAGTAGACAACCTTGCGAAATAGCCTTGCCGTCATTAGTCATACCGGTTTTGTTTTTATGTCCGGGCTTATGAATGTTAATTCCTGAAGCTTTAGTCGTGGGGTAAGATTTAGACGGATTTTGTGTTCCCAAATCAATAGTGCCATCTTTACTTCCGATATCAGACATTCTTAAGGCCACATATGATCCAAATTTCAGCGCGGCCGGTACAGGAATAATGGCCGAGGCCGAGCATTTCCGCCCCGAGGCGTCAAAGGTTTAGTCATATCGTCCGCCGAGGGTGGAGATGTGGGCCGATGCTCCGGCCATGCGAATATTTCGCAAGGATTTATTCATGGTTTAGACGTTTCGGTGCAAATTTACAACGAATTTTCCATTCATCCAAATTTTCCCCAACCTTTTTCCAACTTATTTTTGAATATGAGAGGAATTTGAGAGGAAGCCTATATTTCTGCGATATTATCCCCTACCCGACTCTCGAGGGGGGCTTGTTGTGAAAATACTTGAAAATGGGTATTGCGGAGGCGGGAAATTGTGCGTAACTTTGCCAATTGATTTCTACATCCTGTTTTTATGAGACTTTCTGATTTGAGCACGGGTCAAGAGGGCGTGGTGGTGAAGATTCACGGCCATGGCGCCTTCCGCAAGCGTGTGATGGAGATGGGTTTTGTAAAGGGGCATAAGGTGAAAGTGCTTCTCCATGCTCCGATGATGGACCCTATAAAATATTCCATAATGGGCTACGAGGTCAGCCTCCGACGCTCTGAGGCTGAGCTTATCGAGGTTGAGCCTCTCAACGTTGACTCTCCTTCAGATCCCGGCTCCGAGACCCCTTCCGGCCATGACTCCGCTCACTCTCACCCGGCAGGTCGCACCATAAATATCGCACTTATCGGCAACCCGAACTGCGGCAAAACATCCCTTTTCAACATTGCCTCCGGAGCTAAGGAGCATGTGGGCAATTACAGCGGCGTCACTGTCGAGGGCAAGTCGGGCTATTTCAACTACAAGGGCTACCGCTTCAACATCGTTGATCTTCCCGGCACCTATTCCCTGACCTATTATTCGCCCGAAGAGCTCTACGTGCGCCGGTTTCTGAGCGAGCACACCCCGGATGTGATCGTCAACGTCGTGGATTCCTCCAACCTCGAGCGCAACCTATATCTCACCACCGAGCTCATCGACATGGACCGCTCGATGGTCATCGCCTTGAACATGTACGACGAGCTCCGCTCGCGCGGTGCTCACCTGGATTACGACCTTCTGGGCAAGATGATCGGCGTGCCGATGCTGCCGGTGGTCTCAAAGACGGGCGAGGGGGTGGACCGGCTGTTTGACGCTATAATTAAGGTGTACGAAGACAGCCACACGGCCGTGCGCCACGTCCACGTCAACCTCGGGCCCGACATCGAGCCCATGATCCGCACCCTGGTCGATGCCATCAAGGCGGAGGGCTGCGTGGCCTTGCATTTCTCTCCCCGCTACATTGCCATCAAGCTCCTCGAGGGCGACAAGGAGGCTGAGGAGATGCTGCGCCGGTCCACGCCCAACTCTGCGTCAATCCTCTCTCTGCGCGATTCCTTGCTTAAGACTTACAACGCTGACCACCAGGAAGATATCTCTGAAACGATAGCAGCTGAAAAGTATGGCTTCATCGCCGGCGCATTGGCCGAGACCTTCACCCCCGGCGAGGATAAGGAGTATTCTCTCACCAAGATTATCGACACCTTCGTCACCAGCAGGCTCTTCGGCTTCCCGCTCTTTTTCCTGATCATGTTTGCGATATTCTGGGCTACGTTTGCCCTTGGACAGTATCCGATGGACTGGATCGACTCGGGGGTGACATGGCTCAGCGGATGGGTCAATTCGGTGCTTCCCGACGGCATCGTAAAGGACATGATTGCCGACGGCATCATCGGGGGCGTGGGCGGCGTAATCGTGTTTCTGCCGAATATCCTTATTCTATATTTTTGCATCTCATTCATGGAGGACTCGGGCTATATGGCACGAGCGGCCTTTATCATGGACCGCGTGATGCACAAGATAGGCCTCCACGGCAAGTCGTTCATCCCCTTGATCATGGGCTTTGGCTGCAATGTGCCTGCTATCATGGCTTCGCGCACCATCGAGAGCAAGTCAAGCCGTCTGATCACCATTCTTATCAATCCCTTCATGTCCTGCTCGGCGCGCCTGCCGATCTACGTACTTCTGATCGGGACATTCTTCCCCGAGCATCCCACACTGGTGTTTATGAGTCTATATATCGGAGGCGTGGTGGTGGCGATGATCACGGCGCGTCTGCTCCGCCGCTTCTATTTCAAGAAGGACGAGACTCCCTTCGTCATGGAGCTTCCGCCCTACCGCATGCCCACGATGAAGGCCTCTTTGCGCCACACCTGGAGCAAGGGCGAGCAGTATCTGAAGAAGATGGGAGGCATCATCCTCGTGGCCAGCGTGGTGGTGTGGGCTCTGAATTATTTTCCGCTCTCATCGCATCAGGAGCAGGAGCAAGTGGCTGTGGCGCAGAGCGTTGATGGCTCCATGACGGTTGACGAAAATGCCATATCCTCCTCTGACAGCTACCTGGAAATGGCCGGAAAAGCCATCAACCCGGCTCTGGCGCCCTTGGGCTTCCACTGGCGCGCATCGGTGGCTGCGCTGGCCGGAGTGCCGGCAAAAGAGATCGTGGTGTCGACCCTCGGTGTACTTTACACGGGCGACGAAGCGGTGAACGAGCAGCGCCTTGGCGACCGTCTTTCAGCCCCCTCCCCTGCCACCGGAAGGCCTGACTTTGGCGCCCCGGAGGCCCTGAGTTTCATGGTCTTTATCCTGCTTTATTGCCCCTGCATCGCCACCCTTACGGCCATTGTGCGCGAGACCGGATCGTGGAAGTATGCTGCCTTCTCGGTCATTTACAATACCTTGATCGCCTGGCTCGCCGCCCTGGCCACCTATCGAATTGCACTCCTTTTTTAGTTACGCTTTGGACGGGGGTGTGGCGGTCGGCCCGGCCACCACAATATTTTAAAAAAACTACGGATTCAACGGATTTTCGAGTGTAGGGTCGCCACTTGTGGCGACCAACCTCTATAACCGTCTTCCTGGTTATCCGTCGCCACTCGTGGCGACCGGCCTCGTAACCGGCTCCCAGGTTATCCGTCGCCACAAGTGGCGACCCTACTGAAGCCCGGTCTCTGATTTTCCGTCGCCACAAGTGGCGACCCTACTCAAGCCCGGTCTCGGATTTTCCGTCGCCACAAGTGGCGACCCTACTAAATAATGTGGATAGGCTGCATGTGTGTCAAGGGCGAGGAGGCAAATAAAAAAATCCCGCTCCGGAAAGGGGCGGGAGTGAGGTACCTAGCAGAATCGAACTGCTGTAAACGGTTTTGCAGACCGGTGCCTAACCACTCGGCCAAGGTACCATTTGCGGTTTTGCGAGGGCAAAGGTAAGCCTTTTTTCCGATACTGCAAAATTTTTCAGCAATTTTTTTCAAAATTCCTTATTTCAAGACGCTCAGAGCGGCCTCGTAGTCGGGCTCGTGGGTGATGTCGTCGACCAATTGGCGATAAATCACGCGGCGATCGGTGTCAAGCACGAGCACGGCACGAGCCAGAAGCCCGGAGAGGGGGCCGTCGACGAGTTGCACGCCATATTTCTGCGCGAACATCGGGCTGCGGAAGGCGCTGGCCACCACGCAGTTGTCAATTCCGTTGGCAGCGCAGAAGCGAGCCTCGGCAAAGGGCAGGTCCATCGACACGCAGATCACCACGGTGTTGTCGACCGAAGCGGCCTCCTTGTTGAAGCGGTGGACCGAAGCGGCGCAAACGGGCGTGTCAAGGCTCGGGAAAATGTTGAGCACCACGCGTTTGCCCTCAAAATCGCGGCATGTGATATCCTTAAGGTCTTTAGTTACGAGTTCATAGCAGGGAGCCACTTCGCCCACGGTGGGCATGGTCCCGTAAGTGTGGCATTCCTGGCCATTAAAGTAAACGGTTTCCATAGTTTATATTAGTTTGAGATTATTATTTTCTGTATAACAATCGCGGAGAGGTCTTGGTTTGCGCCGATTGTCACATCTTTCACCATCCCGTCTTTTCCCACCAGAATCAGGGTCGGAAAAAGCGTGACTCCACAATCCGAAGCCAGCGACCGCGCGGAACTCAGGGCCACCTCGCCCTCTCGTGCCTGTCCGAGCAGGTCGAGGATTTCCTCGGCGCTGTTGGTTGTAGGAAATGCCCATAGGATATGTACCGGCACGGGTGCCTGCGATGCTGCCTCGCGCACTTGGGCCACGGTCCCGGCAGCTGTGGCCACCTCCGGGTCAAGAAAGACCACAAGCGTCAAGGCCTCCATTGGGTCGCCTTTCCGGTGGGCGAATCGCTCGCGAGTGCCGGCAACGGGCACGGAAAACGTCGGCAATGCCTCTCCCTTCAGGCTCTCTGCGCGGAAGGTGCTACTGCGGTAACGCCCGAAAGCATCGGGATACTGCTCCCTGAGCCATTCCTCGGAAAAATCTGTGGGTGAGGAGGTTGGGAGAGATTCCTGCACCTGCCAGCTCGTGGTCTGCTCGCTGAGCGTCCCGGGATTGAAGGTCACGGTGGCGCTAACGGGCAGGAGAGTGGCCGGGTTGAAGCGGTACACAAATTCTCGCCCGGCGCCTTGGCCCTCGATTGTGGCGGAGCGTTCGGGGTCTATTATATTATATGTGTACTCGGGATTCCGGAGTTCGCGTGCCAGAAACTGAGGCAGAAGAGACACGAATTGCGCCTGCTGCTGCACGCCCTTGCCTGTGTCTCCGCCGGGGGCGAAGGCTGCCGGGGTGGCTGAGGTGTGATATTCCTGAAGGCGATCGCCCCGAAAGCGGTAGAAATTGCCGTCAAAATAGGCCGTGAAGCCCGCTGAGGGGTGGTCGGGGTCGGCTGATCGCCAGTCAATAAGATATGAACAAGGAGAAAGGGAATCGGTGGGATTTGGTTTGGAGATCAGACTGATGTCGTAGGCCACAGGCTCCTGCGCTGAAGGCAGATACACCTCCAGCCTTCCGCGTGCGTGGTAATCGTCAGCGCGGCTCAGGGCTGAAACGAAGTCTTCGATCCCCCGGGCCCAGATGCCCGGGGAAACGACGCACAATAGTAAAAATACAGAGATTCTCTCTCTCATAGCATAAAGTTGAAACTATCTATACAACACCCCTTCGGCCGAAAAGGTTCAATCCCTCTGCCTGTCGGCCTACTGAGACACCGTGCAACGGATGGTGAAGGCCGTGCCGGGGGGAGTGAGCACAAGGGTGCCGCTCAGGAGCCTGCCGTCGGCGGTTTCAAAGTCGGAGATTGCGGGCGCCACCCCGGGAGGGAGAATCTCAAACCGCCCGATGGCCTGAGGGTGCAGGTGAAGCTCGGCAAAGCGGTTGGCTACGTAGCCCATCGTGTGGCGCAGGTTTACCTCTACAGCCGGGTGAAGCTTGCCTTCGGCGCTTACGAGCATGTCCACGCCCACAATCCCGGAATAGTACGGCGCTATTTCCTCCCTGATTATTACCCTGACGGCCTGAAACACCCGCATCAGCACCTCTGCCGGATACCTTTGTGCCACCTTATCAAATCTCACCTCTTCAGGGGCCAGAAGGTTGCCTGTGTAATGGCCCAGGGCGTCGGTGGTGAAGACCGATGTGCCCAGATCCTCCACAAGGCCGTCGTGGCATCTATAGATTCGGGCGAAATCCAGTCCCGGCGCCAAGGCCGGCTCAACAAGCACGCTGCCCTGAGTGCGTATCGAGGTTTCGGCCAACCGCAATGCCCCTGCGGGATTTGGCAGCGAGCAAATCACGCCTCGGCCGCTCCCTGACCACGGCTGCTTGACATACACCCCACCCCAACGCTTCATTAACTCCTCCACCTCCCGGCAGCTGCGAGCCTCAACCGCTGCATCGGGAAGCTCGACATCAGGCAACATCTCTCTCAGGCGCGATGCCAACCGTGCAGCCGTGCGTCTGTGCGAGAGTTCGCGAAGGCGCTCCAAATCGGCATCTGAGGGCAATAGCGAAGGGTCGGCACCCTCGCGCCTGAGGGCCTCGCGTGCGGCCTTTGACCATCCCCAGGGCTCGGGAGGATGCAGGGAGTGGCGATGGTCATGCAGCTCGGGCAAGCCGGGGAAGAGGGCGTGCATCCTATCGTACCACTGTGCCTCCACGCCGTAGCAGATCACGCGGTCGCCGGGCGAGCCGTACCACATCGGTAGCACGGCCCCGTCGCGCTTGAGCTGCATGGCAGCCTTCGGCGGGGTGTAATGCTCAAGATTGGCCGCCAGCGCCAGGTCGTTGTCGGGATTAAAAAGGTGAAGCATGAAAGTAATTTTGTTGATTTATAGGGTTGCCACTCGTGGCGACGGCTGACGGGGAGGTAAGGGCGAACATAATAGGGCCGCCGTGGTGGCGACCCTAAAATGATTTTTAATTTCCGGGATTCGGGATTAGCCTTTGATTGCAGCCACACCGGGGAGGATCTTGCCTTCGATGGCCTCGAGCAGAGCGCCACCGCCGGTGGAGACGTAAGAAACTTGGTCGGCCATGCCGAATTTGTTGACGCAAGCCACAGAGTCGCCGCCACCTACGAGCGAGAAGGCGCCTTTGTCGGTAGCTTCCACGATAGCCTCGGCAATTGCGCGAGAGCCGGCGGTAAAGTTGTCAAACTCAAAGACACCGGCCGGACCGTTCCAAAGGATGGTCTTGGCGTCTTTGATGGCGTTGCGGAATGCCTCGCGGGTCTTGGGACCGGCATCCAGACCTTCCCAGCCGTCGGGGATTTCCATTACAGACACGACTTGAGTATTGGCGTCGTTAGAGAAGGAATCAGCGGCCACGCAGTCGGTGCCGAGCACGAGGTTGACGCCTTTCTCCTTGGCCTTGGCAATGATGTCAAGGGCGAGCTGGAGCTTGTCGTCCTCGCAGATTGAATTGCCTACCTTGCCGCCGAGAGCTTTGGCGAAGGTGTAGGTCATGCCGCCGCAGAGGATGAGGTTGTCAACCTTGTCCATGAGGTTTTCGATGATGCCGATTTTGGTCGACACTTTCGAGCCGCCCATGATGGCTGTGAAGGGACGCTTGATGTCGGAGAGGATGTTATCCACGGCCTGCACTTCTTTCTCCATCAGATAGCCGAGCATCTTGTTGTCGGCATCGAAATAGTCGGCGATAACGGCTGTGGAGGCGTGTTTGCGGTGAGCGGTGCCGAAAGCGTCGTTAACGTAAACGTCGGCGTAAGAGGCGAGTTTCTTAGCGAAGTCTTTCTGGCGGGCTTTCATTTCTTTCTTGGCCTCGTCGTAAGCGGGATCTTCTTTGTCGATGCCCACGGGTTTGCCTTCTTCCTCAGGATAGAAGCGGAGATTTTCGAGCAGGAGCACTTCGCCGGGCTTGAGGTTTTTGGCAGCCTCGTCGGCGTTGGCGCAGTCTTCGGCAAATTTCACGTCGGTGCCCAGAGCAGCGGCCACAGCGTCTTTGATCTGAGCCAAAGAGTATTTGGGGTTGACTTTGCCTTTGGGTTTGCCCATGTGGCTCATGATGATGAGCGAACCGCCGTCGGCGAGGATTTTCTTCAGAGTGGGGAGGGCACCGCGGATACGGGTGTCGTCGGTGATGTTGCCATTTTCATCGAGGGGCACGTTGAAGTCAACGCGCACAATGGCCTTTTTGCCGGAGAAATTGTAGTTATCGATAGTCATGATAGTATTGTTTTGCGCCCGCGGGCGCGTGTTATTATATTTAGAGTGCAAAAATACTCATTTTTGCTGAATTTCACCTCCACAGGGGCGATTTTTTAAGAAAAAAGTTTGGAGATAAGGAAAAAGTGAGTACCTTTGCGGCCGAAAATGGAGAAAAACATGTTTTATAACATAATTTCTGAACATAATTGCTACTTCATTCGTTTCAAAGTTACAATAGGTATTATTACCCCGGCCGCGACCTCGGGATGAGGCGCCGGCCCTTATAGAGAGAAAAAAACACGTTTAACTGTTTGCCCGCGGCTTCACCTTTTGCCCGGGTGAGAAAATTCCGAATGACATGACACACGTAATCAACTTTTGCAAGCACGCCATCGAGTGGTACTGCAACCGCTGCGTAGTGCGCTAACCCCCGCCCCATTGCCCGGGATGTCAAGGGCTTCTCGCCCGATACATTAGTAAGTAACAACTGATTCCGCGGAATCCGCGGATTTTCTTTGTAAATAATCAACAGGAGACCAGTAGAAAAAAACATTGAAGATGCAACAATTTGAAGTTGTAGGGTCGCCACTTGTGGCGACGGACAACATGGCGGCCGAGCCTTAGTAGGGTCGCCACTTGTGGCGACGGCTGATGGCGCGTGGGGGTTTTGAGGGGAACGGACGCACCATGGTGCGTCCCTACTTTCGTTTAATCCGTGTAATCCGTAGTTTTTTATCCACATGTGGCGGCCGAGCCGCACGCCAACTCCCAGTCAAGCGGACGCACCATGGTGCGTCCCTACATATTGTCATTAGCCCATTGCCGGCGCTCTTCGTAGGTCATGTCGCCGGGGAAGGTCGCCAGAGTGTGGTCCACGAAGTAGGCCCGGCAGATGGCCGTGCCCCATGGCTCCCCGCGCCAGTTGCCCTGTCGCTTGCTCTCGCTCTCAAAGAAGTCAGCGATCATGCGTTCGATTTCCGGGGTCATGGGGTGAGGTTTTCGCCCTTCGGGCTCCGGCTCGGGGGTGGCTGAGGTGCGGAGATTGCCAAGGATGCGCTCGCGCATGGCTGAGTATTCCCGCAGGGCTTGGAAGACCGTAGCGCCGTCGGGCCGTCCGAACGTTTTGCCGAATTCACCAGTGCGGAAGAGGAAACAGAAGTGCATGAACTCGGTGAGCATCAAGTGCTTGTACCTCACGGCCACCGACCGCGATAGTTCGGAGAGCATATGAGGTTCGAGGGGATATTTCGACATTCCGAACATGTATTGCAGGTGTTGGCTCACCCACTGACACGCGGCCATAAAACCGCGTTCTTTGAAGATTTTAGAGATAGTAGGGTGTGTTTTGCCGTAAATGACTTCTTCACCTTCCATTACCCAGGCTTCAATATCCTTGGGGGAGTACGTGAGGGGCGAAGGGGTCGGGACCGAAGTCGAGGGTTG
>CAZNRK010000054.1:0-13964 GCA_964575435.1 uncultured Bacteroides sp.
AATCTGTGGCAGTCGGTAATTTTACAGCACCAATCTCTCCTTTATCGCCTTGTGGCGAATCAAGCACTTGCGAATAAAAAGTGGGCGCGACCGGGAGGTCAGGAAAGACAGGACGCACAGGGTCAACCATCTTTAATGCAGGAATCGTTGTGGTTATCTCCTTTACCCATCCGTGGCAGTCATACTGATACTTCCTCTCCACATCGTTCAGGTATTTCTCTGTGGCCACCAGGCCGTAGCTGCCGTAGGTGACAGAAGCCCCGGCCTCCCGGCCATTAAGGCTGACCCGCCACGACACAGGCCGCCCTGCCTGATCGTAAGAGAAAGTCTGAGTGCGGGAGTGGGTGACATTTCCCGGCAGGGAGAAGGATGAAGTGGCCGAAAGCGTGTTTCCGGCCCGGTCAAGGGTGTAAGCGGAGGAAAGCAGCCCTTTAAGCGTTTGTGCATGAGATTTGATCACACGCCCCCATACGTCATACTCCAGGGCGGAGAAAAGCGCGGTGCCGGTGGCGAAGTCGGCCGAGCCGGTCTGCAGGCCGGGGCGCGAGGTCGAGATACGGGGCAGTGAGGCCGCCCCGGGGAGGGAGAGGAACGAATAGTCGTCGTAATAAGTGGCGCAGAAGGGCACGAGGGTATTAAGGGCGCCGGAGGCCGAAAGGGTGTAGCCGCCATGCTCTGATGCTCCGCTATAGGATGAGAAAGAGAAGAACTTGGCCCAACTGCGCACCTGCGCTTCAGAAGAGCCGGTCTTGGCGGTATAGACTCCGCGACCATGCTTGTCGTAGAAATATACCATCCACTCATTATCGGCCATCGGGGCGCTATGTTCGGCCAACGTGCGCCCGGCCTTAGAGTAGATGAAGCGATGAGAGGCCGCTGCTCCGGCCATGCGACGCGAAGCAACGCGACCAAAGCCGTCGTAGCTGTATTCGTAGCATTTCTTGATAAAATCCGGGTCGCCGGGTGCAGCGCCTCCGTCGGTAAAGGATGGAGGCAGGACGAAGCGCAGACGGCCGTAATCGTCGTAAACGTAGCGTGTGCGAAGCATGTCTGATGCACCGTCGCCCTCCTCGGTCATCACTACTTTGCCTGATTTGTTGGTGTATGATCGCCGGACGTGGCCGTTCTCGTCGGTAGTTTCTTCAATACGGATCTCTCCTGAGGCGTAGTTGCCGTGATGGGTAAGATTGCCGTTGGCGGCGATTGAATATCTCGGGCAAGAAAGGTCAGAGTGGTTGTTGACCAACACTCGGCTGTGCATTTTCTTGTTGTTGGTGTGCCATGCTTCTCCGTTTTTAAGCGAGGATATGGCCAGAGAGCGCGGACTTGCCTCGTATTCCGTTACGTTCCAATCATAGCTTGCAGAGGGCAGAGAGGTGGAAGGTACGCTTGTTTTTGAGAGCCGGCCCATGCCGTCATAGCGGAATGCCTGCATCAGCCCGGTAGAAATATCCTCGGAGAGGACTTTCCGCCCCAGGCCGTCGTAGGTTTCAGAGGCAACGTGTCTGCGCGTGTTGTCAAGCAGGGATGTAGTGGTTATGATGTTTTCCCCTGATGAAAACTGATAGGAAACTCTTTGCATCACGCCCAGACCTGTGACAGAACTTTTCACCAGCCTGCCATATTGGTCATATTCATAGGTGGAGGTACAGCCAAAGGGTGTGGTCGCGGAGGTGAGTCCAACGAGGTTTTTATACCCGAAGGTTGAGATCAGGCCCGAGTCATTTCTTTTGATCGGATACCGCCCGTTGGAGTCCCAAGTCCAATCAACGACAACGCCGTCGGCGTCGGTCACCTTGATCAGGTTGCCGATGTTGTCATATTCGCAGGTCGGGGTGAAAAGCGTGTCGGTGCTGTTTCCGAATATTGTATAGGTTCTTTTCTGACGGAAAGCACCGCTTTGGGTCTTTACGTATTCTGCCCTGACATCACAAACAGCACTTCCGGTGGTGATTTTCTCGCGCAAGGGCACGCCAACGACATTGGCGCTTACCATTGCCGTGGCTGAAGCCAGATCTCCTGCATAAGAGATTTCAACTTTTGATTGCAGGCCCTCGGAGGTGGTGCCGGTGACGGATTCGACAAGACCTGTTCCCGATTTGTAGGTGTAGGTCTCCGTAGAGGATAGGGAGCCGTTAGAAGTAAATTCGGTGATCGTCTTCTGGGTGAGGCGGTAGGTACAAGGAAAAATATAGTAAGTATGGGAGAAATAAGCATCTTCCACGTAATCGATACCGGTATGCATACGCGGCAGATAACTTAACCTGTAGCCATCTTCGGGGTCCGGGGCATGATCGGAACAACTGCCCAGAGCCGTGATCTCGCGGACGATATGGTCGTTTTTTATCGGGTTGATTCCGGTGAGCTTAGTGTAGGCGTATTCTGTGGACTGCACAGGTTCGTATCCGCCGGAGACGGCTTTAAAAATTATCTGCTTTGATATGGCCGGAGAACCGTTGAAAACATTATACATATCGCTCGGCAAGCGACGGCCATAATTAATGTTGACAGAGTTCGGGTAGGAATTTATAACGTCCGTAAAATATGTCTCCACCTTACCCTCCGGCCATTTGGCAGTTACTTTTTCGTACCATAGCGGAGTGGCGCCGGTATCATATCTGTTATAATCCGAGACGGGCATGATATTGACCAATCTCATTTTATCCCACGCATCGGCGTTATCTTTATCCCGACCCGGCACCGGAACTGCAACCGTATAGCTCTCGATGAACGTGGCAGCCGAAGGCACACTTCTGACTGTAGCCAAAGAATATTGATATCTCACGGTCATAGCCTCTGTGGTATTTCCTTCAGCGGTCGTGACTTCCTTGACGCGAAGGCCGCCGCCATAGCTTAAATAAGGGTCATAGTCGGGGTGGATTTCACCATTGGTTTCAAATCTTGAGGGCTGGAAGTGGTGAGGCTCATATGTGAACGATGATGTTCCTCCCGTGGGCCATGTCACCTCTTTAAGTATCAAGGCCTGCATAGCCACAGAATCCACGCTTCGGTCAGCCTCGCCTATTTCCTTTTTATAAGTTGCGTGATCTGAGTATGAATCAGGATATGTTTTTATTCGGATTTTCGGGGTAAGGGTGATGTTGGGTTTATTATTGAAATATCCCCACCAGTCCTGAGAGTTGATGCCACTGTCGAAAGGCGCGGTTCCAAAGGTGGTATCATACTGAAAACTATAAACCTTCCCTTCTCCTCCGTCAATTTTGGAGAGTAGGGTATAGTTGTTGTCAGCAAAAGTCAAAGTGAAAGTCGAGACCGTCTCAGTGCCGTTAGAAATGTTAATCCCTGAGAGCATATGTCCGATCAAAGTCGAAGTGTAGTTAAAGACAACTTCGCCACCGGTGAAACTTATCTTCTTTAAATGTAAGAACATAGACGTCTCATTGCAGCGCGACAAAACAGCCTGGGAATAATTGTCGTTGTCAAAAGTGTCTTGAATTTGGCCTACAGTATTCCAAACTCTTGTGTTCCATTTATCCATAAATGAATAACCGCCAATCCACGGACGAGCCGGATAATGGCGACGGGCCAGTTCCCACTCTAAATCGATGCTGCGCCCTGTCGGGAGGATAATCTTGCCCATAGCCCATGTCGTGGGTACGGCCAGACCGCAGTGCTCATAATAATACTCCTTCTGTTGGCCGAAGACGTATTTCACTCCGCCGGGGTCAGTAACGGTAATAGTGGCGAGATCCTTTGGAGCCTCGACACGGTATTCATCGTCAAAAGCGCCAAAGAAGCGATTTTGCTCACCGGAGGCATCAAGCATGCGCGTAATAGTCTTGCCCGGGAGAGCAAAAGTAAAGAGATCATGCTCGCTGTCGTAGCGCTTTAGATTCTCGGATGAAGTCACTGCCGCATCAGCTTTGCACATAAAGAAAAAAGCGGTAGCGTCGGTTCCGGCCGGGACATGAGATTCGTGTTCATACAGCTCATCGGGGCGGCCCAGGACCGTGCGGGTGGCGCGCAGGGCCGGCATCAGCGACCAGCCGTAGCCCAGAGGAGCCGGGTCGTCGAAGACCTTGATGCCGTTGGTGTGATACTGCAGGGTGACAGGCAATTCATACCCGTCCTGACTTATCGTATACACCGGCACTGACAGGCTGACTGCACCCGTAAGCAGATCGGGCTCGGGAGACTGCACAGCAACGATCGCCGCCGACTCAGGCGAAGGAGGCGTAACATCATCCCTCACCGGCGTTACATACGTTTGCCCCAAAGCTAAAGCCGACACAAACACCACAAAAGCTATGAGCAGAATCCTTTTCATAATCTACAGTCTTGTGATCAGCTTGTGTAGAATCTCGGGATTATCCTGCCAGACGATACTTATAATATAGGTGTTGTGGGGCAGTCCTGTGACATCCAATTCAAAAGACGCATCCCTTCCGGATGCGTGAGCGTAGATATGCCCCGGAGCATCCATTACATAAACATGCACCGCAACAGCCCTCGGCAGCAGAACATGCACACGGCCATCAGAGACCTCAACCTTAGCCCGCTCAATTACCGAGGCGGCGTCTACATCCTCTCCAGAGTCCGAGTCGGAATCCGAATCCGGCTCAATATTAACTCCGGAAGCATCGACATACAGCACATCTCCCTGTTGCACAGCAAAAGGCACCGAGGCTCCCGACTTAAACCAATTATAGGTCACAATCCGTGCACTGTCAGATGACACAGAATCATTCAGCCCCACCACATAAGAGCGCACATCCCGGCTCAGAAACACATCCGCCAACGTATCTCCCGGAGCAATAATCGCCTTCCCCGCCCTCAACACATTAAAATCATATGTGCCACGTTCATTCAGCCGCAGAGAGACATCAAGAGTTCCGCGAGCCGTATAACTGCCCGAGCGAGACCCCGGATCAGACAACCTTCTCACCAAAACCGGACGATCGGCAACAACGCCCAATCTCCTCCCCACATTATATCCCGTCCAAACCACAGAATCCCCCTTAACAATAAAGAAATTCGTGACTCCGGCAATCTCCCGGCGGTAGACATTATTCCGGAAAACAAAATGCGCCGGCGCAGATTGCACCTGAGCGCGACCCGCCAAATTCCACACAGACCCTTCAAGCTCCGCATCCGTCAGCCCCTGCACACCCATAATCTCCTGCCCCACAGACAACTGAAAACAGAAGAAAACAAAGCTGCAAACACAAACCACACAGATATTTCGCAAGGATTTATTCATGGTTGAGGTCTTTCGTCGCAAATATAAAACGAATTTTCCATTCATCCAAATTTTCCCCAATCTTTTTCCAACTTATTTTTGAATATGAGAGGAATCCTGTCGAAATCCGCTCAAAACCTCCTTTAATTATTGCACACGCGCCAAAAAATCACTATATTTGCATCTCCATCCTCTCTCTCCGATCCACAAAAGTCTTAAATTTAAATTTCCGAAATGCTTCTCCCCACCTCTGAGCTTTACACCCTGCACAGTCATACGGAATTTTGCGACGGTCATGCCCCGATGGCCGAATTTGCCGCCGAAGCCGCGCGTCGAGGGTTTGAAGTCTATGGCTTCACGCCCCATTCGCCCGTGCCCATCGCCTCGCCGTGCAATATGAGCCGGGAGGATGTGCCGAAGTATCTGGCCGAGGTCAAAAGGCTGCAGGAGCTATACCCGCAGGTAAGATTTCTTGCCGGGATGGAGGTCGACTTCCTGGGAGATGAGTGGGGACCGCATTCGCCTTACTTCAAGAACCTGGGATTAGACTATACCATTGGTTCTGTGCACTTTATCCCCACACAAGAGGGTAGCTACATCGACATTGACGGCAGCGCCGAGCGCTTTGCCCGGAATATGCACACCGCCTTTCACGACGATCTGCGCTACGTGGTCGAGACCTTTTTCTCCCAATCGCTGCGCATGGTCGAGCTCGGTGGTTTTGACATCATCGGTCACTTTGACAAAATCAAGCACAACGCCGGCCACTACTGGCCCGGGGTTGAGACAGAGCCCTGGTATGTCGACGGGGTCAACGCTCTGATCGAGGCCATCATCCGCTCGGGCATCATCGTGGAGATCAACACCAAGGCCTGGCGCGACCACGACCAGCTCTTCCCGGCCCAAAGGCACTGGCGCCGGCTGCTGCAAGCCGGAGTGACCATCGTGGTCAACAGCGACGCTCACCGGCCGGCTCTCATCGACGCCTCCCGCGGCCCGGTCCTCCGCGCTCTTTCCTATCTCCGCAAGTCCTTCTCGCCCGGCTCTTAAGACTGGGGGAAGGTGGAAAGAAGGAAGGATTCGATGCCTTCGCGCACAAGGGCGCGGCGGCAGGTGAATGAGTTGACCATGATGACCACTACGTGGGTGGGCAGGTCGTTGTCATCGATTTTGTAGCCGGCAAAGCATTGCACACCGCCCATGCTGCCACTCTTGAGGGCGAGCTTTCCGCTCAGAGGTGTTTCGGCCAGGAGACCTTTTACTGTGCCCTCCTCGCCCACGCGGGGAAAGAGGCCGACGTAGGGCGAGGCCACCGCCCAATCGCGCGCCATGGCCTCGAGCACGTTGCCGAGGAAGCGAGGTGTGAGTTTGTCGCCGCGAGCCAGACCGCTGCCGTCATAGATGATCATTTCCGCGGGGTCGATGCCGCGCTGCTGCCAGAATTCTTTTTCTACCATCACAGCTTCCTCCCGGGAGCACCCCGGAGCCAACAGGCGAAGCATGGCTTCGGCAAACATATTGTGGCTCACCACCATCATGCGCCGCAGGATTTGGGTCAGGGGGGCCGACCTGTGGTTGACGATGAGCATGCGCGTGGAGATGTTTTCGGTGGTTTTGCCTTGCACCTTGATGCCGGCCTCAGAGAGTTTTTGGGTGAGAAGATTACTGAACACGCGCGCAGGGTTGGGCATTGATGTGCTGAGCACCCACGAGGGTTTGCGCACGTTGGCTCCCTTGGCCAGGATGCGGTCGGAATTAATCCCGCGGATGAGCGTGCCGCCTTTGGCCTGATATTGAGTGGTGATGATCAGACCGGGGTCGTAGGGCTCCGTCTTGCCGGTTGCGGGCCAGATGCGCATGGTGTTGTCGCGGAAGTTGAAACCGAAGAGGCCCGCGCCGTAGGGCCAGGGCACATCTTCAATCTCCCAAGTCCCGGGCTGGCCGGAGTCGGGAAGGTCTTCATTTATAATCACTTTGCCCGTGATGGTGGTGATTCCTGACTCCTTCATGGCCGCCACGATAGTTGAGGCGAAATCGGTGCTGTCGGGAAATTCGCCGCTATCGATCGAGGGGTCGCACACGGCTTCGATCACCAGGTTGCCGTCCCAGACCTCGCCGCGACGCTGCCCGTAGAGATAGACGGGGGTGGTGAATCGCATTGAGGTGTCGATCAGGCACATCACCGAGGCTGCGGTGAGTGATTTCATGATGCTGGCGGGGGTGAGGAGGCGGTCGGCGTTGCGGGAGGCGATGACCTCACCTGAGCGCAGGTCCTTTACGTATATGCCCACGGCAGCCGAGCGTTCGGCGGGAAAGCCGAGCGTAGTGCCCAACGCCCAGGCCGGGAGCCAGAGCAGAATGCAGAGCAGGAGGGAGAGGAATTTATTATGCATCGGTTTGAGTTAGGATAGAGGAATTGCATCTTCCACCAGGCGCTTGCCTTCGCAGCGGAGCACGCGGCCGGGGAAGCGCTGCAGAAGCTGCAGATTGTGGGTGGCCACTATCACTGCGGTGCCCTGCGCGGCGATGGAGTGCAGATGGTCAATGATTTGCTCGCCTGTCTCAGGGTCGAGATTGCCCGTGGGCTCATCAGCCAGAATCAGGCGGGGGCTGTTGAGCAGAGCCCGGGCCACGACCACACGCTGCTGTTCGCCGCCGGAGATCTCGTGGGGCATTTTGTAGCTCTTAGTGGTCATGCCCACTTGCTTGAGCACCTCTTCGATGCGTTCCTCGCGAGCGGCCCGTGAGGTCCACCCTGTGGCACGAAGCACGAAATCGAGGTTGGCGTAGACGGTCCTGTCCATCAGCAGCTGGAAGTCCTGAAACACGAATCCGATTTCGCGCCTCAGGTAAGGAATCTTCTTGCGACGCAGTGCCACAAGGTCATAGTCCAGCACTTGCGCCTGGCCTGATGTGACGGGCACCTCTGCGTAGATCGACTTCAGAAGGGTGCTTTTGCCCGAACCCACGCGCCCGATAAGGTAGACGAACTCGCCGGCGTTGACACTGAAGGTTACGTCGGTGAGCACGTCGAGCTCTTTGCGGAAAAGGTCAACGTGGCTGTAATCAACGATTGGGAGCATGGCCTCGGAGGGGGTTATTCGGCCTTCTCTTCAGCCTCGGGTGTGGCCTCGGAAGCAGCTTCTGCTGCAGCATCAGCGTCAGCCTCGGGGGTGGCCTCTTCCTGAGTTTCTTCGACAAAAGTGGTGAAGCCGGCAGCAAGGAGGGCGTTGTACCATTGGAAGAATTTGCGGATGTCGGTCATGTAGACGCGGTCGCGGTCGTAATCGGGGAGAATTTCGCCGAAAAGCTCGCGCAAGCCTTCGTCGCCAAGGGTCTTGGCATCGACGGGCTGTCCGCCGGTCTTTTCGTAGGCCGATTGCATGATTGCTGCCAGAGGCACGTCGGCCTCCATGGTGTACATTGAGATGTCGCCCAGGCTCATCACCTTGTCGCGCATGTAGGCAGGGATGCGCTTGCCGGTGGCCAGAGATTCCACAATGAGCATGTTTTTGCCCTGACTTACAAGGCGATACAGACCGGGCTTGCCGGCTATGGAAAGGACAGTTTTAAGCATCTTAAAAAATTTTATTTATAAATTCGGCCACAAATTTACTGAAAATGTAGCAAAAATGCGTAACTTTGTGGTATAAAAAATGTAAAGTCGATGCTTCGCTACGTAAAAAACCTGATTCAGCTCATCATCTCGCCCAAAAGCGCCTGGGAAGACATCTCCGCCGAGATGGCCTCTCCGGAAGAGCTCACCGGCAGCGGGCTGTGGCCACTTGTGGCTCTGGCCAGCCTGGGAGAGGTGGTGCGCAAGGTGTTTTACCGCCCCCAGACCGATTGGGGCGCAGCCATCGTGCTGGTGCTGGCCACAGCCGTCTCTTACGTGTGCACATATTACATTTTTGGCCGTCTCCTTTGCGTGCGCTCCTCAGCCATGGCCGTCTCCGAGCCTGCCTCCGACCATAAATGCCTCACCATGGAGAGCTACGTCCTTGGTCTGCTGGCCCTGGTGCAGTTGCTCACGCGCCTGCTGCCCCCAAGCATGGCTCTGATCTACCTCCTTCCCGCCGGTGTGTCCATCGTGATGTGGAAGGCAGAGGCCTATCTGGGCATCCGCAAGGACATGACCCTTACTTTTTACCTTTGGGGAGTCGTGTGCCTGATCCTGCCCCCATATTTCATTCAAGGATTTTTTAAATTGATAATCTGATGCAACAAAAAGACATAAACATCGTAAACCGCCGAGCGCGGTTCGACTACGAAATCATCGAAACCTTTACCGCCGGAATTGTCCTCACAGGCACAGAGATCAAATCCATACGCCAGGGCAAAGCCTCGCTCGTCGACACGTATTGCTACGTGCATGCCGGGGAGGTCTGGGTCAAGAATATGTACATCGCCGAGTATTTTTACGGCTCTTACAACAACCACACCGAGCGGCGCGAGCGCAAGCTCCTGCTCCAGCGCAAAGAGATACGCAAGCTCGAGCGCAACGGCAAGGAGGCCGGATTCACCATCGTGCCCTTGCGCCTGTTTATCAACGACCGGGGGCTGGCCAAGATGGTAATAGGCATCGGTCGCGGTAAGAAAGAATACGACAAGCGCCAATCCATCCGCGAGCGCGACGACAAGCGCTCCATGGCCCGCATGATGCAACACAAATAACCCCCCTCACATGGACCGCTACGAAGAATTTGACGAATATCTGCGGGCGCCTGAGCCGGGGGCCAAAGAGCGCGCGGAGTTGTGGCAGACTGCTATCGGGCTGCAAAAGGTCGATGGTCTGGAAGTATCTGATTTCCTTTTAGACACGGCCAAGCGACATATCGAGGGCGAGGTGGACATCGAGCACGTGGACCAGCTGATTAAGACCTACTACAGCAGCGAGGCTGCCCGTGAGATTCCCGAAGGAGTGAAAGAGGCCGACGAGGTGTCGAAAAACATTGTGCGTGAGCTTTCTACGGATGCTTTCGTCTTCAGCGTGGCCGGGCTGGCCGGCATACACCGCCGGATTTTTCATGGGGTGATGCCCCACGCCGGAGAGTTCAGAAACTACAATATCTCGAAAAAGGAATGGGCTCTTGACGGTGCTTCAGTGATATATGGCCCGAATGAAGATCTTGTGCCCACCATCGAATATGATCTGGAACAAGAAAGGCTGTTTAGCTACAAAGGACTCTCCCAAGAGCAGATTATTGAGCATCTCTCGCGCTTTATTTCCGGCCTTTGGCAGATACATCCTTTTCCCGAAGGCAATACGCGCACTACGGCTGTCTTCGCCATCAAATATCTTCGTGCGTTAGGATATAAGGCAGAAAATGACATGTTTAAGGCACATTCTTGGTATTTCCGCAACGCCCTTGTGCGCGCCAATTACCGTAACGTCACCAAAGGGATAGAACCCACCACGGGATTTCTCAACCTTTTCTTCCGAAACCTCTTGCTTGGAGAGAATAACGAGCTCAAAAACCGGTATCTCCATATCCGGTGGCCGGAATGAACTTTCCCTGCTCACGGGGCGTTTGTTAAATAAATGCTTTTCAACTATTAATTTTCAAACACCCCGTTATTATGAAATTCCACAAACTCCTCCTCGCAAGTGCATTATCCCTGATAGCCGGCACCGGCATCTCTCACGCCTGCTCGCGCGTGCTCTATGTAGGCGATACCACCACTACAACCTCCCCCGACAGTGTGCTCCGCATCGTGGGCCGCTCGCTCGACTGGTCAACCCCGATCCCTACGAATATTTTCGTATACCCCCGCGGCATCCATAAACAGAGCAACGCCTCCGGCCCGATGATCGAATGGACTTCGAAGTACGGCGCCGTCTACGCCACCAGCTACAACGCCGGTGTCACCGAAGGCATGAACGAAAAAGGTCTCGTGGTCAACGGCCTCTTCTGCCGCCAGACCATCTACAATAACCCCAACACCGAAGACAAGCCCGCTATGTCGCTGGCAGTCTTCCCCGCATGGCTCCTTGACCTCAACGCCACCACCGACGAGGTCGTGGCTGCCGTTAAGAATCAGGACTTCAAGATCGTAGGCGCTACATTCGACGGCGGTCAGGTCTCCACCCTCCACTGGGGCGTGACCGATGCCACGGGCAAGAGCGCAGTGATTGAATTCACCAACGGATACATCAAAGTATATGAAGGCCAAGACATCCCCGTGCTCACCAACGAGCCCACATGGCCTGAAATGAACGCCATCAACAACTACTGGGAGGGCATCGGAGGCACCAACTTCCTCCCCGGAGGCGTGCGCAGCGCTGACCGCTTTGTCCGCGCCGACTTCTTCGACAAATCCGTAGAGCACACCAACGACGCCTCCACCGGTCTGGCCATCGTGCGCAGCATCCTCAACAACGTCTCCGTACCTTATAAATATGTGCGCGGCGACAAAAATCTGAGCCAGACCCAATGGCGCAGCTTCTCTAACATTCGCGATAAGGAGTACTATTTCGAGAATGTCTCCGACCTCGGTCTCTACTACATTGACCTCAAGAAATGCGACCTGCGCAAAGGCGCTTCGGTGCTCTATCTCGACACCCAGAATGCTCACGACTACGTTGGCGACGTCACCTCCCGCTTGGTCAAGACCAAACCCTTCACCCCCATGTATTAATCTCCTCTCTCATATATTTACAGTCGAAGCGCCCCCGCAATGAGGGCGCTTCGCTATATATATGTCTGGGATTACTCTCCTAAAATGGTGGCCATCTTATCACGCAGAGCGCGGGCTGCCTCGGCTGCGGCCTGAGCGAAGTCGTCTTTAAGTGAAGCGTAAATGACGCCGCGCGAAGAGTTGACCAAAAGGCCACACTCGTCGATCAATCCGGCCTTGCACACCTCCTCCAGGCTTCCGCCCTGAGCGCCCACACCGGGCACAAGCAGGAAATTGCGAGGCGCGATCTTGCGCACGCTCTCTATGTATTCAGCCTTGGTGGCGCCCACCACAAACATCAGATTCACGGGCGAACCCCAGTGCTGCGAGCGCTTGATCACACGCTGGTACACCTCATGCCCCTGCGCGTCGCGGATCATCTGGAAGTCAGCGCTGCCGGGGTTAGAGGTCAGGGCAAGGAGGATGGTCCACTTGCCCGGATATTCAAGGAAGGGCTTGACGCTGTCCTCGCCCATGTAAGGCGCCACGGTGACAGCGTCGACGTCGAGGTTCTCAAAAAACGTGCGGGCATACATCTTGGCCGTGTTGCCGATATCGCCGCGCTTGGCATCTGCGATGATGAACTGATCGGGGTAATTATCCCGTAAATATCTGACCGTAAGCTCAAAAGCCTCCCACCCCATCATGCCCTCACACTCATAGAAGGCCAGATTGGGCTTAAAGGCCACGGCATAGGGAGCAGTGGCATCGATGATGGCCTTGTTGAAGGCAAAAATCGGATTCGGCTCGCCGAGCACGCATTTCGGGAGCTTTTTCATGTCCGGATCAAGGCCTACACACAGAAACGAGCCTTTCCTTCGGATGTTTTCGATGAGTTCGTTGCGAAGCATAACTTTTGAGGGGGTTTAAAGTTCGGCAGCCTTCAGCTTTTCGGCGTTTTCGGCCACGATCAGGTGGTCGATGCAGTCCTGGATGTCGCCGTCGACAAAGGCCTGAAGATTATATATGGTGTAATTGATGCGATGGTCAGTGATGCGCCCCTGGGGGTAATTATAAGTGCGGATTTTTGCCGAACGGTCGCCGGTGCTCACCAGAGTCTTGCGGCGCGAGTCGATGTCATCCTTGTATTTGCGGTGCTCGCGGTCGTAGATAAACGTGCGCAGACGGCTCAGGGCGCGCTCCTTGTTTTTGGGCTGGTCGCGGGTCTCGGTGCACTCGATCAGGATCTCCTCAGTCTCGCCCGTGTTGGGATTTCTCCACATATACCGCAGGCGCACACCCGACTCCACCTTGTTCACGTTCTGTCCGCCGGCACCGCCCGAGCGGAAAGTGTCCCACTTGATCTCGCCCTCGTTGATCTCCACGTCAAAAGGCTCAGCCTCAGGCAGCACGGCCACCGTAGCAGCCGAGGTGTGCACCCTTCCCTGAGTCTCCGTGGCCGGCACGCGCTGCACGCGGTGCACGCCCGACTCGTACTTGAGCGTCCCGTAGACGTTGTCGCCCGTCACCGACATGATGATCTCCTTATAGCCCCCGGCGGCGCCCTCGCTGGCCGACGACACCGTCACCTGCCAGCCCTTCTGCTCGCAATATCGCATGTACATCTTGCACAAGTCGCCGGCAAAGATCGCAGCCTCGTCGCCTCCGGTGCCGGCGCGGATTTCGAGGATTGCATTCTTGCCGTCGTCGGGGTCGGCAGGGATCAGAAGCAGTTTGATTTCCTCCTCCATGCCCGGGAGCGCCTCGCGGGCTGCATCCAGCTCCTCGCGAGCCATAGAGCGCAGGTCGGCATCCTGCTCCGTCTCCAGAATTTCCTTCGCCTCATCGATTGTAGAGAGCAAAGAACGGTAACGCTTAGCTGCAGCAGTGATTTTCTCCAGGTCCTTATATTCCTTGGTCAGACGCACATACCGCTGCATATCAGCAATAACAGAAGGGTCGGTGATCAGTGTCGCCACCTCCTCAAAACGGGCATCAAAGCCCTCCAGACGGTCAATCAGAGAAAAATCAGACATACACAGAGCGAATTTTGCCGCGAAGTTACAAAAAATTCCCCTAATCCGCCCCCTTTCCCTCACAAAAAATCGTCCCACCCCCGGTATTGGAAATAATCGCGTTTTTGTCC
>CAZNRK010000055.1:0-13588 GCA_964575435.1 uncultured Bacteroides sp.
GCTCATATGCTTACCCCTAATGATTTTGGGTGTATTGCTATGTTGGCTATTTTTTCCGAAAACTTCTTTTTTCATTACACCCTCGCGCACGGTGGCCATCTGTGGGCGGCACTCAGGGTTGACGATAGTGGCCACGATGTTACCGCCGAATGCGGGACGGATCTGCAGGAGCAGGTTCTTGTATTCTTTGCCGGACTTGGCGTCGGTGTGGTCGCCGATTTCCAAAGAGGTGCAGTCGGCTGTGAGGCCGCTGTGCAGGCAAGAAGACACGCGCGGACCCAGGTCGCGACCGATGCATGTGGCACCCATAAGGCAAGCCTGAGGCTGGATTTCCTTGAAGAGGTTGATGAGCACGGCGGCGTGGGGGTTGGAGGTGTAGGGGAAGAGGCGAGGATCTTCAACTTTGTACACTACGTCAGCGCCGTAGGGGAAAATCTGGTCTTCGATGCCGTCGAGCTTGTCACCGATCACCACGGCTTCGAGCTTTACACCGAGCTTGTTGGCGAGCTCGCGGCCTTTAGTGAGGAGCTCGAGCGAAACGTCGGCCACGCGGCCTTCGTCGTATTCGCAATATACTACGAGGTTATTTTTGTCAGTCATGATCATTAGCCGATTGTATGGTTAGCGATGAGGTCTTTGATGAGGGATTCGAGCTGCTCGTCGTTGTTTTCCAGACGCAGGCTCTCTTTAGCGGTAAAGACCACGTTTTCAATAGATTTTACTTTTGTGGGAGAGCCGGGCAGACCGATTTGCTCGGGGTCGGCCTCGACAAATGCAGCTCCCCATTCCTGAAGCTGGAGGAAGGGACGTTTCTCTACGAGCTCCTGCATTTCAGGTGTGAGCTTGCCCTTCTCTGAGGGAGATACGGCATATTTGTACTTCATCACACGCTGAGCGTTACGGGGGCGGCATTCAGCTGCAGAACCGCCTACGGTGACGAGGCAGGGCAGGGGAGCCTTTACGGTCTCCACACCGTTTTCCAGGCGGCGCTTCACGGTGACGTGGCCGTCCTTGAGGTCAAGGATTTCTTCAGCGTATGTGACCTGGGGGATGCCCAGCTTTTCTGCGATCTGGGGACCCACTTGGGCGGTGTCGCCGTCGATGGCCTGACGACCACCGAGGATGATATCATAGTTTCCGAATTTGCGGATAGCCTGAGCCAGAGAATAGGACGTGGCAAGAGTGTCGGCACCGCCCAGAGCGCGGTCGGTGAGCACAATGCCCGTGTCGGCGCCACGGAAGATGGCCTCGCGGATTACCTCTGCCGCACGGGGCAGACCCATGGTCAGAACGGTGATTGTAGAGCCGGGGTTGGCGTCTTTGATGCGGAGAGCCTGCTCAAGAGCGTTGAGGTCCTCCGGATTGAAGATAGCGGGGAGAGCGGCGCGGTTGATGGTGCCGTCTTCCTTCATTGCATCTTTGCCCACATTTCGGGTGTCAGGCACCTGCTTGGCGAGCACAATGATGTTTAGACTCATAATATATATAATGTTTTAGGATAATTTACTGCGTTTGAGGCCGCTGAGTCAGCGACGCCCGAAAAAAATGAATCATCGGCAGTGACGTTGCAATCAACGGTTGTCGATGATGGGGAATTGACGTTTGAATACTTCCTTGAATGAAATAATGGTCTCGGTGCGCGATGCTTCGAGTTTCTGGAAGTGGTCTTGAATGATCTGGAGGAGATGGTCGTTGTTGCGGGCCACGACTTTGGTGAAGATGTCGTAATGGCCGGTGGTGAAATGGCACTCCACGACCTCCGGAATCTTCTCGATGTCAGAGATCACTTTCTGGAATTTTGTGGGGTCGTTGAGCAGCACGCCGATATAGGCACATGTTTCATAGCCAAGAGATTCGGGGTTGATCAGACATTCGGTGCCTTTCACGATACCGCGGGCAATCAGGCGTTGGAGGCGCTGGTGGATAGCAGCACCGGATACTCCGAGCTCGCGTGCAATTTCAAGGTAGGGTTTTCTTCCGTCTTCTGCGAGTTTCTGCAGAATCAGGATATCGGTTTTGTCAAGATGTTGACGGCTCATGATATGATGATGGTTGGATTAAATTTTTTGCAAAATTAGTAAATTTTTCTTGTATTATCAATGTAAAAACGTTAATTTTGCATTATGGAGCTACGAATTTTTAATTTTCCCGATTTTTCGCCCTCTTTTCAGGAAAACCGCCTAAGGGCAATCTACGAGGAGGCTTTTCCGCAGAGCGAGCGCCGCAGCTGGCAGTCAATCAGAGAGTTAGCCGCGTATGGGAGGCTTGATGCGATGGCTGTAACCCACGAAGGGGACGCTGTGGGGCTTGTTACAATTTGGAAGTTCCCGGCCCCCGGCACCGGTGCGTGGATCTACATCGAGCACCTTGCTCTGGCTCCGGAATTGCGTGGCCGAGGGCTTGGCACAGCTGTTATGGAGGAAATCAAACGCCTTTACGGCTTGCCCATCGTGCTTGAGGCGGAGCCGGCGGGGAGCACACCACAGGCCCATGCGCGATTAAGATTCTATAAAAGACTGGGATTTGAAGTGCACGATACCTTCCCCTACATTCAGCCTCCGTATGCTCCGGGATTGCCTTCTGTCATGCTTAACCTCTTGACCTTCAATCTCCCGCAAGAGGTATCATTATCCGAAATTGCCTCCACGCTTCATCGGGAGGTCTACGGCATGGATTCTTGAACTTCGTCAAGGGCTTCCGCTGTCGTCATTCTCTTCTCGCGATGTGGGAAGGGGATGGTGTAAAAGATTGAGAAACTGCCTGATATCGCACCTTTTCGCGAGCCGAAACCGGGGATGTACCACGGCTTGCCATACTCACACTTCGATTCATGCAGCAAGGTGTGGAAAAACACGCGCCATCCTGCCGAAATCGGTCCGAAGAGCTTCACTTTCAGCCCCAGGCCCACCTCGAGCCAGCCGGCTGTGGCATGCTGAGCGGGGATAGTCGCGCTTGCCGGAGTGCCCCAGGTCGGGGAGTCGATGATAACGTTGTCGATGCTGAAAGAAAAAGGCGCGAAACCATACCTGAGCGATGCAAACATCTGATAATCAGGATTGTTATTGTACATGAAATTGTATCCACCGCCTATCTTGAAGTAGACCGACATGGGCGAGCGGTAAGTGAAATTATTGTCGTCCGGGGTGTTGTTTGCCTTTCCAAGTCCCACCTCAAACGTCGGCAGATAGCGGTTGTGGATGTTGAGGGTTCCGGAGAAACTGATGAGTCCGTATTTCTGACCGAAAAGGCGCATCACGGGGTCCCAGATGTTCACACCGATGCTGGCTGAGTGCAGGAGCGGAAATTTCATCGGGGCTTTTTTCTGCATTGCCGACGAGTCGCGCCATTCCTTGCCGGTGATGGTGTCGACGTAGATCACGTTGCCGTTTTCGTCGTGGTAGTGCATCATCGTGGCGCGGATGCGAGCATTGATTCGAGCCGTGTCGTCCTTGTTTTCGTTGATGGGCTGTGTGGCAGTGGCCGGGGTGTTGATGGGAGACACGCGCCTCTGCGCCACGCCGGGAAAGGCTGCCGCAAGTGCTATTATTAATAATGTAATGATGCGGATCATAGCCGGAGGGTGGAGTGGGGGATTTCGGCCGGGAGAGGCGATTCTTGAGATGAGGTACGGAAGAGGATTTTGATGCGCTCGATGTCGACGTTATTGAAGAGCGAGTCAGTAACATCCACCGTATCAATGATATGGGTGGTGAAGGAAAGATGAGTGAGGCGGTAGAGAATCACCACGCCACATTCGGCCGAAGCAAAATATGGCGTAGAGGTGTAGGATAGCGTCACAGTGTCATTAAATATCGGCAGGTCAAGGTGTTGCTGCTTGTAAGAGATAACCCATGTGGTCTGGTCTGCACCGGTGCGCATTGGCAAATAGACCTTCGAAATCGTCGTGCCGGGCGAAGCCACGATGGTAGAGTCTTCAACCCCTCCCAGACCGTAGATGAGCAAAGAATCCAGACCGATGCTCTTGCCCTCGGAATCGTAAAACCCGGCCAGAGGCACCGTTGAGCGATTGTCCGGACAGGTGTCGTTGGAGCAGCCCCAAAGCATGCTTGCCAATAGGCCAAAGGCAAGAAGTATCGCTGTGATTGGCTTCATTTTTCGTCTGTGATGTTAAGCTCTTCGTCGATTTCGTATTGATTGCGCAGGGTGGAATTGCGCACGATGAGTTCGCCGACAAATCCGGCTAAAAACATCTGGCTGCCAAGGATCATCAGCGTGAGCGAAAGGTAGAAGTAGGGCGAATTTGTCACGAGAGTGTAGGCATCGCCGGCATACATATGATACAATTTCAATCCTCCCACCACAGCGGCGGCGATAAAGCCCAGCAAGAACATCAGCGAACCCACAAGGCCGAAAAAGTGCATTGGTTTTTTGCCGAATTTGCCTGTGAACCAAAGCGTTGCCAGGTCAAGATAACCGTTTACGAAGCGGTCGAGGCCGAATTTTGTCTTGCCATATTTTCTGGCCTGATGCTGCACCACTTTCTCTCCGATTTTGTCAAACCCGGCGAGCTTGGCCAGATATGGGATATAGCGGTGCAAGTCGCCGTGCACCTCTATGTGCTTCACCACCTTCTTGCGGTAGGCCTTGAGGCCGCAGTTGAAGTCGTGAAGGTTTTTTATGCCGCTCACTTTTCGTGCCGTAGCGTTGAAAAGTTTTGTGGGAATGGTCTTGGACAGAGGGTCGTAGCGCTTTTTCTTGTAGCCGGAGACAAGGTCGAATCCCTCCTCTGTGATCATGCGGTATAGCTCGGGGATCTCATCGGGCGAGTCCTGAAGGTCAGCGTCCATGGTAATCACCACATCGCCCTGGGCGATACCAAAGCCCACGTTCAGAGCAGGCGATTTGCCATAGTTACGCCGAAAGCTCACGCCCTTGACCGCCGGGTTGCGCTTTTGCAGGTCTTTTATCACCTCCCAGGATGCATCGGAAGAGCCGTCGTTGATAAATAAGATTTCATACGAAAAGCCGTGGTCGGCCATCACCCGGGCTATCCAGTCATGGAGCTCGGGGAGCGATTCAGCTTCGTTGTATAGAGGGATAACTACAGAAATATCCATTTGGAATTCAATTACTTAATTACGTGGCGCACGGACGAAAGCCTTGATCAGTGCAGCCTCGATGAGCGAAAGAATCGAGCCGGAAAAGCCTCCGACCCACAGGAAGGAGAAGGCACACTGGATGGGCGAGGGCAGAAGATTATTGTTGCGCATCTCCTCGAGCGTGTCAGCGATTTGGGTGGCTGTGGGGTTGCCCAGCGAGTTGTAGAGGTCAACGAGCTTGGCTGTCTCGCGGTATAGAAAGTTCGGGTCGATGAATCGGAAGAAAATATAAGAGACGAGCGCCAAAATCACACTTCCACAGATAAAAATCATGATGCCGTGCATCCACACTTCGGCCAGCGACCCCTTGCATCCGCCATCCCGGTAGTGCTTGCGCAGAAGGCCGAATAGGATAAAGGGCACCGCAAGGCTCATAAGAGAAGCGCAAAGAGAGAGCAACAGATGCGAATTTAAAGCAGTCTGCATCAAAAAGATAGCAGAAAACCAAGCGCCTGCCCAAAGGCCCTGGCGAGCCCCGAGAGAGTAAATATTTCTGTTTTCGTTGTCCATGCCGGCTGAATTTTTTTATCCCTGCAAAATTACACAAAATTTCCCGACCCACCAAATCCACCCCTCAACTTTCCCCACCTCAAAAATTTGTTTCTCTAAACAATAATCATTCCCTTTGCAGCATCTTTAAGCTCTTGGACGGCAGAGTGGATTATGAGTTTCGCAAGCACATAGCCATTCAAGGGCTTTTTCTTTGTCTATACCCCACCACACTAAGGTTGATTTTCTTTATACTCTCGCATTTTCCTCCCCTAACATTTTTTTGGGATTTGAAAATTTTTCACTACCTTTGCAACGGAATCCAAATCAAGATATTCCACGTCAGCGAGATTGGTTCGCTGTTGGGCTATCAAGGTTTGGATTTTTTCTTTATCCAACCATTCAGTTTTTCCATGGCTAATCCAATTCAGCCACTCTGCATTATCTATAAAACAATACATAGGTTTTTTTCCGGACTTTCCTCGGCTGAAATTTTTTTATCTGACAAAGATTGTATATCTTTGCTGACAGAAACAGTGCTTTTGGGAGTAGCTGTGTCATTCCCTTAGCCCTTTTGGGTTTCGTCAGTGTCTGTCGTATTGTCGAGGGCACTGTTTTTCTTTTTCAAACATGGCGAATACTCTTTATTTCATTTTATCTTCCCACGTCAGACCCACGGTAGCCTGATATTGGTCTTTCTCCAGCTACACCTGAATAACAGAACGTCTGGTTATTGCCATTTCGTTCAAAATTAAACGGTCAATTTAAGATATATAAAAAACAGATTATACAGTTCCAAAAGTGGAGAAATTGGCCAAATTCCGGTCATTCAGCCGTGTTTTGAAAACGCTAAAAAGACAAACATACAAACACTGTAAATGCTTGTATATCAGCCTTTTATTGTCATTTTTATTTTGAGCCGCGAGTGGGACTCGAACCCACGACCTTTTCGTTACGAATGAAATGCTCTACCGACTGAGCTATTGCGGCTTGCTTAAAATTTCAACCTCTCAACGAGGTGCTTCAATCTTTTGCGACTGCAAAGTTAGCGGTTTTTAATCTAATATGCAAGCCCTCTTGCCAAATTTTTCAAATTTTCGGCCCCCTTTTTCATTTAAAACCTTTCTTTTCATTTCAATCTTCGCTAAATATATATAATGTGTAGTGGCGGTATATTTTCAGGGTGCATTTTATTTTGCGATTCGGCTATTTTTTTGTAATTTTGCACGGAATTTTGCAACTTTCATCTATTTATGAGCACAAAATATATTTTTGTCACGGGCGGTGTGGTTTCGTCCTTAGGCAAAGGAATCATTTCCTCATCCCTGGCTTGCCTGCTCAAAGCCAGAGGTTATCGTGTTACTATTCAGAAGTTTGACCCCTACATCAACATCGACCCCGGTACTCTCAACCCCTACGAGCACGGCGAATGTTACGTAACTGAAGACGGCACCGAAACCGACCTCGACCTCGGCCACTACGAGCGTTTCACCAACGTGCGCACATCGCGCGCCAACAACGTTACCACCGGTCGCATCTATCAAAGCGTTATCGACAAGGAGCGCCGTGGCGACTATCTGGGCAAGACCGTGCAAATCGTGCCTCATATCACGGATGAAATCAAGCGCAACGTAAAAATGCTCGGCAACACCGGCCAGTACGACTTCGTTATCACCGAAATCGGTGGCACCGTAGGCGACATCGAGAGTCTGCCCTTCATCGAAAGCGTGCGCCAGCTGCGCTGGGAGCTCGGCGGCGACAGCCTCTGCATCCATCTTACATACGTTCCCTATCTCCGCGCGGCTAAAGAGTTGAAAACCAAGCCCACACAACATTCTGTGAAGCAGCTCCAGGAGGTGGGTATCCAGCCCGACATCCTGATCCTCCGCACCGAGCGCGACATCCCCGTGGACATGCGCCGCAAGATCGCTCTTTTCTGCAACGTTTCGCCCGATGCTGTGATTCAGTCGGCCGACGTGCCTTCAATCTACGAAGTGCCCATCAAAATGCACGAGCAGCACCTCGATGAAATCGTGCTCCGCAAGACAGGCATGCCCATCGAGGGAGAGCCCGACATGCACCTGTGGATGCAATTCCTCAATAAGATGAATTCTGCCACAAAGAGCGTGCGCATCGGCCTGGTAGGTAAGTATGTAGAGCTTCAGGATGCCTACAAATCAATCAACGAATCCCTCTTCCAGGCAGCCACATACCTCGACCGCAAGCTTGATCTTGTCACCATCCACTCCGAAAAGCTCAACGACGACAACGCCGACGAAAAGCTCTCGCAGCTCGACGGCGTAATCATCGCTCCCGGCTTCGGCCAGCGTGGCATTGAGGGCAAATTTGCAGCCTTGAAGTGGTGTCGCGAGCATGATGTCCCCACTTTCGGCATCTGCCTTGGCATGCAGTGCATGGTCATTGAATTTGCGCGCGACGTGCTTGGTCTCGCCGAGGCAAATTCCACAGAAATGGACACCAAAACGCCCTTCCCGGTCATCGACCTGATGGAGGAGCAGAAAAGCATCTCAAACATGGGTGGCACCATGCGTCTGGGCGCCTACGAGTGCAAGCTCCAGCCCGATTCTGTCACCGCCAAAGCCTACGGCTCCACAGAAATCAAGGAGCGCCATCGCCATCGCTTTGAGTTTAATAACGAATACCGCGAGCAATTCGAGAAAGCCGGCATGCGTTGCGTGGGCGAGAATCCGAAGACCGGACTCGTTGAGGTCGTAGAGCTGCCGGATAAGCGCTGGTTTGTGGGCACACAGTACCATCCCGAATATTCCAGCACCGTGCTCGCCCCAAATCCTCTTTTCCTCGACTTCATGAAAGCCGCCATCACCTACTGCGACGAGAAAGGAAAATAAGAACCCAGCCCTTGCCCCTTCACAAAATTTAATCCTTACGAAAAAATTACCTTATGGATAAAAATACTCTCACAGGCTTGCTGCTAATGGCTGCCGTGGTCTTTCTGTTTATGTGGCTTAACAAGCCTGACAATCAGGACGTTGACATCCCCGCGCCCACAGAGCAAACCGCAACTGAGCAATCTGCCGTTACCGTTAAACCCCTCACTCAGGCTGAAATTTCGCGCATCATCCCCACTGTGACCACCTACGGCACGGCCTCTGATGGCGTCTATAACCTTAAGAACTCTGCCCTCGACCTTACATATAATCCCGCCGCCGACTCGCTCAACCGCCTCTCGGGCTCGGTGCATGTAGGAACCACCGACGTTGACGTGAACCGCCTCCTCGCGGGCGACGTAGCCTCCCTTGCCCCGGAGCAGGTGCAGATGGCTAATAAAATCCTTCGTGAGAATATCTCCGACATCAATAAATACAAAAGTTTCGCCAAATTTCTTGGCGGCGAGGTCAAAAAGACCGTTGTTGAAAACGACCGCATGGCCGTTACATTCTCTTCGCAAGGCGGTGTGATTGAGAAAGTCGTACTTAAAAAATACAAAACCGAAACCACCGAAACTCCCTCTGATATCTGCCTTTTTGATGCCTCAACTGCCGGGTATAATTTCTCTTTCAATACCTCCGAGCAGCGCATCAACACCTCCGGTCTTAATTTCGTGACCGAGCAGCCCAACGACTCCACCGTGGTCATGTCTCTGCCTCTGGCTCAGGGTGTCGAGTGGAAAATCAAATACACAGTAGTGCCCGAATTCTACCTCGTGCGCATGGACATCGAGCAGCAAGGCATCGATGCTGTGGTGCCTCCATCCACCACTACGATGAATTTTGACTGGCAGCTCAAAATGGCCCGCAACGAGAAAGGCCGCACATTCGAGGAGCGCAACAGCTGCATCTACTACAAAATGCGCGGCGACTCGCCCGACGACATGAGCGCCAACAAAGACGACGCAGAAAAGCTCACCGGCCACATCAAATGGGTTGCCTTCAAAAACCAATTCTTCTCTTCGGTGATCATTCCCCGGAAATATTTCTCATCGGCCGACCTTAATTCTTTGGTAATCTCCGATTCCAACTATCTCAAGGACATGAGCATGCAAGCCGTGCTGCCTTACTCCACAGCCGGCGAGGCTCCCGCTTTCGACTTCTACTTCGGACCGAACGATTATCCCCTCCTCAGCGACCTTGACGACGTGATCGCAACCGACGGTGAGAATCTCAACCTCAACCGCCTGGTGCCTCTGGGCTGGGGGCTCTTCCGATGGATCAACCAGTTGATCGTGATTCCCGTATTCTCTTTCCTGAGCAAATTCATCTCGAACTATGGCATAATAATCCTCCTGCTCACCATCTTCATCAAGCTCATCCTTTTCCCCTTCACCTATAAGAGCTATAAGTCGCAGGCTCGCATGCGCGTCCTGGCTCCGGAGATTAAGGAGATCAACGAGAAATACCCCGGCGACGAAAATGCCATGAAGCGCCAGCAAGAGACCATGGCCCTCTATAGCCGTGTCGGCGCCTCGCCCTTCTCGGGATGTCTGCCCATGCTCCTGCAATGGCCGGTGCTGATTGCCATGTTCTCTTTCTTCCCCTCGGCAATTGAGCTGCGCGGACAATCTTTCCTCTGGGTTCACGATCTCTCGGCTCCAGACACCATCTGCACCCTCCCCTTCAAGATTCCTTTCTACGGCGACCATGTCAGCCTCTTCTGCTTGCTCATGACCGTGGTCAACATCATCTACATGCGCATCACCATGCAGAGCCAGCCTCAGCAATCGTCGATGCCCGGCATGAAGTGGATGATGTATCTGATGCCCATAATGTTCCTCTTCTTCTTCAATGATTACGCCTCCGGCCTTAGCTACTATTACTTCCTCTCTCTGCTTATCACCATCGTGCAGACCTGGATCTTCCGCAAATGCACCGACGACGAGAAAGTGCGTCAGGAACTGATGGAAAACGCCAAGAAGCCCCGCAAGAAAACCGGCTTCTTCGCCCGTCTTGAAGAAGCTCAGAAAAAACAGGAAGCCTACATGCGTCAGCAAGCCAAAGAGCAGGCTCGCCGCAATCGTCGTTAACTCCATAATTCTCCTCTGATATGAAGAAAATCGCGTATATGCTCTGTCTGGTATGCCTGATTTTGGCAGGCTGCGGAGCCCCGACCGAGGTAGAGAATGCCGTAGATGAGGCCAACCTCGATTGCCCGATTAATCTATATGTGGCTAAAGTTGAGAGTGTTAGTATTGAAGATAAGGATATTGTCTACACCCTCAGCGTGGGCCAGATCGTGCGTAACGTTATCCTCAACGCTCCCGATCAGGCTAAAGTGGCAATAATCGGTATGCTGAAGTCAACTGCCGGCGCAGGATTTAATAAGGTGACCAAGGCTGCCGAGGATTATCAATACAACATCGTGATCCGCGTTGAGGACGAAAAAGAAGATTACGACCCAATCGACATCACCGCCACCCCCGAAGAAATTGCCAAAATCGACACCGGCAACCTCCAGCTGAATCTCTTCCGCTAACCTTTCCGGTGTTTCGGACTAAACCTTTTCAGCCCGGTGGAGTCAAATAATTAAACTGACCCCTCCGGGCTGATTTTTCTCACCGAATGTCCACCGCCGGGCTGATTTTTCAACTCGAGGGGCAACAGACCTACACAACCGCCGGCCTCCGGGCTGCAATTCTAAAATTTTAAGTTTGAATCATGAAACGCATCATTTTATCCCTCTTTTTGGCTCTCTCGCTGGCAGTGGCCGGCGCGCAGAATACCACAGATATCACCCCGGTAATCAAAGCTCTTAACGACGCCTGCCCCACATCCGCAGGTCCCGGACTCACGTTCACGGAGATTGAGCTTACCCCCGGTGGCATCGTGTTGCATTACGAAGTCAACGAGCAGAATTATTCCGTCGACCAGCTCAAGGACCAAAAAGACATGCTCCATGACGTCTACGTCTCTGAGCTCGTCTCCACAAGCAATCCCAACATGCAGGCCCTGCGCGCCTATAGCATTGCCTCCTCACAGCCCATTATCTACCGCTTCACCGGTGCCATCACAGACGAAGGCTTCGACATCACCCTCCTCCCCTCCGACCTCAAATAACCCCCCAATTGACTGTCAAGTCGTGGTTTTAGATGCCGGTCGCCACAAGTGGCGACCCTACACTCGATAATCCGTGAAATCCGTAGTTTTTCCCCTCAAAACGTTCTACTACTGTTCTCCTGTTTATCGGGCTTAGAGAGGAACGGATGCAAGATGCTTCATCCCTCCATCTCATAATTACTCATTTGATTGATATGCGGTGTGTGTAGGGTCGCCACTTGTGGCGACGGTTGTTTGCTTGTTATCCTACCGTTGCTAAAACTTTTTCTAAGGCGCTTTCGGGGTCAAGACCGATGGATGGACGCACCGTCGGGCGCGCGAGCCATGTGAGCTGCTTTTTGGCATAGACGCGTGTGTTTTTCTGGATGCGCGCAATGGCTGTCTCGAAGTCCATCTGGCCGTCAAAGTGTGCGAAGAGTTCCTTATAGCCTACGGTGTTCAGAGCATTTAAGTGTCGCAGCGGATAAAGCCGACGGGCCTCATCCACCAGCCCGCTGTCAACCATCACCTCCACCCGCCGGTTGATGCGATTAAAGAGTTGCTCGCGTGGCATTTCGATGTGAAATTTCAGAATATCGAAGTCGCGCTCTTTCCTCCGGCCCGTTAGGAGCGAAGAAGCCGGCGCCCCGGCTTGCAGGCAGATTTCAAGGGCGTGGATGTTGCGCCGGGGATTCAGTGCGTCAACCTTTTTCGCACCTTCGGGATCAAGCTCCTCGAGCATGTGACGCACAGCCTCGAGGCCTCCGTAACCATAAATCTCAAGCACCTGACTGCGCACCACCGGGGAGATCGTGGGCAGATCATCGATGCCATCGGTCACAGCATCGATATACATCATCGACCCTCCGCACATAACCGCAACATCCTTTTGAGAAAAGATTTCCGCCAGCCTCTGCAGCGCGTCGGCCTCAAATTGCGCCGCGCTGTATTGAGCCTCCGGGGGTAGGCACCCGATGAAGTGGTGTTTCACGGCTGCAAGCTGCTCAGGCGAGGGCTGGGCTGTGCAGATGGGTGTGTCGCGATATATTTGGCGCGAATCAGCCGATAGGATTTCTGTGTCGAGCTTTTGCGCAAGAGAAACCGCGAGGTCGGTTTTTCCCGACCCCGTGGCTCCTGTGATTACGATGAGTTTGGGCATTAATCTTTTTCTGCTACGAGCTTGGCAATCTCCACAATCACCATTGTGGCCTTCTCCATCGATGGAACGGGCACAAACTCATAGCGGCCGTGGAAATTCAAACCTCCGGCAAAGATGTTGGGGCAGGGCAGACCCTTGAACGACAGCTGTGCGCCGTCTGTGCCGCCACGGATGGGCACCACTTTGGGCACGATATCAAGGTTGCGCATCGCTTGCTCGGCCACGCGTATGATATGGATCACCGGCTCGATCTTCTCGCGCATGTTGTAATACTGGTCCTTGATTTCTACGGTGCAGCAATCGGGAAATTCGTGGTTGATTTTGCGAGCGAGGTGCTCGAATTCGCGTTTGCGACGCTCGAAGCGGTCGCGGTCGTGGTCGCGGATTATGTAGGTCAGAGTGGTTTTCTCCACCGAGCCTTCCATGCCCACCAGGTGGTAGAAGCCTTCGTAGCCCTCGGTGTGTTCGGGGGTCTCCCAGCGGGGAAGCATGATGGCAAACTGGTTGGCGATGCGCATTGAGTTGATCATCTTGTGCTTGGCATAGCCGGGGTGCACGTTTCTGCCTTCAAACACCACGCGCGCCACGGCAGCGTTGAAGTTTTCATACTCCAGCTCGCCGATTTCGCCGCCGTCCATGGTGTAGGCCCAATCGGCGGCAAAACGCTCAACGTCAAATTTATGCGCGCCCTGGCCGATTTCCTCGTCAGGATTGAAAGCGATGCGGATGTCGCCGTGCTTGATTTCGGGATGCTCCTCTACGTTTTTCAAACGGATGCCGGCGCACTGCCACAGAGTCTCCTCTGCATT
>CAZNRK010000056.1:0-3178 GCA_964575435.1 uncultured Bacteroides sp.
AAGGACTCCCTGATTATGAGTCAGGTGCTCTGACCAACTGAGCTATAGGACCTGTGGTTGGGGGCATGGGCGCCGGATCCCGGGATTGGGGGTGGGGCGGATGCCTGTGCAAAGTTAAGGTGTTTTTTTTATTTGTGCAAGTGTTGGGGGAGATTTTTTTGCGGGTTGTGGGTGTGTGTATGGTGTGAATGTTAGATATTGGGTTGATTGTCAATAAAATAGGCTGCGCCGGGAGGGGTGCAGCCTGTAATGGGGTTATGAAGGGGGAGCGGGGCTTATCTGAGGGTGCCTTGCTCGGCTTGCTGGATCATTTCGGGGGATGCGGTGATGTAGATTTCTACGCGTCGGTTTTGTGCGCGGCCTTCCGGGGTGGCATTGCTGGCTATGTAGTCGGCCATGGGGATGCCTTGGGCGGTGAGGCGTGTGGGGGAGACTCCGCTGTTTACGAGGTAGGTGAGGACGGCGTCGGCGCGTCCGGTGGCTACGCGTTGGTTTACTGCCATTGTGCCGGTGTCATCGGTGAAGCCGAAGATCTGGACGTTGGTGCCGGGATTCTGGATGAGGGATGTGGCGAATTTGGTGAGATCGGCTTTGGCTCCTGCGCTGAGGGTGGTGCCGTTGGTGGGGAAGAGGATGCCGCCGTCGAAGGTTACTTTGATGGCTTGGAGGCCGTTGGCGTCGGTGGTTTGCTCTACTTTGGCTTGCTCGGCGAGCTGGCGCTGGAGTTCTTTTTGCTGTTTGTCCATGCGGTTGCCGATGAGGGTGCCTGCACCTGCTCCTACGCCTGCACCGATTGCTGAGCCGATTGCGGCTCCTTTGCCGCCTCCGATGAGGGCTCCGATGCCTGCGCCGAGGGCTGCGCCGCCGCCGCCTCCGATGAGGGCGCCTTTACCGGTGTTGGTCATTGATGAGCATGAGGATTGGCCTACGAGGAGGCTGCCTGCGATGAGGGTGAGGCAGAGGGTCTTGAGGAGTTTCATAGTTGTGGATGTGTGGGGGTTGATAGTTTGACGTGTTTGTTTATATGTTCTATACGCTTAAGTGGGGCGGATGGTTTATGTGGTGATGAATTTTTATCGTGGGATTTGTGTGGGTGTGTTTTTTTGGTGTCTGTGGTGGCGGGGGATGCGGCTTTTGATGATGAAGTAGGCTGCGACGAGGATTATGGTGACCATAATGCTGTAGGCCCACTGCATGTAGGGGGGCATGAGGAAGAAGCCGATGTTGATGGCGAGCTGGATGCCGGCATATGAGAGGGCTATGGCGTAGTGGGGGCATCCTGCTTCGTTGACGAGCATCTGGAAGAGGAATTTGCGGTGGGGGAGGAAGATGTTGGCGCCTTCGAAGAGGCGGCCGAGGATGGTGAGCACGGTCTCGACGGCGCAGACCATGAGGAAGATGAGGTAGACGGCGTCGGTGGTGTAGGCGATGAGCTTCCAGGCCAGGAAGAGGATTACGAAGCCCAGGGAGATGGAGCCGACGTCGCCGGCGAAGATTACGGCTGTGCGCCTGAGGTTGAAGATGGCGAAGACGATTACGGCGAGGGTGCTGAAGATTACGATCTGGTAGAGGAGGCTGTCGGGGGGGATGCCGACGTGGGTGTATGCGTAATAGAGGGTGGAGAGGGTGACAAGGGCGTAGGCTGACATGATGCCGTTGATGCCGTCGATGAAGTTGAAGGCGTTGATGAATCCGACGCCGAAGAGCAGCAGGAGGAGGTAGATGGCGGAGGTGGCGGTGGTGCACCACTGGCTGTAGACGATGGCGATGACGGTGATCTGGACCACGAGCCTGATCAGGGGGGATAGGGCACGGACGTCGTCGATAAATGATACGGTGGCGAGCACGCACATGCCTCCGAGCATCAGCAGGATCTCTACGGAGAGCTGCCGGTGGAAGAATGCTGCGAAGAGGAGCATGGACAGGGGGAAGATGATGCCGCCGCCGGTGAGGGTGAATTTGTCGTGGCTGGAGCGGGGCTCTACGGGCTGCCCTATGTGGAAGTGGCGGGCCAGAAGCATGTAGGCCACTTCGGCTATCAGGAGGAATATGAGGGTGAAGAGGTAGGGCAAGGGAGTTAGGGGTTGGGGGTGTTGTACCATTGATATAGGCGGCGGATGCCGTCGGGGAGCTCTACGCTGTGGTGCCAGCCCAGGGAGTGGAGCTTGCTTACGTCGCAGAGCTTGCGCATTGTGCCGTCGGGCTTTGAGGTGTCCCAGCGGATTTGGCCACGGTAGCCTACGGTGTCTTTGACCAGGGAGGCGAGCTCGGCGATTGTGAGCTCTTGGCCGGTGCCGATGTTGATGTGGGTGTTGCGGATGTGAGGGTCTGCAGGGGAGCAGAGGTCGCTGAAGCTGACGTTGAGGAGGATGTGGACTGAGGCGTCGGCCATGTCTTCGCTCCACAGGAATTCGCGCAGGGGGCGGCCTGACCCCCAGAGCTCGAGCCGGTCGGGGTAGATGCCGAGGGTGGAGAGGGCGGCGGTGATGTCTTCGGGGGAGTTGGAGCCGTTGAGGTGTTTGTAGGGGAGGCGGGCGAAGTCGGCGTTAATGGCTTTGAAGTCGCCTTCCATGAGCAGGCGTGCCAGATGCATCTTGCGGAGCATGGCGGGGAGCACGTGGCTGTTTTCGAGGTGGAAGTTGTCGCGGGGGCCGTAGAGGTTGGTGGGCATTACGGCTATGTAGTCGGTGCCGTACTGCAGGTTGAGGCTCTCGCAGAGCTTGAGGCCGGCGATTTTGGCTATGGCGTAAGGCTCGTTGGTGTATTCGAGCTCGGAGGTGAGCAGGGCGTCTTCGGGGATGGGCTGGGGGGCCTGTCGGGGGTAGATGCAGGTAGAGCCCAGGAAGAGGAGCTTTTTGACGCCGTGGCGCCAGGCTTCGCCGATGACGTTTTGCTGTATCTGGAGGTTTTGGAAGATGAAGTCGGCACGGTAGGTGTTGTTGGCCATGATGCCGCCGACGTGGGCAGCTGCGAGCACTACCATTTCGGGGTTTTCCCGGTCGAAAAAGGCGCTGACGGCGGCGGGGTCGAGCAGGTCAAGCTCGGAGTGGGAGCGCCCGACCAGATTGGTGAATCCTCGCCCTTGGAGGTTACGCCAGATGGCTGAGCCTACAAGGCCGCGGTGGCCGGCTACGTATATTTTTGTGTTCTTGTCAATCATTTTGAGTTGAGGGATTGC
>CAZNRK010000056.1:3278-13490 GCA_964575435.1 uncultured Bacteroides sp.
CTTGTCAATCATTTTGAGTTGAGGGATTGCGGGGAGAGATTGACTTGTCAATCATTTTGAGTCGGAGGCGGGTTGGGCGTTGACTTTTCTGAGGTCGTGGTCTACCATAATGCGCACGAGCTCTGTGAATGGGGTCTTTGTGGGGTTCCAGCCCAGTTTCTCGCGTGCTTTTGTGGGGTCGCCGAGGAGCTGCTCGACGTCGGCCGGGCGGAAGAATCGGGGGTCGACCTCTACGAGCACTCTACCGGTGGCGGTGTCGATGCCGCGCTCATCCACACCTTCGCCCTCCCAGCGGAGCTCGATGCCGGCATGGCGGAAGGCCAGGGTGGTGAATTCGCGCACGGAATGGTACTCGCCGGTGGCTATTACGTAGTCGTCGGGCTCGGGCTGCTGGAGGATGAGCCACATACACTCGATGTAGTCGGGTGCGTAGCCCCAATCGCGCAGGGCGTTGAGGTTGCCCAGATAGAGGCGATCTTGCTTGCCGGCTACGATGTTGGCCACGGCCATGGTGATCTTGCGAGTCACGAAGTTTTCGCCTCGGCGCTCGCTCTCGTGGTTGAAGAGGATGCCGTTGGCGGTGTACATGCCATAGCTCTCTCGGTAATTTTTCATGATCCAGAAGGCGTAGAGCTTGGCCACGGCGTAGGGCGAGCGGGGGTAGAAGGGTGTGGTCTCTCTCTGGGGCACTTCCTGCACCTTGCCGAAGAGCTCGGATGTGGAGGCCTGGTAGATGCGACACTGATGCTCGAGCCCGAGCAGACGCACGGATTCAAGCAGGCGCAGGGTGCCCACAGCGTCGGTGTCGGCTGTGTATTCGGGCACGTCGAACGACACCTTCACGTGGCTCTGGGCGGCCAGGTTGTAGATTTCATCGGGGCGCACTTCGGCGATGATGCGGGTGAGGGAGGAGGAGTCGGTCATGTCGCCGTAATGGAGGTTGAGGGCGCGTCCGGCGTGCATGTCGCGTACCCACTGCTCGAGGTAGAGGTGCTCGATGCGCTCGGTGTTGAAGGTTGAAGCCCGGCGCATGATGCCGTGCACCTGGTAGCCTTTATTTATCAGGAACTCAGCCAGATACGAGCCGTCCTGGCCGGTGATGCCGGTGATGAGAGCTTTTTTCATTTTATATCGGGGATAAGCTGTAAGGCCTGTTGGAGGGTTAGGATTGTGTGGGTGGGACGGGCACCGGGGGAGGCCGGGATGGTCTGCGGGTGCACGTTTTCGTTGGCGTTGTCGCGGAGCATGATGGTGGTCCAGCCCAGGGCGTTGGGGTGGATGAAATCTTTGGCGGGGTTATCGCCGATGTAGGTCCACGAGCGCTCTTCAGGGTTGGCCTCCATGAGCTTTCGGAAGGCCAGCGGGGAGGTTTTTTCGGCTCCTGTCTCCTCTGAGATCAGCAACCGCTCCTGAGGGATGAAGCGGTCAAGGCCGAGGGCAAGAAATTTATTGCGCTGGCCGACTGAGCGGCCGTCGGTGATCATGGCCATGGCCATGCCCTTGGCTTTGAGCTCGGTGAGCAGATGCAGGGCGGCGGGGTCAAGGGCTATGGAGGGGTAATGGTTGCGGTAGAGGTCGACCCACATCTGCACGGGCATTCCGCTCAGGCGCGAGGCAGCGGCCATGGCATCGTGGGAGGCAAGCATTTCTGCGAGCACTTTGCCGGGATTGCTGCCTGAGATCTGAGCCACTTGACGGGCCACGGCGCTATAGCCTGAGAGCACGTAGGCGTGTTCTTTATATAATGTGTCGTCAAGGTCAAAGACTACCATTTTAGTTAGGAGTTTGACTGGGAGGTCGAGGGCGGCTCGCCCTCGGCATTTCCCAAGTTTGGGGTTAGGAGTTAGGAGTATATATTCAGAGGCCGATGCATGTGTAGTTGAAGCCTTCTTCGTGGAGCTCAACGGGGTCGAAGGTGTTGCGGCCGTCCACGATTATTGAGCCGCGCATGGCTTTGCGCACCACGCCCCAGGAGGGCAGGCGGAAGGATTTCCACTCAGTCAGGAGGGCCATGGCGTCGGCGTCGACAAGGGCGTCGTACATGTCCTTGGCGTAGATGACACGGTCGCCGATGCGGCGGCGACACTCGTCCATGGCCACGGGGTCGTAGACCACCACCTCGGCTCCGTCGTTGAGCAATTTGTCAATAACGACGAGCGACGGGGCCTCGCGCATGTCGTCGGTCTCGGGCTTGAAGGCCAGGCCCCACAGGGCGATGCGTTTGCCCTTGACCGAGCCTAAGGCGCTCACGAGCTTGTCGTAGACGATGCTCTTTTGGCGCTCGTTGACGGTCTCAACGGCTTCGATTACGTTCATGGAATAGCCGTGCTGACGGGCTGTGTGGATCAGAGCTTTGACGTCTTTGGGGAAGCACGAGCCGCCGTAGCCGCAGCCGGGGTAGAGGAATTTCGTGCCGATGCGCGCGTCCGATCCAATGCCCTTGCGCACCATGTTGACGTTGGCCCCCACGAGCTCGCAGAGGTTGGCAATGTCGTTCATGAATGAGATGCGGGTTGCGAGCATGGCGTTGGCGGCATATTTGGTCATTTCGGCTGAGGCGATGTCCATGAAGATGATGCGGAAATTGTTGAGGAGCATGGGGCGGTAGAGGCGCTCCATGACCTTGCGTGCGCGCTCGCTCTCAACGCCTACGACCACGCGGTCGGGGCTCATAAAGTCCTTGATGGCAGCGCCTTCTTTGAGAAATTCGGGGTTGGAGGCCACATCAAAGTCCACGTCAATGCCCCTTCGGGCCAGCTCCTCAAGAATGGTGGCTTTCACGATTTTGGAGGTGCCGACGGGCACTGTGGATTTGGTGACAAGGATGGTGTAATGGTTGATGTGGCGGCCGAAGGTGCGGGCCACCTCTACAACATAGCTCAGATCGGCCGAACCGTCCTCGTCAGGCGGAGTGCCCACGGCGCAAAACACAAGCTCAACCTCGTCGAGGCAGCTGGTGAGGTCTGTGGTGAAATGCAGACGACCTGCGGCCACGTTGCGCTTGACCAGATCGTCCAGTCCGGGCTCATAGATGGGAATTATGCCCTGGCGCAGGTTGCTGATTTTTTCTTCATTTATGTCTACACAGGTCACATCAACGCCCATTTCGGCGAAGCACGCTCCGGAGACCAGTCCGACATATCCCGTGCCAACAATTGCGATATTCATATCTTGAAAAACTGATGATTAGCGTAAAAATACAATTAACGCGCAAATTTACGAAAAACCGCTCTAAAATGCAAATCCCCCTCGGCAAATCTATAATATGATAGACCCCAAAGCGTGCAGCTTCGGGGTCTTATATTTAAGAGGGACATAAATCAAGGTGTACCTAATATTAAGGCGGGCTTGAGATCAAGGTGCCTCTATGAGCGAGGGGTAGGGGATTAATGCTCGTTTTGCTTGGCTTCCCAGCCCAGGGCAGATGCACCGAGCACGGCAGCATCGGCCTCTTTGAGCTCGCTCAGGAGCACTTGGGGTTTGCCCTTGAAGGCAAACATCAGGTTCTTGTCCAAAGCCTCTTTCAGGGGCTTGAGCAGCAGGTCTCCGCTCTTGGCCAGGCCGCCGAAGAGGATGAAGGCCTTGGGAGAGGAGAAGAGCATCATGTCGGCCATGGCCTCGCCCAGGATCTTGCCTGTGTATTCATAGATTTCTTTTGCCAGCTTGTCGCCCTGCATGGCAGCATCGTAGACGTCTTTAGAGGTGATCTCATCGATGTCGATATTGCGCAGCAGAGAGGGCTCCTGGCGGATTTCGATAAACTCGCGGGCAGTGCGGGCCACACCGGTGGCCGAGCAGTAGGCCTCGAGGCAGCCGGACTTGCCGCAGCCGCAGAGGCGGCCGTTGTGGCGCTTTACGGTCATGTGGCCGAGCTCGCCGGCAAAGCCGTCGTGGCCGTAGACAAGCTGTCCGTTGACCACAATGCCCGAACCCACGCCTGTGCCCAGGGTGATCATGATGAAGTCTTTCATGCCGCGGGCTGCGCCGTAGGTCATCTCGCCGATTGCGGCGGCGTTGGCGTCGTTGGTGATGGCCACGGGGATGTTGAATTTCTCTTCAAGCATCTGAGCCAGAGGGATGAAGCCGTCCCAAATGAGATTGGCCGAGCCCTCGATGGTGCCGGTGTAATAGTTAGCGTTAGGAGCGCCCACGCCTATGCCTTGCACCTTGTCAACGGCGTCGTGCTGCTCGAGCAGACGCATTATTTCTGTGTAGAGCTCATCGACGTAGTCCTCTACTTTGGGGTGTTTAGCAGTTTTGATTGAAGAGCTGGCGATCACGGCGCCGCGGGCATCAACGATGCCGAAAACGGTGTTCGTGCCACCGATGTCTATGCCTAATACGTAGGGTTTCATGATAATAAATTTGGTGATTCTGTAATTTTGATTACAAAATAAGTGATAAATTCCGAGCTTACCAAATTTTTAGCCAAGTTTTTTGCCGGGAGGGTGCTTAGAAGCGGATTCCGGTGGAGAGGACCAGCGAGGAATTGTGGTCGGTGAGCTTGGATTGCGGAGCGCGGAAGCCGTCGTAATCGGTGAAGGCGTGGTAGGTGCTCTGACGGTTTTTGTAGACGTAGGCGGCGTCGATGTACCACGACTTGTACTTGTAGCCCAGGCCCAGGGAGAAGTGGGTCACGGATTTGTCGAAGCTGTAAGAGGGATCGGTGCCGGAGGTGTAGATTTCCACAGCGCCGTCGGCAGCCCGGCTCTTAACGTAAGAGGCGCGATAGTTAAAGCCGGCGCGCACGCTGAAGCGTGGCGTCACGCGATATTCAGCACCGACGCGCAGGGTGTGAGCGCCTTGGAAGTAGTCTTTGATGTCTTGGTTCACGTAGGTGTCATCCACGTAATCGGTGATGAAATCGAATGTGTCGTAGTAGGGCACCTGTGCCTTCATCGAGCTGTAAGCGTCAAATTGATAGTCGACCGAGATGATGGCGTTTGTGCCGAAGATGCCTGCCATGCCCACCATAAGCTTCCAGGGGGAATTGAGGCGCCAGTTGAAGTATGCGTTATCGGTGTAGTTGTCGCCGGCGATGGTGTTGGTCTGGGCGTTGCCGTTGGCGGGGTTGTAGTAGCTGTAATCAAGGGTGGCGTCGTAGCCGTGCGAGAGCTTGTACCAGGTGGGGGTGTGCACGGCCAGGCCCACGCGAAATTCGTTGACCGGGCGGAAGATCAAGCCAAATTTCATGTTCCATCCCGAGCCGCTGATGTGCTTGTTGTTGTCGAGGTCAAAGCCGGCGTTACCGGTGGCGTAGCTGTCGCCGTAGACGGGGATGAGGGCTCCCTCCATGCTCTCGGAGTAGAATGCATGGCGGTAGTAGTCGATATCGGTGATGCCGAAGTCCAGGCCCCAGTAGACCATATTCTCCACGTTGCCGCCAAAGGCGATGTTGTATTCATCTACGTATCCGCGCTCGCGCACCTGATAGAGGGCATCGCCCACGGTGCCTTTTTGGTAGAGGCCTTCGTAGGTATTGCCTTTGGCGGGGCGGATGAGGTAAGTGGTGTAGCCCAGAATGCTGAGCCAGGGATTGTCGGAATCCTGGTAGGGATTGTAGCCGTTGCCGAAATTCAGGTCCTGGGCGGGGATGCCATCGGAGATTGCGGCGATATAGTTGGAGAGGGAGGTTGATGTGGGGGTTAAGTATCCGTTGTAGACACGATCAAAGCTCACGGTGCGGCCGTAGCTGACGCCCCAGTTGAAGGTCTTCATAGGGCCGTCAAAGTTGGTGGCGCCCACGTAGCCGAAGTTGGTGCAATAGGCCTTGGTTTGCGATTTCTTGGAGGGGAAACCGGCAAAAGCAGGCTCTGTGGATGAGTTCTGGAAATTGATATCGAGGGTGACACCAATGTCGGAATTTCGATACACGCCGATGCCGGCAGGATTCTGACCCATGACCGAGAGGTCGCCGCCAAGAGCGGTGTATGCGCCGCCCATCGACATGAAGCGGGCTGTGCCCTTGAAGTCGGGCTGAGTGATCTGCATAGCATCGATAGCGCTTTGTGCCATGCCGGCAGCCGGCACGCACAGAAGGAGAGCAAGGAGGGATTTTTTCATTGTAATATTATCAATCGAAGGAAGAATAATTGTTGTGAAAAAGGGGGATTTATGAGTGCTGGTCACACATGGTGGTCGAGGAGGAAAGTGTCGGCATTATCTCCTGCCGCGACCCACCGAGCCGCTGCCGGCCGAACGCGAAGAGCCGCTGTGAGAGCCTGAGGAGTGGGAGCCGCCGCTGTAGCTCGAGCCCGAGGAGCGAGAGGGAGTGTAGCTCGAAGAGCTTGAGGTGCGGGAAGAGGAATTGTTGGAAGAGCTTGACCCTACGCGGCCGGAGGCATTATATGACCCCGTGCGGCCGCTGCCGGTAGAGGTGCCTGTGGAGACGTGGCGGCCCGAAGAGGTAGAGGTGCCTACGCCTGTGGCGGGGGTAGTGTGCGTGGTGCGGGCGCGGGAGTCAACGGGCTGCGAAAGCGTCCCGGAAGTGGTGGTCCCGGATGTCGAGGGGCGATAGCCTGTGGATGTGCCGCGATTCGAAGCGGTAGTGCCTGAGCCGGGGCGGCCCATGTTGCCGGGTCGGTTATAGCCTGATGAGAGCGAGCCTGAGCCGGGACGATAAGTGCCGGAAGAGCCTGTGGGAGGCAGCGGACGCGATGACCCGGGACCTGTGGGACGATATCCCCATTGCGGTCCCCATCCGGGATGGTGGCCCGGTCCCCAACCGGGATAATAGCCCGGATAGAATCCGTGACCCCATCCGCCATTCCATCCCCAGCCCCATGACCAGGAAGGCGAGCCCCAGCTCCATGACCATGACCAGGAGGGGCCCCAGGTGGTGTAGTACCACGGATCGTAGACGCTCCAGCCGTAATTCCAGCTCCAATCATACCAGGGCGAGCCGTAGCGCCAATACCAGCCCGAAGGGAAGGGGTTGGGGTTGGAGACATAGATATTTATCTCCTGCGGCTGCTGGGAATAATAATAGGTGGCCAGATCGCTGTTTTCAGTGTTGGAAATAATGTCGGAGTTGTGGAACCGCTCGATGCGTCGGGTGTTGGCAAACAAATCCGGGGTGATGGAATCATACGCCACAGTGTCGGTCACCAGGAAGTGCCCGTAGCGGTTGTAAGAGTCCACATCGAGGGTGGAGCCGGTGTTCACGGTGTAGGAGTCAGACCCCGGCAGCGTGGTATAATCATAATTATAATAGCTCAAGGGCACCTGCTGCTGAGTGGCAGCCTTCTTCTGAGTCTTTGTCGACGATTTAGCCGGCTTGTCAGGATTGTAATATAAATCATCATAATCTTGCGCCAGTCCCGCCATCGGGAGCGCAACCAGAGCCAAAGCGGCAAAGTATGTTTTCATCGTAAGCATAACAGTGTGGTTTTTTTATCCTTAGACATCCGCGGGGAAGAAAAGTTTAACAAAGGTACAACGTAACAGCGTAATTACCAAAAATTTCCGCCAAAAACTCCAAAAAAAACAGAAAAAACGTGCTCTGAGTAGAGCACGTTTGTTGGGGGGATTGTTATGATGTGTATTTTTATTTATGGATTATTTGGTTTCGGGTTTCATTTCAAAACCTGCAAGCGAGATGGTGAATCCCCAGTAGATGAAGGCGATGGAAACCAGGAATGATGTCATGAAGGCTACAGAGGCAAAGCCTGATTCGAGGAAGAAGTAGCCGATCACACATTCAAGGATACCGTTGATGAGGCCCAGCACCCAGTAGCGACGTCTGCGACCGCAGGCTGAGATGAGCGACTCGATGCCCCAATAGAAGAAGAAAAACGCCATAAAGTAGGGGAACACAGCCTCAGAGAGCACAACGCTGCGCACCATCATAAAGCCGATAAGCATATTGATGACGCCGCCGGCGAGCCACCAGCCCCAGCCCTGCGGACGATTGTTGCCGGCTGAGACGCAAACTTGCACCACGCCGGCCACAACGAGCAGCCAGCCGAAAAGTTGCGAGGCCACGGCGTAGCCCATCACGGGCCATACCCAGTAGGCGAATCCGCCGATGATCATCAGGATACCAATCACAAGGATAAGCCACCACCAGCGGCTCTGTCCATAAAAATTCAATTCTTTCATGATAAGTAGGTGTTATGTGTGTAGTTAATATGTTACGAATGTCCGGAGAATTTAAACGCTTTGAAAACTAACCGTTTAAAATCTATTTTCATTCTTATATACACATAACGCCACAGACGCGGGGAATGTTCATCCTCGCCCTCTGACTGGACGGTGGCGGTCGGCTCGGCCGCCACATTTGTTGAAAAAACTACGGATTTCGCGAATTAAACGGATTATCGAGTGTAGGGTCGCCACTTGTGGCGACCGGTCTCTAAAACCGCGGCTTCTCGGCCAACAGTCGCCACGAGTGGCGACCCTACTCTTTTGAGCCATGGAGATGCGGTATCCAGCCGGTCGGGGTCAGGACTGGTGGGTGGGGGAGAATTGGTCGCGGATGGTGTCGACGACGTTGATGATGTAGTCGCCTGTCTTTTCCAGGTCGGAGATGATGTCCATGTAGTAGATGCCGGCTTGGTATTCGTAATGGCCTGCGTTGATGTTGGGGACGTTCTGGGTGCGGAGGGTGTTGCGGAGGTTGTTGATTTCGCGCTCTTTGTTGTATGAGTCGATGATCTGGCGCTCGCTGACGTGCTCGATGTTTTCGAGCATGGCCACCATCATGTCCATGGCTTCTTTTACGTATTTGTAGAGGAGGTCGATGTTGTCGTCGATTTCTTTGTTGAATTTTACTCCTGCATCGATTCTGCGGGTCATGATTTTGCCCACACCGAAGCAGCAGTCGGCTATGCTCTCGATTTCGCTGATGATGTTGAGCATGGCGGCGATGTGGAGTTTGCCTTGGTCAGAGAGGCGGCCCTGAGCGCATCGGTTGAGGTAGTTTGCGATTTCGATCTCCATGCGGTCGGAGATGTCTTCGTATTTTTCGATGCGGGAGAGGAGGGTGTTGAATTTTTCGGTGGCGGGCTCGGTGTGGATCAGGTCCTGGGCCATGCCTATCATGCGGCCGACGCGCTCGGCGTAGACGGCCATTTCTTTCTCGGCCTGGGTGATGTTGAGCTCTGAGGCCGAGAGGATGCCCGAGGAGATGAATTTGAGGCTAAATTCCTCCTCTTCTTTGTGTTTTGCGGGCACGAGGCGCTCTACGATTTTAACGTAAACGTTTGTGAGCCAAATCATGATCATGACGTTAACGACGTTAAAGGTGGTGTGGAAGATCGAGAGGCCGAACGATACGCTGTTTTGCATCACAGCGATCTTGTGCATGGCGGGATGGGCCACGGGGAGGGAATTGTCGAAGAGGTGGTTGTAGGTGTCGGGGTCGGTCTGCTCCAGGTCGTTGACGAAGGTGAAGAGGTCGTCGGGGTTGCCTTGGCCGATGGCCTCGGTGAGCCAGCAGTTAAATTTGGCGAAGGGGATGAAGATGGCCAGACACCAGAGGGTGCCGAGGACGTTGAAGAGGAGGTGGCCCATGGCGGTGCGCTTGGCGGCCACGTTTCCGCTCATTGAGGCCAGAAGGGGGGTGATGGTGGTGCCGATGTTGCTGCCGAGCACCACGGCACATGCCAGCTCATAGGTGATCCATCCCTTCGAGCACATGATCAGCACGATGGCAAACATGGCTGCCGAGCTCTGGATCAGGGCGGTGACCAACAGGCCCACCATCAGGAAGATAACGATAGACCAGAAGCCCATGGAGGCATACTGCCTGAGCACGGCAAACATTTCCGGATTGCTCTGCAGGTCGGGGACGTACTGGCTGATCATGTCCAGGCCCATGAAGAGGAAGGAGAAGCCGATGAGGAATTCGCCTATGCTCTTGGTGCGGCTTTTGCTTGAGAAGAGCAGCGGCACCGAGAGGCCGATCAGAGGGAGGATGAAGAGGGAGATGTTGACTTTGAAGCCAAAGAGGGCGATGATCCAGGCGGTGAAGGTGGTGCCGACGTTGGCGCCCATGATTACGGCCATTGACTGGGCCAGGGTCATCAGACCGGCGTTGACGAAGCTGACGACCATCACGGTTGAGGCCGAGGAGCTCTGGATGAGGGCTGTGATGCCGACTCCGGTCATCAGACCTGTGAATCGGTTGCGGGTCATTACCGAGAGGATGTTGCGAAGGCGGTCGCCGGCGGCTTTCTGCAGGCCTTCGCTCATCACTTTCATGCCGTAGAG
>CAZNRK010000057.1:0-13469 GCA_964575435.1 uncultured Bacteroides sp.
CACACACAGAGACAATCTTATGATTGTCTCTTTTTTTATTTTAGTCATCAGGATGGGTCAGATCTTTGTCATAAAGACGAACAAAAATGCAATATTTATACTTTTTTAATTTTTCGCACCCCTCAAAACAAAATTCGGCCCTCGCTTCCGCTATCTTTTTCAAAAAATAAAGGTAATATTTTGATATTAAAAATAATATCATTATCTTTGCAGTGTCAATTAATATCCAAACAACATGAAGTATAGGGAGCTTCACAAAATCCTCCGCAAAGCCGGAATGGTCGAGTTAGGCGAGCAAAGAGCCGGCCATCCGCTTTGGCTTAATCCCAAAACCGGCGTTAAGTTTACAACAAGCAACCACGGCTCTCACGAAGTCGCTACCGGAACGCTTAAATCCATCCTGATTTCAGCCGGAATTGAAAAGAAAAAATAATCAGCAGCGGGGTCTAAACCCTTGCACTCCATCAAAACCTAAGATGAAATATGAAAACTATACGAGTATTTATTGAACGGGCAAAGGACGGCTTTTATAGTGCATATATGCCCGATGACAACAATCTCCACTTCAATGCCATTGGAGAAGGGGCATCTGCACGCGAAGCATACGATGATTTTATTGCTGTAGTGGATGCTTTCCGCGCTGACTTTCCTGAGGAAATCGCAGATCTTAAATTTGAGCCCTCTTACGATGTAGTTTCATTTCTTAGCTATTACAGCGGGAAATTAACTTTAGCCGGGCTCTCGCGCATTACCGGCGTGGCACAGGGTCAGCTTTCTCACTACATCACCGGCCATCGTAATCCCTCAGCGCGTACAGTTGCGAAAATCAACAACGCCCTGCATTCATTTGGGACTGAATTAAGTCAAGTCCGTTTCGTTTGATTTAGCAATCCATTTCAGTTCTATAGAGGCCGCGCCTCCGAGTTTTACCCTCAACTACTGAGAAAAGGGCGGGGGATTTGATGGTTTGGGTGGATTTTTGTATTTTTGCGGTGGATTTTGCTCTTGGAGCCGAAATGCTGCGGGTTTTGGCCCCCAAGAGCAAAGTAGTTTTGCTGTTTATTTTGTTTAATGTCTTTATTTGAGATGTATAGAAAGTTTTTGCTTTTTGTGTTTTTTGCAGTCTTGGCTGCGGTGGGGTTTGAGGCTTCGGCGCAGATTATTGCTGCTCCAAGCGGAAGGGCTCGTCGCGATAGTTTGATTCGGGAGTTTGACTCGGAGCCTTATTTTGGATTGTATAAGGATAATTATTTTGTGGGAGGCGGTCCGCTGAACCACAAGATGAACAAGCATAACAGCAATGTGAAGTTCCAGATCTCGATTGCCCAGAAACTGACCCGAAGCACCCTGCCATGGCACACGTATCTGTATCTTTTCTACACGCAGAAGGTGTTTTGGAACGTATTTGAGGAGTCCCTTCCGATGACCGATCTGAATTTCAACCCGGGTCTGGGCATCGCTAAGCCGCTTTTTATCCGCAATAGCTACATAGGTAAGCTGACGTTCCAGATCGAGCATGAGAGCAATGGCAAGGATGGCGAGGCCTCACGTTCGTGGAACCGCATCTCTCTGGGAGCCAACATCATGGTGGATAGAAATCTCATGGTGCACGGCAAGGCCTGGATCCCGATTGTTGACGGGGAGAATAATAAGGATATTCTGGACTATTGCGGAATTTATCAGGCGGGGGTGCAGGTGATGTCAAACGACGGCCGCTTCAATGCCTCGTGCACGTTGGTGAAGCGGCGCGGGTGGAAGCTTGATTATAATGTGATTCTGGAAGCGGGGATGCGGCTGTGGAAAAATGCCAATGAGTATCTTTTTATACAATATTATAATGGCTACGGAGAGGGACTGCTGGAATATAATAAGTTTAAGTCGATGATCCGCATCGGCATCCAGATTAAGCCGAAGTTCTTTTCCGATTATTAATCATCAACCCGTGCCATGAAAACCCTTCTTACTTTCCTGATTCTCGGCTGCTGGCCAGTGTTTCTCTCCTGCGTGCAGCCACAGATTCCGCAGGCGGAGGTAGAAGCGATTGATTCGCTTGCCGCAGCAGGCGCAGTGCCTGACTCCATCGTGCACCGCTCCCTAACCTTGACCGAACGTGACTTTGAGGAAGCGGCCGCAGAGCTGGGAGTCGACGTCGCCGCCATCCGCGCTGTTGTGGAGATTGAAGCCGGGGTGCAGCACAAGGGTTTCTGGAAGGAGGGCCACCCACTCATTAACTTTGACCTGTCGATGTTTCGAGCCATGGCTAAGCGGCACAATATCAACCTTACGAAGTACGCAAAGACCCATCCGGTGGTGTTTGCGGCACCCAATCGCGCCAAGTACGGCGGATATTCCCCGGCTCAGCAGGCGCGCCTGGAGTCGGCTCTGACCATTGATACGGTCGCTGCAATAGAAGGCACGTTCTGGGGCATGTTTCAGATCGGAGGCTTTAACTGGCGCAAATGCGGGGCGGAGTCCGCGGTGGATTTTGCCCGGAAAATGGCACGCAGCGAGCGCGAGCAGTTGGAACTATTTATTCAATTCCTGCGCACCACAGGTCTTGACAAGCACCTTAAGACGCGCAACTGGGCAGCCTTCGCAAGAGGCTACAACGGCCCCTCCTACGCCCGCCGCGGCTATCACACCAAGCTCGCCCGCGCCTACGCAAAATACAAAAAATAACCCTCCGACTATTGTTAAATATAGTTAAATGCCAAGGATTTCAAACTGAATCCCAAGCGTTTGACAATAAATTAGCTAACTTTGCAACGCAAACCGACTTGCGGAAGCCTGCTGTAGGGTCAAGCATGTTGGATGCGATACATACAAAAAGCGTTCTACTCTACGCTCTTTCTTGACTGCTTGAAATCTGGAAAATTTCTTAGGTAAAGTCAAGGATGTGGCAAACGGTAGATGTCTATGTGGATATGTGTATCCTCCCTCAAGCCCGACGCGTGAGCGTTGGGTGAGGGCGTATATCATATTCTGCGTGAGGCTTCTGCAAGTTTGCTCGTTCTTCTTTACCGGGCAATTCCAGAGCCTCAAGCAGGGGAACGAGCAAAAAGTATAGCTCTCACGCTTTTTTATTCTTCCAAATCATCCTTGCAGAGAGCCAAGGCTGCTACATCCTATGGCTCAAAATAACGAGATTGCCTCCAAACCACGTTTATTTTATATTGATAATTTGCGTGTGCTCGCATGTTTTCTTGTTTTGCTCACGCACTCAGCAATGGCCGTTGACAATCCCGCAAAGGACGGAATATGGTTGTTCGGGTTATCTTTTCTTGGATCGCCCTCGTCAGAGCTTTTTCTGGCTCTATCCGGCACAGTGCTTTTACCTGTAGTGGTAAGTATGAGAAAATTCTACAAAAGGCGCTTTTTGAAACTTTTACCCCCCTTAATCATTTGGTCAATATTGGGAGTGAGTTTGCATGCATGGATGCATAATGGAACATTAGACCAGACCCTTCTCACCCTTCTTCATATCCCATTTGAACCCGTGATAGGCGTATATTGGTTTGTTTATGCAATGGCGGGATTATATCTTTTTGCGCCATTTATTTCTCCATGGATTCAGAAAGCATCGAAGCGGCAAATCGAGCTGTTTTTGGGGCTGTGGCTGGTGAATATGATATATCCTTGGTTTGCCTTCTTCGTGCCTGAAACGGAGTCGTTTCTGAATATTAAAGGAAATTATATATGGCCGCTAAGCTATTTTTACGGATTTTTGGGTTATTGGATAATGGGACTATACCTTAACCGCTACCCCATCAAAATAGGATTTAATCTGAAGTTTATATCTCTCCTGGCCGGTGCAATTGCATATCCGGTGGCGATTTATTTTGTAGAATCTCGGGGTCAAGATTCTGCTCCTCTTTTAGATAATTTGCAGATTGGCAGCGCTATTCTTGTGGCTTTGTTATATACAATAATGCAGAATATAAGATTGAGTGAACGCCTCCAAAAAGTTATCTCCCACGTGGCAAAATATTCCTTTGGGATATATCTGACCCACATCTATATAGCAAGAGATTTATACTGGGGACTCTTTGAAGGAAGTAGAATCCATATATTTCCCCGTACATTCTTAATTGCATTCATAACCCTACTGACCGGCTATGCGCTCACATGGCTAATTTCTCATTTCCCGAAAGGAAAATACATTGTAGGAGTATAAGGCAGGGTCTGGGCGCACCCCATTGGCATAATTTCGATACTGAATAAGGGAAGAACCTCTTTTGGAAGATTATATCGTCCACTTATCCTCAATGTGATCTTCACTACAATAATACAATATCATAGGGCGTTTTATAACCTTTAGGTCTCTTACGCAGATCTGTATTTCCGGACAACCATGAAAGAATGATCGAGTATTGAAATAACATTTGTATTGATTAATATCTTCAGCTCTTGAGCTTTCTTGGCCATAAGCGCGAATAGCCTTATATGGTACTTTGGCTTTATTACAAATCAGATTAATGATGGTTTGAGCGGTGAATTCTGAATCAGTAATCTCGGGCCTCTTTCTGAGGGCATCAACAATAACTTGAATATCCTTTAATTGTTCGGTATTGCTGACCAAATCAAGTAAAAATTCATCCGGGCAATCAAACTGTGTTTCAAAGATGATATAATGCTTGCCAAAACGTCTATAATGGACATCACCCCACCATTTCCCTAATTGATCAAAAGTTTCCCAAAAGTAATAACCGGTTCCTAACCATTCTTTAAGCTGACCCGGTTTATCTTGACTTTTAAATGGAGCCTTTCTTTGGATATCCGCTTTATTGATACCGGAACGTACCGTATGATAGACTGTACGTTTCAAAATCTACAAATTCTGAGGTTAACTATTCTCCTAAAGATTCATCAATTTCTGTATTAGCCTTTAATTCATCGGCTAATGCTGATATATTGAGGGTGGGAAGGACGATTGAATTATAGTTCGCTTGCACGGATAATGTGCTTACGAAAGCACGAATATAGGGGTAAATAATTGCCGTGGTGTTTGCATAAAAGTAAGGAGGTAAATCGGCAAGTTCAAGGGGGGTTATAAAGCTAAAGTCGGCTACACAATTAACTTCAATGATTATTTCCTTTGACTCCTCAGCTAATGCAACAAGCCCTAAATGCAATTTATAAATTCCGTTTTTAGGATTGTACACACCTGAAGGACTGAAGACGATGGTTAAATTGTCGTTTTCATTTAAGTTGCCTAAATTGATTGACGCTTCAGTAAATTTGTAGTCAACAAATTTAAAAGCAGCTTCTATCGGAGCGTTAATTTTTTTTAAGCCGCCATGCATAACGATTTGGATGATGAATTATATGAATTGGGAAAATCATCTTTTACTTCTTGAACTTTTTCTGCGTCGGAAAGCAGAGGAGTCTGCAAGACGATGGTGCCCTGACCGTAATTTGAGATAACATCTAAAATATTCGGACCTTGAGTATTCCATTGTTTTAGCTCATCCCAATCCCTGCGGAGTTGTTCAGAAGGAGTTGATTCCAAATACTCAAGTACTTTATCAGCTAATGTGCCCATTTTATTATCGCATTGGTTTTTAAAATATAACAACTGTTAGCATGGTAAGTTCATGCATTGGAAGATAGGAGCCCCTGATTGCGAGTACAAAGTTATTAATTTTCTAATTGACTAACGAAACAATTTAAATAATATTACGTATTTTTATGCTCTTTAACCTTAATTAACAAAAGAAATAGGGCTTTATAGGGAGAAAAATACACTTTAACCTGTGGATACGCATTCGTCCTCCGGTTGGCGCTTTTGAGCCCTCCCCTAAGGAGGGAGGGATTACGCGGTGGCGAGGAGCCAGAGCGAGGCCAGGGTGCAGAGGATGATGAGGGCCAGGCCGCACAGCTCGGCGGGGGTGAAATAGCGGGGCGAGCCGGGGTTGGGATGCTCGCGGCAAGCGCGCAGGTAGAAGGGGGTGCCTCCGAGGTAGAAGATGGAGGTGAGCAGCAGCAGGTCGAGGCCGCCGGAGTAGATGAGCCAGAGGCAGTAGATGGTGCATGCCACGCCCAGGGTGAGGCATTTCATGGCCCGGCGCTGGTTGTTGCGATAGAGATAGCGCGCGGGGTCGAGGCCGGCTTTCCACAGGAAGAGGCCGCTGAAGAGGTAGGCCGGGAGCACCATCATGCTGGTGACGTTGATGGCCGCCAGATACACCGATTCTGACATCATCACCATCAACAGGAAGACCTGCATGACCACACACCCCACCAGCAGACCGAAGGTGGGCACTCCGTGGCGATTAAGCTTGAGGAAGCGGTTGGGGAAGATGCCGGCGCCGGCAGCAGTGTAGGCGGTCTGAGCGCAGATCATGAACCACGCCACGGCGCCCCCCAACAGCGAGAGCACCACAGACAGCACCACGAAATAGTAGGCCCAGTCGCCACATGTGTCCTTGAGCACATAGGCCACCGAGGGGTCGTCAAGCTCGGCCAGGCGAGCCTGTGTCATCACTCCGAAGCAGAGCACCGAGATGAGGGCGTAGAGGGTCCAGGCGCAGAAAAATCCGATCACTCCGGCTTTGCCCACGTCGGATGCCCGCCTGGCGCGAGCCGACATCATGGCCGCCCCTTCGATGCCGAGGAAGCACCACAGGGTCACCATCATCGTGCTCCGTATCTGCTCGGAGAGGCCGCCCAGGTCGGAGAGTCGCCCCCATATATCGGTGGTGAAGAGGTCCATGTCAAAGAGGATGACCAGCAGCACGGCCACCATGATGAGGCTGCCGAATTTCAGAGCCGTGATGATGCGGTTGATGTTGGATGCGGTCTTGATGCCGGCGGCCACGATGGTGAACATCCCCCAGATCAGCGCCGAGCCGAAGACCACCGTGGGCCAGCCGTGTGAGAGCAGGGCAGGGAAGAAGGAGCCGAAGGCGTCGTTAAGCATTACGGCGTAGGCCACGTTGCCAAAAGCGGCACACAGCCAGTAGCCCCAAGCCATGTTGAAGCCTGCGTAGCGCCCGAAGCCCAGACGGGCGTACTGATACAGACCGGAGTCAAGGTCAGGACGGGCATCGGCCAGGGTCTTGAAGGTAAAGACCAGGGTGAGCATCCCCACGGCCGTAATCACCCATGCGATCATCACGGCTCCGGCCCCGGCTCCGGCGGCCATGTTCTGGGCTATGTTGTAGATGCCGGCTCCGATCATCGGACCGAACACCAGGGCCACCAGCCCCCACAGGCTAAGAATCTTATCGTCGGTTTTTTGCATTTCGGGCGCGAAGTTACTCATTTTTTTCAAGATACGCTCCCTGATGTGCCCGCTTTTTTGTATCTTTGCATAAAAATCACCCCCAATGCAGGCAATCGGCAAAATTATCGACGGATACAAGGCCTATCTGCTCCTGGAGCGCGGATTGAGCGAGAACTCGCGTCTGGCCTACGGGCAAGACGTGGAGAAATTCGTGCAGTTCATCACCTCGGAGCCCGACATGCCCTCCCTTGCCGGCGTGCGCGAGGAGCACTTGCACACGTTCATCGCCTCGCTCCATGACCTGGGCATCGGTGCCCGTTCCCAGGCGAGGATCATCAGCGGGTTGCGGTCATTTTTCAAGTACCTGCGCATGGAGCGGATTATCGACGACGACCCTACCGCCCTGCTCGAGAATCCCCGACTTGGCCAGCATCTGCCCGAGGTGCTCACCATTGAGGAGATCGACGCCATGGAGGCCGAAATAGACCTGGGCTCGGACTTCGGCCAGCGCAACCTCGCCATCATCGAGACCCTCTACAGCTGCGGCCTGCGCGTGAGCGAGCTATGCAATCTCACCCTTTCCCGCGTGGACTGGGACCGCGCCGTCATCATCGTCGATGGCAAGGGCAACAAGCAGAGGATGGTGCCCGTCTCGGAGTCGGCCATGCTCCAGATTCGTCTCTGGCTCGATCGGCGCAGTGAGATTCAAGCCAAACGCGGCGACGAAGACATCCTCTTCCTCAGCTACCGCGGACGCCGCCTCTCGCGCGTGATGGTATTCTACATCATCCGCGACCTGGCCGAAAAAGCCGGCATCCGGCGCTCCATCTCGCCCCACACCCTGCGCCATTCCTTTGCCACACATCTGCTCGAGGGCGGCGCCAACCTCCGCGCCATACAGATGATGCTGGGCCATGAATCAATCGGCACCACCCAGATCTACCTCCACACCGATACCACCGCCCTGCGCCGCGAAATCCTTACCCATCACCCCCGCAATGCTCACTGACATCATCTCATCTTCCATCTCCCGCCACCGGCTTCTGGAGCCGGGCGAGCGCCCCGTGGTCGTGGCCCTCAGTGGCGGTGCTGACTCCGTAGCCCTGCTCGTGGCCCTGGATGAGCTGGGATATACGTGCGTGGCCGCGCATTGCAATTTCCACCTCCGCGGCGAGGAGTCAAACCGCGACATGCGCCTCTGTCGCGACCTCTGTTCCCGGCTCGGCATTGACCTCTATGTCAGAGACTTTGATGTGGCTGCGCGCCGCAAAGCTACGGGCGAGAGCGTGGAAATGGCCTGCCGGGAGCTCAGATACCGGTGGTTCGACTCCCTCCTGGAGCGCCTCCGGGCCCAGGCCATCGCCGTGGCTCACCATCGCGAGGACAATGAGGAGACCCTTCTGCTCAACCTCATGCGAGGCAGTTCGCTCACCGGCCTTACGGGTATGCGTCCCCGCCACGGTTTTGTGGTGCGCCCCCTGCTTGAGGCCTCCCGGGAGCAGATCGAGGAGTATCTGCGCCTGAAGGGCCAGCCCTTCGTCGTGGATTCCTCCAACTCCTCAGATGCCTACCTGCGCAACCGCTTGCGCCACAGCGTCTTGCCGGCCATGCGTCAGGCTTTTCCCGACGCCGACCGCGGCTTGCTGGCCTCAATCGATTTCCTGAGCCAGAACCGTGACTTTTATGAATATCAGATCAGGCAGCTCTCTGAGCGTTATCTTCATGACCACCGGCTCGACCTATCTTCCCTCCTGCGCGAGCAGCCCCACGCTCGCCTGCTCCTCTTCGAGATGCTTCGCCCCATGGGCTTCAACATGACCCACGTTGACAACATCTTGGCCTCCGCCTCCGCCTCAGGTCTTACATTCTCTGCCCCCGATTATCGCCTCGAACTCTCGCGCGGCACCCTCCACCTCATCCCCACAAGCATGCCCTCGCCCCCGTCCGGGAGTGAAACCGTCACGCTCCGGCGCGACATCCTCTCCCCGCTGCATATTGTTGTCACTGAGCACGATATCGCCGAATTCAAACCCCGACGCAACCCCCGCGTCGCATATTTCGACATCTCTATCCTTAGCGGCGACCCCCTCTTCGAGCTCCGACCCTGGCAACGCGGCGACCGCCTTCAGCCCTTCGGAATGCACGCCACCCGCCTGCTCAGCGACGTAATGCGCGATGCCCGGCTCTCCCCCGACGAGAAGCGCTCGCTGCGCCTGCTCACGCGCAACGGTGAGATCCTCTGGGCCGTCGGCCTCCGTCCGTCAGCTCATTTCCCCGTCACACCCGACACCCGGCGCTTCCTCAGGCTGGAATATAAGGGATAATCCTCATTTTACTTAAATCCCTGAATATCAGAGAAATAGCATGAATTAGCAAGTCTGGTCACTTCTAATTTAGTTAAATTTAACGATTTTATACAAAGATTTAACATCAAAACTCTTGACAAGCACAAAAATTCGCTATAATTTTGCAATCGAAAATAACACCCTGCCTCTTAGACACAATTATTTACATTCCATGCAAAATAGCAGCGGACTAAGTCTGGCACTCGTACGGTAGCCGTCGCGCCGACGTTTCACAAAGGCGGGTAAAGGTGTTATCAAGACAAGTAAGTATGATATAATCTCTACACACTTTTAGTGAAAACCAAGGCAATTGAAACGAATGTCTTTTGGCTTTAGTCCCTCCGGTCACTGCGAGAGCGCCCGGAGGATCTTTTTTTTAAGATGTATCCGAGGCCTTTGTAGGGACGCACCATGGTGCGTCCGTTACCATGGCCGGGAAGTCGAGGGCGGCTCGCCCTCGACATGACTGGGAAGTGGCGGTCGGCTCGGCCCTCGACAAATTTCACAAAATGACCCGCGGCACCCCTTGACACGCCCTCTGAGCGTAGGGTCGCCACTTGTGGCGACTACCAAATGCCCAAAAAGAACATGCAGTTACAACCTTCGTCGCCACAAGTGGCGACCCTACATCATTTGTTCTCCCGTACTCCTATTAAAAAAGTCCCCTATAAAAAATCCGTTTAATCCGCGTAATCCGTAGTTTTTACCCCTCGAAACCTTGTTCTTTGCGTAACCCGTAGTTTTTTATCCTATTGCCCACGGCGGGCCGCCCTGGGCCTCCCAGTCAACCCTCTCAAAACCTTGTTCTCCCGTACTCCTGTTAATCGGTCCAAAAATAATCCGTATAATCCGTTAAATCCGTTGTTTTTATATTCACAGAAAGGCAAAATCCGTAGTTTATATTCTCAAAACCCCGTTCCCCTGTTGAAAAAATCCCCCGCCAAACCACGAGAATTTCAAAAAAAATGCCCTGAGTCTTGCACAATTCGAAAATTCTCACTAACTTTGCAGTCGCAAACGGCGGGATAGCTCAGTTGGTTAGAGCGTCGGATTCATAACCCGGAGGTCCTGAGTTCAATTCTCAGTCCCGCTACAGACACAGGCAGCGAATCGTTCGATTCGCTGCCTGTCTAATTTGAAGATTGGGGAGTCTTTATTTCGAGCGATGCATTGAACTTATTAATCTGACAGACGAACTGAGAAAATGGATAAAGAGCAAGCTATAAGATTAGCACGACAATATAAAGCAGCTGTTGCTGAGCGCTTGCCACTGAGAGCGCTTTACTTATATAGTTCATACAGCAAGGGTACGCACACTAATGACAGCGATATCGACATAGCCGTTATCGTTGATCATCTTAATGATGATTATTTTGCAGACACACCTTTATTATGGAGATTGAAGCGCAGGATAAGCAACTTAATCGAGCCGGTTTTGTTGACCCCCGACGAAAGCAATCCCCTGTATAAAGACATATTACAGTCAGGGTTGCTCATATAATCCCCCTGAGATCACGGCAGTCGCCACAATGTGCAGGACGCAAAGCAAAAAAATCAAGGGAAGAACTTAGATCGGTTTACAAGACGAGAGAAATCTAAAGTTACTTAAGTTTCATGCTTTTCCAATCCTTCGAAAGATTCGGGCTGGTGGCAACCACAGGGTTTTGAGGCTTATCGTTGCTCAGAAAAGACTCACGTTTTACTTTTTCGGTTATATAATCGGCAAGCTCTCCATAGGTCAAATTGCCTTTAGTCTCCTGCAGTTTCTTTAGTAAGAAATATGTGAATAATCCATGGCCTTTTTCTTTGAAAGGCATTGCGGTTTCATCAGCCGAGGCAGCAGAAAAAACCACGGTGTTTCCTTGGATTGTTTCTTTCTTTGGTTCTCGTGCTACGCCACGAGCGGCCACCAGCATTGATCCTTCTCGATTAGCACCGGTGAAACAGGCATCCAAAAAGTAAGTGACGTGTGCGGTATTTGACTCGCCTAATGTCTTGTAAAGTTTATTAAGGCTGTAACAGGAGTTGATATCAGTGCCGTTCCCGTCTACGGGGATAATGTAAGCTTCATTTGTCTTCTCATCAGGAATGCCGTGCCCGCAATAGTAAACTATAGCATTAGCGTTATCGAATATTCTCATTGCTTGAACCATTTTGTTTACCCCACTCGACAAGATACCCAATGAGGCATTTTCATAGTGCCATATTTGTCTTTCAGGCACACCAAGCGTCTTTTCGCAGTATTCCTTAAATGCTCTGCCATCATTCAAGGCATATTCAACGTTGTCTACAAAGGCGTAATCTTCATTTGCAATAATCAGTACAAAAGTATTGCCGTTTTCGTCTTTTGTTACAGGGATATCCTTGTCAATATCGCTTGTTCTTTCTTTGATTTTTGTTTGAGTAGCTGCTTGAGGCAAAATTTGCTCAGGCTGAGACTCTCTGACGTTGTCTGCATAATATGTCTGGGTCGAAGGGGCATATTGTGTCATATCCGCAACATCTTTTAATTTGCACTTCTTGACTTGTTTCTGTCCCTCGTTTTCCGGAACCCTATATAATGTCACAGAAACTCCCATATCTTTCTTCGAACCTGTGGAGACGTCAGGCTTATTTCCCTTGGAAAAGTTCATATTGAGGCTGCCCCCGGAAATATTAACGCTTGATTTCACGTAACACTCTTCACCTTCGTTTGCGAAAAAGTTCAGTTCGGCATGCTCTGCTCCCATCATAGAAAAATCCATGGTTATTTGGACATCGCCTGCCGGTACGATACATTCATAGTAAGATTTGTTAGGCAATTGCCCAATCATCATGCCATTTACTGTTATCTCAGGCTTATTTGGCGATCCGATAGTCTGCTTCCGGTAAATATATACTTTGGCTGTCTTCTCCTGGCCGAATGCAGTATACGAGAAAAGTCCCATACACGGCGCTAAAAAAGTCAGGATAAAAATAATTAGAATGAGTCTCTTCATGTTTTAAGTATCTTAGTTTTTAATAGGAATTGTTATTGAGAGATTTCGATAATCTTTTGCACAATATACATTTCATCATCCTTCGATCGGTTTTTTTGAAGCCATTTTTCAAACTTTTGCGAATTCAGTTCTGGCAGGTATTCGCCTTGCTCCGTTATTGGCATAATGAACCTCTTTGTAGAAAAGATTAAGATGAGACGATTGACATCACGAGGCTTTTCGGTTGTAAGGATTGTTTCCTCGGTGTAAGGATACTCTGCATCAGAGGTGGAGAGAAAGGTGTATTTCTTCCCTCTTTGAATTGGTCTCGCTTGTCCGTTCGCATTTTCATAAGGGAGAAGACAATACACTTGTTTAAGGTTATCGTCAGCAAGCCAAATTGAGAAATATCCATTGATCGGCGATTGTACGTCAACCGTAAATCTGTCCCCATTTTTAAATGCGTCGCTATCCATGCCGTTACGTAGAGTGCGAATCTCAAGATCATACGCTGCGCGCTTCGCCTCTATGGCTTTTCCGCACACTTTGGCTTTAACGACAAGGACATTATCGATATACGTAACAGTAATTTCAGGCTCCCGGCTATCTGCTATCCATTCGCCTTTAACCTCACTTCCTCCAAGTGAAAAAAATTGAGTGGAGCTTTCCCCGTTTTGATTCGAAACAACTGTTGAATTATTCTGAGAAACAATTGTGCCAAATTCATCGGCAAGAGCCTGAATCTTTGCTCTGTCGATTGCCACACGTTTTGCTTCCTCTACCGACATCATCTCAGGAGCATAGTAAGTATACTCCGCCGAAACAATTTTGCTCTTTTGAGCAAAAACAGTTGAGACGGCCAAAAGGAATGAAATGAATGCTATGCGTCTGATCATTGTCGCTTACCAGCCCAGGAGTTTCTCGAGCTTGCCGTGGAGGCTG
>CAZNRK010000058.1:0-13021 GCA_964575435.1 uncultured Bacteroides sp.
ATTTCCAGGGCGAGGCCGGGGAGGTTGGTCTGGAAGGTGATCATGCCTTGGACGTATTCGAGCAAAAAGGTGGGTGATTGGGTGTCGCGCCCTTTGACGCGCACAATGGTGGCTTCTTTGCCGGCAAGGCTGCCGCTGCGAATTATGGCTTTGCTCCCCGCCACGATTTCTGCGTTGTGCTCCTGTAGCCATTTATCGCCATCGATGAGCTCTACGGCATCGGGGAAATCGCGAAACATAATTTGCAATTCCTCGATTTCGCGTTCTTTGACCTCTGCAAAGACTCCCCTATCTCTTCCTTTTACAACATAGGCATAGGGGCTGAATATATTTGCGTATTGCGCCTGAGCGGGTGTGGCACGAAAAAATACATAACGGCTTAGTATGGACGGCGTTTGCTTGGCCTGGTCCATGAGATTTTCTCGAGGTGCATAGATGCGTTTTGTGGCTTCTACCTCAGATCCCATGATGCCGGAGGCTACAAATAGCTGAATAAACCTGTCTCGCTTAATGGATGGAGAAAACACGTTCAGAAGATACCATTTTTCAGTCAACCCGGATGGTTTGCTGGAGCAAAGGTTTTGTGCTTTAATCATTGCTCCTGCAGCTTCCGAAGCCGGGATTTTTCCTCGACGGCTTTTCCACATCTGTTCGGCATCATTTATGGGGAGCCCTTTTTCTATCGCGAGATTTACCCAATCAATAAACACTGAATTGTGCGCAAAAAGAGACATCCCTCGCGAAGAAAGATAGCTGGCTACACGTTTTGATACCAGGGAAGCGGCCTTAGGCGCATCTCCTTTATATTTCTTATTATCAAGGATGGAGAAAAGGTGCTCTCGAGTGGATGCTCGATCGTTATATACTGCTACTAACCTCAGAGAGTCTTGATTTACGGGAAGTTTCATTCCCTCCTTCTCTATGTACAGGTTATCGGATTCGATATTTCGCGTTATACGGATTGCTTCTTCGATTTCAATGCCGTAGTTCATCAAACAAAAGAGATATATGGCCACACATCTTAAGGTCAGAGCCTCTTCTCGCTCTCTTCGATCTGAACTGCTTACAGCATCCATCTCTCTTTTGGTGTGCCAAGCATCGATTTTACGCGCGAGGGTTGCCACACTCTCATTCGTCTTCAGTTTTAAAAGCGAATAAGTCTGAGAAGTGTTTTTTTCTGCTATATGCCAACAGTCTGTTTCCAATCGTTCTATCACCTGAGGCACCATATCAATGTTTGGTACAAAACCACGCGAAATAGCCACGCGAAGGTATTTTCTTAATGTACGCAAACACTCTGATGCTGTAGAGGGAGAATACTTTTTTGGAAATTCAGCGGTCAGAAAGCGGCCAAACTCATACAAGAAATCAAAAAACACGGCATCCCGAAGGTCGCAATCGCCGGCAGGAGTGAAAGCCCGAAGCGCACGGATGCAATCATCTGCTTTATCCGCTGCACTTATTGACATTTTCAAGCGTTCAGCCTTAAGTTCTAACTCTATGAATTCCAGAAGTTTCACTAATCAATTACCAACAAATCGCATTAAAATTTCGGGGTATTCACCGCCTCGCCATCATCTGCTGTAGGACTGAACGATAGCGCTAAAACCCGAGAATTATACCTCTGTAAGGTCATAATCTTCCATACGATTACTCGCCAAAACCCTCAAACTATTCTGAAGATATCAGCAAGCGAAACTCATTGGATTATTTTTCGATACAAAGGTAGCAAAAATTATTGAAATGGCCAAATTCTTCCACCATCCACAACATCCGTGAGGCTTTTTTGTAAACTTTTACCCGTGGTCATGCGTTGTGTTAGTAATTAAACCCACAAAAACTGAAACTATGGACATTCAAAGCATCATCTCCCAGCTCAAAGAAAAATTCGGTGACAAATTCGACATTTCTTCGGTCACTCAATTTCTCAAAGGAATCGACACAAGCAAACTTTCACTTAATGAAATCGTAGACAAAATCAAGACGGCCGGACTCCTCCCTCATATTGACGCCTCTTCTATCCAAGACACTGTCAAAGACAAACTCTCAGGCCTATTCGGCAAATAAATCATAACCGCCGGCTCCTAAAAAGTGCCGGCGGTTGGTTTTTTATGATTTGAGGATTAGGGCTACGGTGTAGACGATGTAAAGGAGAAGGAGAAGGGCGCCTTCGAGACGGGTGATGGTTTTGTCGCCTATAAATCTACCGAATAGCCAGAAGAGGGCGGATGAACCGGTGAGGATCCAGAGGTCGAACATCGTGATGCCCCCGAATGGAAGCGGAGTGATGGTGGCTGCGGTGCCGAGCACGAGGAAGATGTTAAAGATGTTGCTTCCGATTACATTGCCGATGGCCATGTCGGGATGTCCTTTGCGAGCTGCTACGATTGAGGCTGCAAGTTCGGGCAGGGATGTGCCGGCGGCTACGATAGTGAGGCCGATTATGGCTTCGCCAACTCCGAGCACACGGGCTATCCCGGAAGCACCTGCTACGAATCTGTCTCCGCCATAGACCAAGCACCCCAATCCAACAATTACCCACATGCAGGCTTTCCATAGCGGCATCTCGGGAATCGACGGCTCATCGACTGCGGCTGCGGGCTTGCCTTTTGAATCAGAGGCCTGGGCCAACACGTAGCGCATGAAGATAGCGAAGAAGCAAAGGAGGATGATGCCGTCGGTGCGGTTCACCTCGGGCTGAAGCCCAATGGCGAGAAGCACGATAGAGGATAGGACAACAAGTGGAATCTCGTTGAGCATCAACCCTTTTACTACTTTAATGGGCGAAATCAGGGCGGTGGCGCCGATGATGACAAGGACGTTGAAGATGTTGCTGCCGACCACATTACCGATGGCCAGTTCTGAAGAGCCTTGGATTGCTGATATCAGACTGATAACAAGCTCGGGGGCGGATGTGCCAAAGGCCACGACGGTGAGACCGACTATGAGGTCGGACATACCCATGCGTTTGGCCAGAGAGGAGGCCCCGTCGGTGAGCCGGTCGGCTCCCCAGATAATGAGGACGGCTCCGAGCACGAGCCAAAAAATTGCTATTACGATTTGCATTCAGGTGCTGAAAGAGAAATGAGATTGAATTGCATGGTCAGCGTGTCAATGAGGAGCATGGAAGACGACAGCGACGGCCCGATGCCGGTAAGGATTTTCAGCACTTCTGCAGCCTGGATCGAACCCACAATACCAGGCACCGGGCCGAATACCGGGCGTGGGCCGGCCAAAGGCGGTTCGCCACCTTCGGGGAATATGTCGCGATAGGTCACACCTCCCGGAAGGTGAGTATGCACTTCTCCTCTGAAGCCGTTCACACCACCGAAAACACAAGGCTTGCCGGAGGCTGCTGCGGCGTCGGTCACGGCATATTTCGTCTCGAAATTGTCGGATGCTTCGACCACAAGGTCAAAATCTGCCAGACACCATGTGAGCGTTTCATAATCAATACGCTTACGCATTGAAGCGACATTAACTTCTGAATTGATGCTTCTGAGACGGGCGGCAAGAGTGTCTGCTTTTGAGGCATCGACATCCGCCTCGGTGTAAGCTATCTGGCGATGAAGGTTAGAGACGGACACAGTGTCAAAATCAGCAACCGTGATCTGTCCTACACCCGCACCGGCAAGATACATGCCCACCACCGACCCCAAAGCGCCGGCTCCTACTATAAGCACTCTTGAGCGGCGCAACCATTCCTGCCCCTCCTCTCCGATCTCCGGGAGGGATGTCTGGCGAAGGTATCTATTAAAATCTGACATAAATCTTAAAAAATTAAATATTCGACATATACCGATGCATTACTTTGCTCGGCTCTTCAAAAACACTTCTAACTACTAACTAATCAAAGATCGCGTCCCAGTCCTTCCACACAGGGTCGTAGCCCCCGGCACGGATGGCTTTGGCCACAGCCTCGGGCGAACGCTCATCGCTGACGTGGAATTGTTCAAGCGAGTCTGGAGCGGTAGCATACCCTCCCGGATCGGTCTTGCTGCCGGCGCTCATCGATGTGACGCCGAGTTGCATCATGCCCGACCGGAACCGGGGTGTCTCGCGTGTGGAGAATGAAATATCCACATCATGATCAAAAAGGCGGAAAGCGCATGTGAGCTGAGCGAGCTCGCGGTCTGAGATTACTACGTTAGGCTGAAATCCGCTCTCTGAGGGGCACATTCTCGGGAAGTTCACGCTGTAGCGTGTGCGCCAGTATTTGCGTTGCAGATAGCGCAGGTGTCGAGCCATCATTGTCACATCTATGCGCCAATCTTCAAGCCCTATGAGCACTCCCATACCGATTTTGTGCACACCGGCTTGCCCCATGCGGTCGTAGCCGTTGAGGCGCCACTCGTAGTGCGACTTCATGCCCTTTGGGTGGTATACCTTGTAGCGCTCGCGGTGATATGTCTCTTGAAAGCAGACCACACCGTTGAGGCCGCTCTCTGTGAGGCGCCGGTACTCTTCCGTTTTCAGGGGCTGCACCTCGATGGTGAGGTTATGGAAATAGGGGCGGCAAGTGCGTATCACCTCCTCGAAATATTCCACTCCGCAGCGGGCCGGGGCCTCGCCGCTGACGATGAGGAGATTCTCAAATGGCCCAAGTTTCTTTATAGCCTCACACTCTCTCTTTACCTGCTCCATGGTCAACACGGTGCGAGCGAAGGGGTTATTGTGGTTAAAGCCGCAATAGACGCAGAAATTTGTGCAGAGGTTAGTGACGTACATTGGGATGTACATCGAAATCGTCTTGCCGAATCTCTCCTGTGTGAATGCGCGAGCCATCTGCGCCATTTCCTCAAGAAAGGGCGCAGCAGCTGGCGATATGAGGGTCATGAAGTCGTCATCGTCGAGCAACTTTCGGTTTTGCTTTGCCTTATCCAGGACACGGCGCACGTCGGCCTCCGTTTTGGCGGCGATGGCTTGACCGGTGCCATCCCAGGAGTATTGGTCAATGACATCGGCGAAACCGTGGCCCCAGGGCGAATCTTTCTTTACTTCGGTCATTATCAAATGTTTAATGAATCGTTACATTGGTCGATAGTATTCTGCGAGATACGCATGGCACAGAAGTTCGGGCCGCACATTGTGCAGAATTTATCGTTGGCCTCAGGAGCGTCGCGGCGCGATTCGAGATAGTAGCGCTTAGCCTTTTCAGGGTCGAGCGAGAGGTTGAACTGGTCCTTCCACCGGAAGTCGTAGCGCGCCTTGCTCAGGGCATCGTCGCGCACATTCGCGCCGGGAAATCCTTTGGCGAGGTCGGCGGCGTGGGCAGCGATTTTGTAGGCGATGACACCTTCGCGCACGTCGTCGAGTGTGGGCAGAGAGAGGTGCTCCTTGGGGGTAACGTAGCAAATCATGGCCGTGCCAAGACGCGATATGATGGCTGCGCCGATAGCCGAGGTGATGTGGTCGTAGCCGGGGGCAATGTCGGTGGTGAGCGGACCAAGGGTATAGAAGGGAGCTTCATGGCAAACCGAGGCCTGACGCTCCATATTCTCGCGGATTTTATTCATTGGCACGTGGCCCGGACCTTCGATCAGAACCTGCACGCCGTGGCTCCAGGCCTTTGTGGTGAGTTCGCCAAGGATGTCGAGCTCAAGAAACTGGCTGCGGTCGTTGGCATCGTGGGTTGAGCCCGGACGCATGCCGTCGCCGAGAGATACGGCCACATCATACTGCGCAAGTATCTCGCAAATCTCATCAAAGTGCTCATAAAGGAAGCTCTGCTGATTATGCATCACAGCCCACTGCACCATAATTGAACCGCCTCGGCTCACGCATCCGGTGAGACGTTCGCCGAGCAATTCGGCATGCTCCTTCAAAGCTCCGGCGTGAATCGTGAAGTAGTCCACTCCCTGCTGAGCCTGCTCGATGAGGGTGTCGCGATAGATTTCCCAAGTGAGGTCTTTTACGCTTCCGTTCACCTTTTCCAGCGCCTGATAGATCGGCACAGTGCCAACCGGCACAGGGGTGTTGCGCACGATCCATTCGCGTGTCTCGTGGATGTTGTCGCCGGTGGAGAGGTCCATAAGGGTGTCGCCGCCCCAGTAGCAGCTCCATACAGCCTTGGCCACCTCTTCTTCGATACCCGAGGACAGAGCTGAATTTCCGATGTTGGTGTTCAGCTTCACGGCAAAGGCCTTGCCGATGATCATAGGCTCGGCCTCAGGGTGGTTGGGATTGGAGGGGAGCACGGCCCTGCCGGCTGCAATTTCCTGACGCACGAATTCCGGAGTGATATATGACTCTATACCACGGGCGGCGTTGTCGAGGTTTTCGCGTATGGCCACATATTCCATTTCTGCCGTGATGACGCCGGCCCGGGCGTAGTCCATCTGAGTGATGCGCTTGCCGGCTTTGGCACGACGCGGATTGTAGCGTTTGGGGAAGCGGATGGCGTCGAGACTCTCATCAGCCAGACGCTGGCGGGAGTATTCACTGGTGATTTCGGGAAGCTCCTCGGTGTCGCCCCTGTCGATCACCCACTGCTCGCGGATGCGGGGAAGACCGGCGTTGACGTCAGGAGTGAACGTGGGGTCGGTATATGGGCCGGAGGTGTCGTAGACCGTGACCGGAGGGTTGGGATATTCCACACGCTTGCCGTTTTCTATCTTCACGGTAGGATATTGCATGATCCGGCGCATGCCCACACGGATGGGGAAGAGCGTGCCGTCTACGTATATTTTCTCTGAGTTGGGATAGCTGGAGAGGTCAATGTTTTCTATTTTCATTGCTGCAGGAATTAATCAAGGAATGATGTGAGTGGACTTGTGGCGTTGGCGTGGGTGGAGATAGCACCGGGACCGGCAAGGAAGGCACGCCTTCCGGCTTCTGTGGCCAGACGGAAGGCGATGGCCATCTCCACGGGGTCGGAGGCTACGGCAATAGCAGTGTTTACCAGCACGGCATCCGCGCCCATCTCCATGGCCTGTGCCGCATGGGAGGGCACGCCCAGACCGGCATCCACAACAACAGGCACTTGGCTCTGCTCGATGATGATTTCGATGAAATCGCGCGTGCGAAGTCCCTTGTTCGTGCCAATCGGGGCGGCAAGGGGCATCACGGCAGCGGCACCCACCTCTTCAAGGCGCTTGCACAGCACGGGATCGGCCTGCACGTAGGGGAGCACCACAAATCCCTCTTTTGCGAGAGCTTCAGTGGCGCGTAGGGTCTCGATAGGGTCAGGCATGAGGTATTTGGGGTCAGGGTGGATTTCAAGTTTTATGAACTCTGTGCCAAACACCTCGCGACTCATCTTTGCGGCAAGGATTGCCTCTTCGGCAGTGCGCACTCCGGAGGTGTTGGGCAGGAGCTGCACGTGCTCGCGATTGATGTGGGTGAGCATTTCGTCGGTGGCCTCGTTCATGAGGTTGACTCGCTTAAGAGCCACGGTGATCATTTCCGATCCTGAAGCCTTTACGGCCTCGAGCATTTTGTCGGGAGAGGAGAATTTGCCCGTGCCTACAAACAAGCGCGAGCCAAACTCCCTGCCTCCGATTTTAAGTGTATCTGACATTATATTATAATATGTATGATTATTTCATTTCTTTTCATTGATAGCGCGGAGAAAGGCCTCCGTGGCGGCAACCCGGTCTGCCGACCTGAAAATGGCGCCGCTCACGGCCACTCCGTCAGCTCCGGCATGCAAGAGCTCCGCCACGTCCCGTTCCTCTATGCCTCCGATGGCCACAACAGGCAGTTCCCGATCTTCCAGACTGCAGAAAATCTCGCGGTAGCCCTCAAGGCCCAGCACCGGCGAGAGCCTCCGTTTGGTGGTGGTGAAGCGGAAAGGCCCCAGACCGATATAGTCCGAGGCTCCGAGCGCGATAATGGATTTAATGTCGGCGAGAGTGTTGGCAGTGGAGCCGATGATTTTCTCACGGCCAAGAATCTCTCTTGCCTCAGCCGGCGACATATCATTTTTGCCAAGATGCACACCGTCGGCATCTGAAGATTGCACAAGGTGCACCCTGTCGTCGAGCAGACACACAGCCCCGACTCGTCGACACATAGGCACAACAAGCACGGCAGCCTCACTGACAGCTTTGTCCGAAGCATCCTTCATGCGTATCTGCACCCAGCGACAACCACCGGAGAGCACGTCTGCGACCTCTCTCGCTACCTCCTCGGGGGTGGTGCCGTTGGTTATGTATTGGAGCGAGAATTCGCCCCGTGCAAGCATTTTCAGCCTACGCAGACGGGCACAGAATCCTTCATAATCCGTCTCCAGCCACCCTTTGATGGCTGCCCCGCTGAAACCCATAGCCCTGACCTTCGGCAGATTGCCGACAGTGACACCGCCGAGGGCCACGATACCGCGACTCGAGACACGGAGGCCTGTGAAATCCCTTTGATAGCCGGGCTTGGATATTGAGGGGAAAATGGGCGAAAGGGTTACGTAATCATAGTTCCCGGCCTCCCGCTCTGCCTCTTCCGGGCTATGGCACGAAAGACTGAGACGTCCGCTCCAGCCTTCCGGCGGCTCTGGATTGCGCGAATTGAGCTGCAAGCCGCCTACCCCGGCCTTCGCTGCCATTGAGAAATGGTCATGAAGGGTGAGGCGCGAGCGCAAGTCGGGATGTACGTGCTCTATCACCTGCGCCAATTCTGCCTCTGATGCTCCGGGCATACGGAGGTGGGCGAAATCACATCCCCCCCACCCCAAGGCGTCGTTGATGCCCCGAGCAATCTCGGCCGGGTCGCCGGTTTCGGGCGTGAAGTATAGCAGGAGAAATTTATCCGCCATACGAAGCGCTGATTACGAGCACGTTGTCGGATGGATGCAGGATTTTTTCTGTCCATTTTGTCTGCGGCACGTGCTCACCGTTGACGGCAATTGCGGTGCCTTTTTCGGGTATCTGCTTGATTTGTGCGAGGTTGGCGAGGGAAATGCCGTCGGGTACGTCCACGATGTGAGAGTTGAGGATAATTGTCATTTTAGTTAGGAGTTAGGGGTTTTGTGGGGACGCATCCTGGTGCGTCCTTTCCATTATAATTTTGAGTTTAGAGGTTCTGAGGGGGTTGTGAAATGGCACACGGGGCCGTGACCATGGCCGATTGAGTAATGGCTGCCTTGCTCGATGGCACGAGAGAGCCACTCGATGGCCATGCCGCAGGCCTCTGTCACACTGAAGCCTTTGGCCAGGTATGCTGCTATAGCCGAAGAGAGGGAACATCCGGTGCCGTGGGTGTTGGGGGTGTCGATACGAGGATGAGTGAAGGTGGAGATTTTGCCGTCGGCCAGAAGCACGTCGGTGAGGTTGTCGCACTCTGTGTGGCCGCCTTTGAGCAGGACCGCAGAGCAGTCAAGAGCCTTTGCCAAGGGCAAAATTAACTCTACCGGATTTTTGGCAACAGAGAAATCAATGCCCGACAAAGCTTCGGCCTCCGGGAGGTTAGGGGTGAGAAGGGCGGCTTTATAATTCAGGCATCTCTTGAACTCGCTCATCACCTCCGAGCCGCTCAGCCTGTCTCCGGATGTGGCTACCATGACGGGGTCAAGCACCACATTGGTCAGGCCGTAATGCTCAATGCACTCGCAGATGACCCCGGCACTCTCCACCGTGGGCACCATTCCGATTTTCACAGCATCGGGCTTGATATCAGTGACCACTGCCTCGATCTGCTTTTTGAGCATTTCAGGCGGAATGACCTCTACGGCCTGCACGCCGCAGGTGTTCTGGGCCGTCACGGCCGTTATGGCTGTCATGGCGTAGACACCGAGGGCATGACAGGTCTTGATGTCGGCCTGGATGCCGGCGCCACCGGAAGAATCGCTGCCGGCGATTGAGAGAACTGTGGTATAATGAGAATTCGGGCTCATATCTGTCGAGTATCAGTTAGCTATCAACGGACTTTTCGGCAGGTACGAGCCAAGGCATGGCTTCGTTAAGATTTTACGGAATCTACTCCCTACGGCGGCATTATCCGCGTCAGGTGATAAGGGTATAATCTCAGCCGGGCTCAGTGCCCGACACCCCCGATTGGCCCGGGAGGGCATATGTTTATATCAGTGTAACGTAAAAAAATGATTTTTAGTATGTATTTGGTTAATTTATTTATCTCTTGGAGCATAAAAATCGCAGAAAAAGGAAAAATTTCCTTATTCCTTTGGATTTTTCGCAGTAATGTGGTAAATTTGCAGCGAATTGCGCGTGGGCGTGATTCAAGACCTGAATCATTTTTTTACACATAATATATTATGACAGAAAAGAGAGAAAAATTGTTCGAAATGTTCCCGGGCATCTCTACCGAGGAATGGCGAGCAAAAGTAGAAGCTGACCTCAAGGGCGCTCCCTTCGACAAAAAGCTCGTGTGGCGCACAAACGAGGGCTTCAACGTTCAGCCCATGTACAGGGCAGAAGACATTGCCGATCTAAAAACCACTGAATCGCTCCCCGGCGAGTTCCCCTTTGTGCGCGGCACTCGCACCAACAACGAATGGCTCACTCGCCAGACCATCCTTGCCGACACCGTAGAGGAGGCTAACAAAAAGATCCTCGATGTGCTCACTAAGGGCGTGAACTCGATCTATTACCACGTGCCCAAGACCATGGTAAGCCTCGAGACAGTCCGCACTCTGCTTGCAGGTGTGGATCTTGAAAAAACCGAGGTTAACCTTTCCACATGCCAGCGCCACACGGCCCAGCTGTGCCAGGTGCTTGTTGAATATATCAAAGAGCAAAAAGCTGAAGCCGCTTTCCGTGGCTCAATCGACTATAACCCCCTGAAACGCGCTCTGCGCCACGGCGGCGAGATTCTCCCCGAGGCCGTTGAGACTGCCGTTGAGATGATCAAAACGGCTGCCGAGGTCAAGGGCCTGCGCCTCATCGGCGTTGACTCTGTGATGCTGTCAAATGCCGGCGCTTACATCACTCAGGAACTGGGCTACGCTCTGGCTTGGGGCTCCGATTGGATGACAAAACTCACCGATGCCGGAGTTGACGCTACCGATGCTGCCCGCGTCATCAAATTCAACATGGGCATCTCCAGCAACTATTTCATGGAGCTGGCCAAATTCCGCGCCGGCCGCATGCTTTGGGCTCAGATCGTGAAGCAGTACCAGCCCAAATGCGAGTGCGCATGCAAGATGATGGTTCATGCCGAAACCTCGAAATTCAATCAGACCATCTACGACGCTCACGTCAACCTGCTGCGCTCGCAGACCGAGGCCATGTCTGCCGCCCTTGCAGGCGTTGACTCTATCACCTCTGTCCCCTTCGATGCTCCTTACAAGACTCCCGATGATTTCTCAGAGCGTATCGCTCGCAATCAGCAGCTCTTGCTTAAAGAGGAGAGCCATCTTGACAAAGTGGTCGACCCCGCCGGCGGTTCTTACTATGTTGAGACCCTCACCGTCTCTATCGCCAACGAGGCCTGGAAGCTATTCCTTGAGGTTGTGGAGAAAGGCGGATTCTTTGCTCAGGTGGCCGACGGCGCCGTGCAGGCTGCCGTGAATGCTTCTGCTGAGAAGCGCTTTACCGACGTGGCTCGTCGCAAAGAAATCCTTCTGGGCACAAACCAATATCCCAACATCAACGAGACCGCTGCCGGAAAGATCGAAAACGGCGAGGCTTGCTCTTGTGGCTGCGCTGCAGAGCAAGGCACCGGCCTGAACGACAAACGCGCCGCCAGCCAGTTCGAAGCTCTGCGCCTGCAGACCGAGGCTGCCCCCAAGCGCCCCAAAGTGTTCATGCTCACCATCGGCAATCTGGCCATGCGCCTGGCTCGCGCTCAATTCTCCACCAACTTCTTCGGCTGTGCCGGTTATGAGATTATCGACAACCTCGGCTTCCAGACCGTGCAGGAGGGCATCGATGCCGCCATGGAGAAGGGTGCAGACGTCGTAGTGCTCTGCTCCTCTGATGATGAATACGCCACTCTGGCTCCCGAAGCTTTCAAATACCTCAACGGCCGGGCTCAGTTTGTTGTTGCCGGCGCCCCCGAGTGCATGGACGCTCTCAAGGCTGAAGGCATCAACGACTTTATCCACGTGCGTTGCAACGTGCTCGACACTCTCAAAGATTTTAACGCCCGTCTCCTCAAATAATCAGCAATATGAAACCGGATTTCAAAACCATAGATATCACCAAAGACGCCTTCAACGCTCCCGCCGCCCAACCGGCAGAAGGCGAGATGTGGAACACCCCGGAGCTTATCCCCGTTAAGCCGATCTACACCAAAGAGGACCTCGAAGGCCTCGAGCACCTTAACTACGTCTCGGGCATGCCCCCCTTCCTGCGCGGCCCGTACAGCGCAATGTACCCCCTGCGCCCCTGGACCATCCGCCAGTACGCCGGATTCTCTACCGCAGCCGAGTCAAACGCCTTCTATCGTCGCAACCTGGCTTCAGGCCAGAAGGGCCTCTCCGTGGCCTTTGACCTTGCCACACACCGCGGCTATGATGCAGACCACCCCCGCGTGGTGGGCGACGTTGGTAAAGCCGGCGTCTCTATCTGCTCGCTTGAGGATATGAAGGTGCTCTTCGACGGTATTCCTCTGAATAAGATGTCCGTATCAATGACCATGAACGGTGCCGTGCTCCCCGTGCTCGCATTCTACATCAATGCAGGTCTTGAGCAGGGTGCCAAGCTTGAGGAGATGGCCGGTACAATCCAAAACGACATCCTCAAGGAGTTCATGGTGCGCAACACCTATATCTATCCCCCGGAGTTCTCGATGCGAATCATCGCCGACATCTTTGAGTTCACTTCTCAGAATATGCCCAAATTCAACTCAATCTCCATCTCCGGCTACCACATGCAGGAAGCCGGTGCCACATGCGACATTGAGCTGGCCTACACTCTGGCCGACGGCCTTGAATACCTTCGCGCAGGCGTCAACGCCGGCATGGACATCGACGCTTTCGCTCCCCGTCTGTCGTTCTTCTGGGCTATCGGCATGAATTTCTTCATGGAGATCGCCAAGATGCGTGCCGCTCGCATGCTCTGGGCAAAAATCGTTAAGCAGTTCAACCCCAAGAACCCCAAATCTCTGGCCCTGCGCACCCACTCGCAGA
>CAZNRK010000059.1:0-2051 GCA_964575435.1 uncultured Bacteroides sp.
CGATGAAGAAAGTGGCCGGTACGCTGAAAATCGACCAGGCACAGTTCCGCGAGCTGGAATCGTTCACCAAATTTGGCGGCGACATCGATCCCGTCACTGCCCGCGTCATCGACAAAGGCCGCAAGAACGAGCGCCTGCTCATCCAGCCGCAATATCATCCCGTGGCTGTCGAAGACGAAGTGGCCGTGATCTATTGCGGCGTGAACGGCTTGCTGGAAGATGTGCCTATGCACAAGGTCGCCGAATTTGAGTCGCGCTTGCTGCAAATGCTCAAAGCCGGCCACCGTCAGGACGTGCTCGATGTGATCAAATCAGGCAAACTCACCGATGAGGTCACCGCCATCCTCACCGCCACGGCAAAAGAGGTGGCAGCATCCCTGGCTGACTAACCACAATATTGAATAATCACTCCCAACCCCGAATATTAACCCCCGACATTTGCCTCTGCACGGATTTCTCAACACCCTAAGATAAATGGCAACCCTACGAGAATTAAAAGGACGCATCAGCTCGGTAGCTTCTTCCGAGAAAATCACCGGTGCGATGAAGATGATCTCCTCGGCCAAAATGCGAAAGGCTGAGGGCGAATTGCGCCGTCTGCTCCCCTTCCGGCAGCAGATCGAAGGCATTATCGGCAATCTTCTGAGCGCTGATGCCACATTCTCGTCGCCCTTGACCGTCGCCTCCGGCGAAATAGAGCGCGCCACCGTGCTCGTGCTCGGCAGCGACGACGGCCTCTGCGGCGCCTACAATGTCAACATCCAGAAATTCCTTGTCTCACACATAGCCTCGCTGCGCGAGCGCTACGGCCTGGGGCTGAAGGTGGAGATTGTGCCCGTGGGCAAGAAAATGGTCAAGGCTGTGGCCAAGCTCGCCGATGCCACAACAAGCATCGATGCCGGCTCCGGCTGCAATTCCAAAAGCTCAGGCGAGGAGGTGAAAGCTCTCAACTCCAAGCTTCAGGAGAAATTCCTAAGCGGAGAGACCGACAGGGTCGACTTGGTCTACATGGACTTTATCTCCATGAGCCGCCAGCGCCCCACGGCCCGGCAGATGCTGCCCGTGAGCACCGAGCTTTTCACCAAAGAGGGCGTGAAGGAATCTGTGCGTCCGTATCTGTTTGAGCCGGATGCGCAGACGATTTTCTCCACGGTGCTCCCGATGTTCCTTCTGGCCGTGATGCAGGAGGTGTTCGGCCAAAACCGCGCCTCGGAGCAGGCCGCACGCGTAATGGCCATGCAGAGCGCCAACGACAACGCCAAAAAGCTCCTCGAAAGCCTCAACCTCGAATATAATAAACTGCGCCAACAAAGCATCACGTCCGAGCTCCTCGACATCGTGGGCGGACAGGTGCGCGACGAATAAATCCCCAACGCGCAATTTAAGCGCCTCGAATTATACGAAACCGAATCATACATTCAGCAATGAGTAGTATTTCAGAATATTTTAAATCTCTCGGCACGGGCATCGTGAGCCTCGTTAAGGGCTTGCAGGTGACCGGTTCGGAGCTCGTCACTCCCAAAATCACCGAATTCTATCCCGAAGACCGCGACACCTACAAATGGCCCGAGCGCTTCCGCGCCCGCCTCGAACTCATTTATGACGCCGATGGCCGCCACCGCTGCATCGCCTGCGGCACTTGCGAGCGCGTCTGCCCCAACGGCACCATCAGCCTTGACATCAAGACCGTGGAGAGCCCCGAGGGAAAAAAGAAAAAGAAACTGGCCAAGTATCATTACGATCTGGGCACATGCACCTTCTGCAATCTCTGTGTGATCAATTGTCCGACAGTGGCGCTGGAGTTTTCAAACGACTTCGAGCAGGCTGTCTTCACCCGCGACAAGCTCAAAAAGACACTCAATGATCGCGAAGACCGCCAGGAGGACGCCGGCTGGCCCGAAGCATCCGCCACACCGGCTGCAGCCCCGCAGGCATCAGCCTCAACCGCAACGGCTCAGGCCGATGACGCAACAGCTAAAAAGGTCGACGCTCTGAAAAAGGCACTCGCCGCCAAAGAGGCTGCGCTCGCTGCCGCCACCGACGAGGCCGAG
>CAZNRK010000059.1:2151-12854 GCA_964575435.1 uncultured Bacteroides sp.
AAAGCCAAGATTCAGGCCATAATCGACAAGACCAAAGCCGCAATCGCTGCTCTGGCTCCTGCCGCCCCCGCTGTTGACCCTGCTGCGGCTAAGAAAATCGAAGCTCTGAAAAAGGCTCTCGCCGCCAAAGAGGCTGCGCTCGCTGCCGCCACCGACGAGGCCGAGAAAGCCAAGATTCAGGCCATAATCGACAAGACCAAAGCCGCAATCGCTGCTCTGGGCGCTTGATAAACTAAAGAAATAAAAAACAAAACATTATATGAATTCTGTAGGAAGTATCATCATGTATGTAATCATAGCCTTGGCTATGGTTGTGTTCTCGGTACTCGCAGTCACCACTCGCAAAATCCTGCGTGCGGCCACTTTCCTGCTCTTCACCCTCTTTGCTGCAGCCGGCATGTACTTCATGCTGGGCTACGAATTTCTGGGCGCGGTGCAGATTGCGGTATACGCCGGCGGCATCGTGGTGCTCTTCGTTTTCGCCATACTGCTCACCACAAAGCCCGGCGACAACTCCGAGAAACTGAAATCGCGCTCGCGCATGCTCGGCCTTGTGGCAGCTCTTGCCATGGGCGGAGTCACGCTCTTTGCGCTCTTGTCTCGCGCCGGTGCGCTGCTCGGGTCGAAAGCTCTGCCCGAGATGGCCAACCCGACAATGAAAGAACTGGGCCACACGCTCATGGGCACAGGCCACGACGGCCTGCTCCTCCCATTCGAGGCTGTGAGTGTGCTGCTGCTCGCTTGTATAATCGGTGGCGTCGTTATCGCCCGCAAACGCTGATTGAGATATGGAAATTACGCTTCTCTACTGGCTCGTGCCTTCTCTGATCATGTTTTGCTGCGGTGTCTACGGCTTCATCACCCGCAAAAACATGATTGCTATCCTCATCTCCCTTGAGCTGATGCTCAACGCTGTGGATATCAACTTCGTACTGTTCAACCGCTACCTGTTCCCGGAGCAAATGGAGGGTATGTTCTTCACCCTCTTTGCCATCGCCATCGCAGCCGCCGAAACGGCTCTGGCAATTGCGATTATCATCAACATCTTCCGCTCGGTGAAGAATGTTGACATCCAGGGACTCGATAAAATGAAATTCTGACCCCTATGGATACCTTGATGCCAATATCGGTTGTAATTCCGATTCTTATCCTTGCCATCCCCCTGTTCATGTTCCTGTTGCTGGGCCTGCTGGGGATGAAGATGAGCCACCGCACGGCCGGAGTGCTCGGCTGCCTGGGTATGGGCACCACCCTGGTGCTGTCTTACTTCACAGCCTACACATATTTCACCTGCCCCGAGCTCATCGATGCCATGGGTCAGAGACTGCAGTGCGTGGTCTTTGATGCCACATGGCTCGAATTCACCAAAAACCTCGTAATCAAGCTCGGATTCTTCCTCGACCCGATTTCTGCCATGATGCTTGTGGTGATCACCACTATTTCCTTTATGGTGCACCTCTACAGCATGGGCTATATGCGCGACCACCACGGGGTCTACGAAAAAGGCTTCCAGCGCTTCTACGCTTTCCTTTCTCTCTTCTCATTCTCGATGCTCGGCCTGGTTGTGGCCACCAACATCTTCCAGATGTACATCTTCTGGGAGCTCGTGGGCGCATCGTCGTATCTGCTCATCGGTTTCTACTACGTTAAGCCCTCCGCAGTGTCGGCATCGAAGAAAGCCTTCATCGTCACCCGCTTCGCCGACCTGGGCTTCCTCATCGGTATCCTCATCCTGTCGTACTACACCGGCACCTTCAACTTCACCGAGCTCACCTCGGCTCCCGTCGAAGGCATGGCCGGCGTGTTCAGCGTGAGCGAGACCACCGCCGAGGGCGTGCGCAGCATCTTCCAGAACAGCGCCACGCCGGTGTTCCTGGGCGGCTCCGTGCTGACGTGGGCCCTCGTGCTCATCTTCATGGGCGGCATGGGTAAATCGGCCATGCTGCCGCTGCACATCTGGCTGCCCGACGCCATGGAAGGCCCCACGCCCGTCTCGGCCCTCATCCACGCTGCCACGATGGTTGTGGCAGGCGTCTTCCTCGTGGCTCGTCTCTTCCCCCTCTACCTCATGGAGGAGGCCGCTCTGGAGATCATCACCGTAGTGGGCGCCATCACCGCCTTCTACGCTGCCATGGTGGCCTGCACGCAGGTCGATATCAAGCGCGTGCTGGCCTTCTCCACCATCTCGCAGATCGCATTCATGATGGTGTCGCTGGGTGTGGCTCGTCCGGAGATTCACGAAGGTCTGGGCTATATGGCCTCGATGTTCCACCTCTTCACCCATGCAATGTTTAAGGCTCTGCTCTTCCTCGGTGCCGGCGCTTTGATCCACGCTGTTGGCTCAAACGACTACACCGCTATGCACGGCCTGCGCAAATACATGCCCATCACCCACTGGACCTTCCTCATCGGCTGTCTGGCCATCGCAGGCATCATTCCTTTCTCAGGCTTCTTCTCAAAAGACGAGATCCTGAGCGCTTGCGGCGATTACAGCACCCTTGCCTATGTGTGGATGTCGCTCGTGGCCGGCTTGACCGCCTTCTACATGTTCCGCCTCTACTACCTGATCTTCTGGTGGAAGGAGCACAAAGTGCCTGAAGGCCACCATGCTCCCCACGACCAGCCCTGGACCATGTCGTTCCCCCTCGTATTCCTCGCCGCAGTGAGCTGTGTGGCCGGTTTCATCCCCTTCGGCAAGCTGGTGACATGGAATGGCATGGAGTACGACTTTATGGCCCACTTCGACTGGGGCGTGGCCTCCGTGAGCCTCTCTGTGGCCGTCATCGCCATCATCCTGGCCACGATCATGTACCGCAAAGAGAACCCTCTGCCCGAGAAGATGAAAAATCTCCTGCCCAACCTCTGGAAATGGTGCCACCACCGCTTCTATTGGGACGAGCTCTATATGTTCATCACCCACAAGATCATCTTCGGCCTCATCTGCCGCCCCATTGCCTGGTTTGACCGCCACATCATCGACGGCACGATGGACGCTTTCGCCACCATTACGCAGAAAACTTCTTACGCCATCCGCTCGCTGCAGTCAGGCCAAATCCAGATGTACGTATGGATTTATCTGATTGGCGCTCTCCTGCTTGGCGCTGTCACTGCTCTTTGCATCTTCTAACAACGGAAAAATTACAGCAACAATGATATTTTCTAATCCTTTGATTTATTTTGTGGTCATCCCCCTGCTCATGCTGGCAGGATTGGCTCTGTGCTGCAATATCAAGCAGATTCGGGCAGTGGCAGTCACCGGCTCGGTGGCTCTGATGGCGCTGTCGGTCTATGTGCTTCTCGAATATCTTAAAGCTCCGGCTCTGACGGCTGAAAATCCCATGATTTTCCGCGATTCATGGCAGTGGTTCGCTCCGCTGAACATCAATCTGGCCGTGGGTGTCGACGGCATCTCAATCGTAATGCTCATCCTCTCTTCGGTCATCGTCTTTGCCGGCTCGTTTGCCTCCTGGACCATCGACCAGCCCAAGGAATTCTTCCTGTGGCTGATCCTGCTCTCCACGGGCGTCTTCGGCTTCTTCATCTCGATTGACCTGTTCACGATGTTTATGTTCTACGAGGTGGCCCTCATCCCCATGTACCTCCTCATCGGCATCTGGGGCTCGGGCAAGAAGGAATACTCTGCCATGAAGCTCACCCTGATGCTCATGGGCGGCTCGGCCTTCCTGATGCTCGGCCTTATCGGCATCTACTACCACTCATCCAACGGTGCCGGCGAACACACCTGGAACATCCTTGAGATCGCTCGCAACGCCTCCTCAATCTCCAAAGGCTGGCAATACTTCCTTTTCCCCATGACTTTTGTAGGCTTCGGCGTGCTGGGTGCCATGTTCCCCTTCCACACATGGAGCCCCGACGGCCACGCATCAGCCCCCACGGCCGTGTCGATGCTCCACGCCGGTGTGCTCATGAAGCTCGGCGGCTACGGATGCTTCCGTGTGGCCATCTATCTGATGCCTCAGGCCGCCAACGACCTGGCCTGGATCTTCTTGATCCTCACGGGCATCTCGGTGGTCTACGGTGCCTTCTCGGCCTGTGTGCAGACCGACCTCAAATACATCAACGCCTACTCCTCTGTCTCGCACTGCGGTCTGGTGCTCTTCGCCATCCTCATGCTCAACTCCACGGCCATGACCGGCGCCATCATGCAGATGCTCTCCCATGGCTTGATGACGGCTCTCTTCTTCGCCCTCATCGGTATGATATATGGTCGCACCCACACTCGCGACATCCACAAAATGGGAGGCCTGATGCAGATTATGCCTTATCTGGCCGTGTGCTACATGATTGCCGGTTTTGCATCGCTGGGTCTGCCGGGTCTGAGCGGATTCGTGGCTGAAATGACCATCTTCGTGGGCTCCTTCGCCCAGGGCATGACCGACTATCTGGCCGGCCACGGCTCCTTGCGCCTGGTCTTCACCATTATCGCCTGCACATCGATTGTCATCACCGCGGTCTACATCCTCCGCGTCGTGGGCAAGCTCCTGCTCGGTCCGGTGCAAGACGACCATCACCGCTCCCTCACCGATGCCACATGGTGGGAACGCTTCTCTACCGTGACCCTCATTGTGTGCGTGGCTGCAATCGGTTGCTTCCCCAACTTCTTCATCTCTCTGATCAAAGCCACATTCATTCCCGAAATCTTCACCGTTCTCGGTCTCTAAAAGATAGCTGCAACAATGGATTATTCTCAATTCTTAGCAATGAAACAGGAAATCGGCGTGCTCGTCGTTTTCCTCCTGATATTCCTTTACGACACATTCATGCCCTCGGGTAAGGGCAAATCCCTGCCCGTAGTGACCCTGGTGCTGATGGCCGCTCTCACAGTGTGGGGCTTCTGCTGCTGCATGGCCGGCGAGGCTTCGTCCTTCGCAGGTATGTATCAGACCTCAGCCGTGATCAACGCCATCAAGAACATTCTCAACATCGGTGTGGTGCTTGTGATCCTGCAATCCATCAAATGGGCCAACAGCGAGAACATGACTCAGCGTCGCGGTGAATTCTACGAGCTGCTTCTCGTCACCCTCTTCGGCATGTATCTGATGATTTCGGCGCGCCACTTCCTGCTCTTCATCATCGGCCTTGAAAGCGCATCCCTGCCTCTTGCCGCAATGGTCGCTCTCGACAAAAACCGCTATGAGAGCCACGAGGCTGCTGTGAAATACATCCTAACGGCCGTCTTCTCCTCCGCAGTGTTCATGATGGGTCTGTCGTTTGTCTACGCTCTGAGCGGGTCGCTCTATTTCGAGAGCATCTACTTTGCTCTCTATGGCCGCTACTCTGTGCTGCTGTGCATCGCCATCGCGTTTGTCATCGCCGGCATCGGCTTCAAGCTCTCGCTTGTGCCCTTCCACCTCTGGACCGCCGACGTCTATCAGGGTGCACCCACTTCAGTCACCTCCTACCTCTCGGTCATCTCCAAGGGAGCCGCAGCTTTTGCATTCCTCGTGGTCATGGCTCAGGTATTCGGCGCGGCCTACTCCCGCATCTGGGAATGGATGCTCTACGCTCTGATCATCCTCACAATCACCGTGGGCAACCTCTTTGCCATCCGTCAGCGCAACATGAAGCGCTTCCTGGCCTTCTCCTCAATCTCTCAGGCCGGTTACATCATGCTCGGCGTAATTGCCTTCAACTATATGGGCATGGCAGCGATGATGTACTACATCCTGGTCTACATCTTCTCTAACCTCGCAGCCTTCGGCGTCATCGGAGCCATCGAGAATGCCACGGGCAAGGTCAGCATGGACGATTACCGTGGCCTTTACAAGACCAACCCCCGCCTGTCGGTGGCCATGATGCTGGCTATGTTCTCTCTGGCCGGCATCCCGCCCTTCGCCGGTTTCTTCTCGAAATTCTTCATCTTCACCGGCGCCATCAACCAAGGCTCGATCGCCATTTATGTGCTGGTGCTCATCGCTTTGATCAACACTATCATCTCGCTCTACTACTACCTGCTGGTGGTAAAAGCAATGTTTATCAGCCCCGAAGAGCCCGTGATTCCCACCTTCCGCTCTGCTTGCAGCGAGCGCCTGGGATTGTGGATCACCGTGGGAGGCATCCTGCTCCTCGGCATCGTTAGCTGCGTCTACTCATCGCTGCTCAACCTCGCCGCCGGCTCCCCCATGCTCGCCTACTTCACATTCTGACTCCATCCTTAACTCCACCAACTCCAAGCGAGGATTCCGCCCCCCGGACTCCTCGCTTTTCAATCCTCCCTGACATGACCGAAGCCGACATCATTGCCCTGCTCGACAGCGAAGCCCGGCGCATCAACAGCCCTGACTTCATCGCCGATGACCCCGTGCAGTTTCCGCGTCAGTTTTCCGACCCACGCGACATCGAAATCGCTGCCCTGCTCAGCGCCACCATCGCCTGGGGCAACCGCAAAATGATCTGCAACAATTGCCAAAAGATGCTCCGGCTCATGGATTTTCAGCCCTATGCATATGTGAGCGAAGGCGGCTACGAAGACCTCCCCGATGGCAACATCCACCGCACCTTCTTCGCCTCCAACCTCCGGCATTATCTGCGCGGGCTGCATGAGGTCTACTCCCGATACGGCTCCCTTCAGGACTTCGCCCGCGCCAAAGCCATCGACAAAACCGAGGCCCCGGCCTGGGAGCTGGCCCGCTACCTCAACCAGGCCCTCTGCGAGGCCAACTCCGGCACAGCCGACAGCCGCTGCCTGCCTCAGAATCTCGACACCACCGCCCTCAAGCGCCTCAACATGGCTCTGCGATGGCTGGTGCGCACCGACGGCATCGTGGACCTCGGCATCTGGGACGTGATCTCCCCGGCGCAGCTCTTCATCCCCCTGGATGTGCACGTGGGCCGCATCTCGCGCCAGCTGGGCCTCCTTTCCCGAAAAAGCGACGACCGAAAAGCCGCCGTAGAGCTCACCGACCACCTGCGGCGCTTCCGCCCCGACGACCCCGTCCTCTACGACTACGCCCTCTTCGGCATCGGCATCTCCAAGAGCCTGGATTTGCAAGTTTGACCTTTTTTGACTAATTTTGCAGCGATATTCTCTCCCTAACTGAAAAATTTCTACCATGTCTGAAATCAAAATAGCAGGAATCATGCGCGCCGGCGCTTATTCCCCAAACCATATCGGCAACGACGCCGCAATCTTCAACATCGTGGCCGAGCAGCTGCGCAAGCGCGGCTGTGAAGTCACCGTCTACAGCGAGGAGCAGCTCATCGCCGGAGAGGTCAACGAAGACATCGTGGTGAACATGTGTCGGGAGCAGCGCTCTATCCTGATCCTGCAGAAGATGCAAGACGAGGGCCGCCTGGTCATCAATTCCGGCTACGGCATTGAAAACTGCACCCGCGAGCGCATGACCCGCATCCTCCTTGGATCCAACATCCCCTGCCCCCCGAGCCTGATGGTCGACACCGACGAGAACATCATCACCCGCCTGCGCGATGGCGGATACTCGCGCTGCTGGATCAAGCGCGGCGACTTCCACGCCATGCACAAAGAAGACGTCAGCTACGTGCGCCACATCCAGGAGGCGCAAGAGGTGCTCCAGGAATATTTCCTTCGCGGCATCAAGCGCGCTGTCATCAACAAGCACCTCGAGGGCGACCTTATCAAATTTTACGGCATCCAAGATTCGCCCTTCTTCTATTGGTTCTACCCCTTTGAAGCCGGCCATAGCAAATACGGCCTGGAAGCCATCAACGGCAAGCCCCGCGAATTGCCCTTCGACAAAGATTACCTGCGCAAAATCTGCACCGACGCCTCCGAAGCTCTCGAGGTGAGAATCTACGGCGGCGACTGCATCGTGGGTCCCGACGGGCAGATCTCCATTATCGACTTCAACGATTGGCCCAGCTTTGCCCCTTGCCGCCAGGAGGCCGGCCCATACATAGCAAAAAACATCATGCAGGCCATCAAGCAACGGTAGTTCCCCACCAATTCCACCCCTCCACTCCTGACCTCTTCAGCGATTTTCCACCCCTCCCCTTTCGCTTTACCCCTCCAATAGTCTAATCTTATATCGAAATAATGACAGAACAGACATCCGGCTCCTCATCTTACCGCGACTCCCTAAAGTCGATGGACACCGAGGAGCACATCGACCTTGCCTTCTACCGCCCCATCGGCTACGCATGGGCTCTCCTGGCCAAGCGCCTGGGCATCACGCCCAACGCCATCACCATCGCCTCGATCTTCCTGGGCGTGGGCGCAGGCATCGCTTTCTACTATAATAATATATGGATCAACATCATCGGCATGTTGCTCCTGATTTGGGCCAACTCTTTCGACAGCGCCGACGGCCAGCTCGCGCGCATGACTCACCAGTACTCCCGCCTGGGCCGCATCCTCGACGGCCTCAGCGGCGACCTATGGTTCGCCACAATCTACGTGGCCATCTGTCTGCGCGAAAACGCCACCTCCGAATTCTTCAGTCAGCGCCCCTGGCTCATATGGGTAATTGCCGTCGTCACCGGCATCTGCCACGCCAAGCAGGCGGCTATGGCTGATTATTACCGCCAGTTCCACCTCTTTTTCCTCAAAGGCAAGGAGGGCAGCGAGCTCGACAGCAGCGCTGACCTCACACGTAAGCTCAAGGAATCCAACCCCGGATTCTGGAGCAGAATCACACAATTCTTCTACATCAACTACACCAAAAACCAGGAGGCCACAACCCCCGCCATGCAGCGCCTGCGCGCCGAGCTGCGCCGGCGATTCCCCAACGGCGAAATTCCACAAGCCTTCCGCGACCGCTTCCGCGCCCTGAGCCTCCCGCTGATGAAGTATACCAACATCCTCTCCTTCAATTGGCGCACCATCGCCCTCTTCTGCTCGCTCTTCGCCCGCATGCCGTGGATCTACTTCGCTTTTGAGCTCGTGGTGCTCAACGCCCTGCTCGTCTACATGCAGCAGCGCCACGAAAAGCTCTGCCGCACCCTTACCGCCGAGCTCCAAGCCGGAAAATACTCATAAATCCTTACTGGGAAGTTGTCGAGGGCGAGCCGCCCTCGACCTCCCTGTCTACTCCTAACTCCCACCTATGATAAAAGGAATAATCTTTGACTACGGCGGCACAATCGACAGCCGGGGCGACCACTGGAGCCATATCATACGCCAAGGCTGGCAAGAGGCCGGGATCTCGTGCCCCATCGACATTTTCCGAGATTGCTACGTCTACGCTGAGCGCGAGCTGGCCCGCACCCGCCACATCCTGCCCCAGCACGACTTCCGCACCCTCCTATATATAAAAATGCAAATCGAGCTCTCCCATCTGGCTCAAACCTTCCTCCCCGGCGAGCGCCGATCCGAAATCTCGGGCTTCAACCCCGACGATATCGACGCTCAGGCCGCGAAGATTGCCGACTATTGCGACAGCTACGCCCGCGAGTGCATCGCCGAGGCTCGACCCGTGCTGGAGGCCCTGAGCCAAAAGCTCCCCATGGTGCTGGTAAGCAATTTTTACGGCAACGTCGACAGCGTGCTCCGCGCTTACGACCTTCGCCGCTACTTTCAGGGCGTGATCGAGAGCGCCGTGGTGGGCGTGCGCAAGCCGGATGCCCGAATTTTCATGCTCGGCGTGGTGGCCCTTGGGCTGAAGCCCGAAGAGGTGGTGGTCGTGGGCGATTCCCTGCGCAAAGACATCCTCCCGGCCCGCTCGCTGGGGTGCGCCACAGTGTGGATCAAAGGCAGAGGCTGGACCCCCGACGAAGACGCCCAAACCGACCCTGCGGAGGTCAAAAACATCGCTCAAGCCTACGATGCAATATTAACATTACTAAACAGTTGATAAGTAAAAAGCCTATTCTATTAACCTATTTTAACTATTTACCTAATTCGTAAACATATATTTGGAAATTTTAGGTTACATTATACAAAAGATTTTTTTACAATCATAAAATTATGTGTACTTTTACACGCTGAAACTAAAACTCCCCTCCCACGGAGGCGATTTTAACGTTTTCAACACGCTAATCCGAAAGAAAAAACATAAAATTATAACCATCTAAAACTCATGAGCAAATCATCTGTAAAGCCTGCTACAGGCAAACTCGGTGTGATGGTCGTCGGCCTCGGTGCCGTGTCATCAACATTCATGACCGGTGTGCTGATGGCACGCAAAGGCTTGGCTAAGCCCGTGGGCTCCATGACCCAATACGACAAAATCCGCGTTGGCGAAGGCGCTGACAAAAAACACCTCAAATACGCCGACATCGTGCCTATGGCCGACCTCAACGATATCGTTTTCGCTGCTTGGGACGTTTATCCCGAAAACGCTTTCGAGTCTGCAATGAAATGTGAGGTCCTCAAAGAGAAAGACATCCTCCCCGTTAAAGACGAGCTCGAGAAAATCGTGCCCCTCAAAGCCGCTTTTGACCACAACTACGCAAAGCGCCTCGACGGCAACAACGTAAAAGACGTCAAAGACCGCTGGGACATGGTCGAGCAGCTTCGCGAAGACATCCGCAACTTCAAGAAAGAAGCCGGCGTGGACCGCGTGGTTGTCCTCTGGGCCGCTTCTACCGAAGTCTACGTTCCCGTTGACGAGAAAATCCACGGCTCTCTGGCCGCTCTCGAAGCCGCAATGAAAGCCGACGACAAAGAGCACATCGCACCCTCCATGTGCTATGCCTACGCCGCTCTGAGCGAAGGCGCTCCCTTCATCATGGGCGCCCCCAACACCACCGTCGACATCCCCGCA
>CAZNRK010000060.1:0-12787 GCA_964575435.1 uncultured Bacteroides sp.
TTCCCCCTCGGTATTTTCTCAAATGTAGACTCGCCGATTTTGCCACCCCCCTCCGGGTCCAAAATACGGACGGGTCATTTCTTTATCTCAAAGTGATTTTATAGGGATTTGTTTGAACATTGAAGTTTTTTTCGTAATTTTGCGGAAATTTTTTAATTCCTAACTGAATTTTATGAAGAAACATCTACTTTCCGCTTTGCTTTTAGCTCTCCCCGTTCTGGCCGGAGCGCAGCAGGCAGGTGAGGTCAAGATGGTGATCCAAGGCGCGACATCTACGCTCTCAAGCGTGACTCTGACCACCGGCACCTCCCTCACCTTCTCGGGCGAGAATCTCGTTGTGAACCAAGGAGATACCTCCCGGGAATTTATTCTTGCCGACATCAGCGGCATCTCATTCGCTGCTGCCGTGACGGCTGCCGAAGACGTCAACCTCGACCTCGAATCTCTGATAATCGACCTCTACGGCGGCATCCTCACCGCCACAGCCGGCCCCTCCACCCCTATCTCATATCAGGTCTTTTCCGTAAATGGCGCTAAAGCCCTCGCCGGCGCCGGCACAGGCACGGTCTCTTTTGACCTCAACGGCCTGACCAAGGGCGTCTACATCATCAAAATCAACGACAAAGTAATCAAGTTTAACCGCTAATAATAATATGAAAAAATATATCTTTGCATCCCTTGTGATGCTCACTGCCGGCGCAATGGCTCAAACCCCCACCACCCTCTCCATAAACCTCAAAAGCGGAGAAAAGGTGGCCTATACTCTCTCAGACATCGACAATATCACATTTACTGAAGGCGAAGGCGATGACCCACAGCCGGAGGTGAAAAACGTAAAATTCTCGGTGCCCGCCTCCTTCGAGTCTTCCTTCGTGCAGAAGGTGATGAACGGCTCCACTCAAGTGGCCGAAATCGCTCAGGAATACATCAAAAGCATTAACAAACAGGTAGTTGTCGTTTATCCCTGCGGCGAAGACGGCAAGGCCGACCTCACTAAAGGCGTAACCTCCACCGGTGCTTCCGTAGTCTGGGACCTTTCAGCCAACACCGCCACCGTGGGTGACGAAGGCGACGAAGTGGCCACTTTCTACATCGTTGACGGTGAGCTCCTTACCTCATATGACGGTCAAACCATTGACGCCTCCGTGCAGCCTGATCTCCTCGTTGATGTGCGCGGCTCTGAATCCAACACCTACCGCCTCTGCAAAATCGGCACTTTCTACCTCACCGCCGACAACCTCCGCGCCACCCGCTACGCCGACGGCTCTGCCATCCCCGGCATCAGCGAAACCGAAACCGATGCCTGGAAAGCCAACACCACGGGCGCATACCTCGCCTACGGCGACGCACAATGGGTGAAATATGCCGGCTACCTCTACAGCGGTTACGTCATCTTCAACGAGGCCGGCATCGCCCCCGAAGGTTGGGCCGTGCCCACTCAGGCCGAGTACTCCAAAATCCGCACTGCCGGCAACCTCCTCTCTGTCAACTTTAAAGACAGCGCCGAACTCACCTGGGCCACCGGTGGCGAAGGCAACAACATGACCGGCTTCTCCGGCATCGCCACGGGCTACTACTCCACAGCCACCGATCTCACCGGCATGAACACTGAAGCCTTCTTCTGGTCCTCAACCAAATATTACGATGCTCTGGCAAGAGCTGACGTGATCGACTACTTCCGACTCACCGCTACCGGCAAGAACTCCGTGGTCAGCACCACCATCACCGGCGGCCACTCCCAGCCCTTCGCCCACAGCATCCGCCTCATCCGCAAATAATAATCCCCCCCCTACCCCATCATTGCCACGCATCCTCCCCGGTGCGTGGCAATTTCTGTATTTAAAAATGTAGAAAAATCGGATTTTTTCCTTACCTTTGCACCCATATCCTTGAGGCGCCACCGGGCTGCCCTCGATGTGTAGCTGATTTTCTCAAACTTATTCTTCCTTCAATCCATGAAATTTCTGCGATTTTGCCTTGCTTTGGTGCTGATTTGCGCTTGTTATTCTTCCTCCATAGCTGCCGGGTGGCCCGCAAATTATGAGGGCGTGATGCTCCAGGGCTTCTCCTGGGATAATTACACCGACTCTAAATGGACCGCTCTGGAGGCCAACGCCGATGAGTATTCCCAATATTTCAACCTCATTTGGGTGCCTAATTCCGGTTATTGCGGAGGCCACAATAACATGGGCTACATGCCCGTCTACTGGTTCACCAACCACAATTCCTCTTTTGGCACCGAGGCGCAGCTCCGCAGCATGATCAAGACTTTCAAGGAGAAGGGCACCGGCATCATTGCCGACGTGGTCATAAACCACCGCAACGGTAAGTCCAACTGGTATGACTTCCCCGTCGAGACATGGAACGGACAGACCTGGCAAATCGGCCTCGACGGCATCTGCGGAAATGATGAGATGGCATGGGCCTCCGGACAGCCGAAACCCACCGGCAACGACGACACAGGCCAGAACTTCGACGGTGCCCGCGACCTGGACCACACCAACGCCAACGTGCAGAACAACTGCAAAAACTACTGCAAATTTCTCCTCGACGACCTCGGCTACACCGGCTTCCGCCTCGACATGGTGAAAGGCTACGGCGGTGAATATCTGAAAAAATACCTTGACTATTCCAAGCCGGCCTTCGCCGTGGGCGAATATTGGGACGGCAGCTACGACGCCCTCTCTTGGTGGATAGAATCCACCGGCAAGACCTCGGCGGCCTTTGACTTCGCTTGTAAATTTCTCATCAACGATGCCTTCCACGGCGGCGACCTCACAAAGCTCGTATGGTACGCCAACGGCTCCACGCCCCAGCCTTGCGGACTCATCCATTATGGCTACACCCAATATGCCGTGACCTTTGTCGACAACCATGACACCTATCACAACGACACCAAATTTAACGGCAACATCCCCGCAGCCAACGCTTTCATCCTCTCCTCCCCCGGCACCCCGTGCGTCTTCCTCGAGCACTACAAGGCTTACAAAAAGGAAATCCAAGCCTTGATAAAAGCCAGATAAAAGGCCGGCGTGCACAACAATTCATCCGTCCGGGTGCTCCGCACTGACAATTCCTGCTACATGGCTGAAGTCACGGGCTCCAAGGGTAAATTGGTCGTGAAAATTGGAAGCGCGATGATCTCCCCGGAGGGGTATTCTGACAGCGAAATCGCCACTTATGGCACCGACTACTGCGTCTGGGTAAAAGCCGGCTCAGCGGCCCAAACAGCCCCTGCAAATCTCTACGTGATGGGCAACCTGCCCAAAGGTGACTGGCAGACCAACGGCGGCATCAAAATGACAAAATCCGGCAACGTCTTCTCGGCCAAAAACGTGCACCTCACCGCCTCAGGCTCCTCATCTCTCAGCTACTTCAGCTTCGCCTCTGCTCAAGGTGCAGCTTGGGACGCGGTCAACGCCTCCAACCGTTACGGTGCTTCATATGAGCGCGAACCGGCCCGCATCGGCGACAATCCCGTGACCACTTTCGCCGCCAAGGTATCTGCCCCCGATTGCGCTTCATGGTCAATTGCACCGGGCTTCTATAATCTGAGCTTGAATTTCTCCACAATGACCCTCACCATCTCCGCCGGTGAGGACTCGGGCGATGACAACGGCGACGACAATGGCGACGATAACGATGACCCCACTCAGCCCTTTACCATTTATTGGGACAACGCCTCCAAGAAGTGGGCCACGCCCCACGTCCACTATTGGGGAGCCTCTGAATCAAAATGGCCGGGCGTGGCCATGACCAAAGTAGACGGCAATGTCTGGAAATTTGAATGTCCGGCAGGCACCACCGGATGCCTCTTCAATGCCGGAGATGGCGACAAGACCAAGACGGGCGACTTCTCGGCCCTCCCCGACCATATCTACACCCCTGACGGCCATCGCGGCTCTCTCTTCCCGGAGAGCCTCTACGTCCTGGGCACCCTCCCCACCGGCAACTGGACCACACACTCGGGATTCGAGATGACCAAGATCGGCGAGGATTTCGTGGCGGAAAATGTGCAGCTCGCGGCCTCCTCTGCCGAGTCCTCACATGCCTTCTTCAGCCTTGCATCTATCCTTGGCAGCGATTGGGACACCGTGAACGCCGGCCACCGCTTCGGCCCCGAGTCATCGGACTTTTCTGCTCCTCTTGACTCAGCCACGCCTCTTAATGTCTACCCCGGCGGCCACTCCTCTGCCTCCTGCAAGGCTTGGAAGCTCGCACCCGGCACTTACACCATAAAGGCCAACATCCCCCGGATGCAGCTCTCCGTGCACCAAACCACAACTCGCATCGATGCCCTCGAGGCCGACCAAGCCGCCCCCATCTACTTCAACCTCCAAGGCGTGCGCGTCGAAAACCCCGGCCCGGGCCTCTACATCCGCCTCCAAGGCTCCCAAGCCACAAAAGTCCGCCTCTAACCCACCAAAAAATCCCCTCCCATATCCGGTGCGGAATTGCAGAAAATGCAATTCTGCACCTTTTTTTGGGGGAAATCGGCTCGGAGTGGAGTTTTCTCAACTTTTTTCCGTAAATTTGCGGTTGCTTTGCAACGATGTAATAAAAAGAAGGGTCATTCGTCCTTTTTTCCGGTAGATTTTTACGTTGCTTAAATTTTTGTGCCATGGCTAAGAAAATCGTTGAAACCCCTTTGATGAAGCAATATGTCGAGATGAAAAAAAAGCATCCCGATGCTATTCTTTTGTTTCGCGTGGGCGATTTCTACGAAACTTTTTCTGACGACGCCATCGCGGCCTCCGAGATTCTGGGCATTACCCTCACCCGCCGCGCCAACGGCGCCGCGCAATACGTCGAGCTGGCCGGATTCCCCCACCACGCCCTCGACAGCTACCTCCCCAAGCTTGTCCGCGCCGGAAAGCGGGTTGCCATCTGCGAGCAACTCGAAGACCCGAAACTGACCAAGAAACTCGTTAAGCGCGGCATCACGGAGCTCGTGACCCCCGGTGTGGCCATGAGCGACAACGTGCTCAACCACCGCGAGAACAACTTCCTGGCAGCCCTCCATTTCGGCAAGCAAAACATTGGCCTGGCCCTGCTTGACATCAGTACCGGAGAGTTTCTCGTGGGCGAAGGCTCGGCCGACTATTGCGACAAGCTCCTGTCAAATTTCGCTCCCAAAGAGCTCCTTATCGAGCACGGCAACCGCGCCCGCGTCGAGCAGCTTTTCTCCGGCAAATTCCTGACCTTTGACCTCGACGACTGGATCTTCACCACCGACGCTGCCATGGAGCGCCTGCTCCGGCAATTCAAAACCCGCGGCCTGAAAGGCTTCGGTGTGGAGAAAATGTCGGAGGCCATTATCGCCGCCGGCGCCATCCTGCACTACCTCGACATCACCCAGCACACCCACACCTCCCACATCACATCCCTCTCTCGCATCGAGGCCGAAAAATACGTCCGTCTGGACAAATTCACGGTGCGCAACCTCGAGCTCATCGCCCCCCTGGGCGAGGGGGGCATGAGTCTGCTGGAGGTCATCGACCGCACGGTCAGCCCCATGGGAGCGCGCCTGCTGCAGCGGTGGCTCCTCTTCCCGCTCAAAGACGTAAAGACCATCAACGACCGCCTCGACGTCGTCGAATACCTCATGCGCAACCCCTCGGCTCGCGAAACCCTTACCCACGCCCTAAGCCACATCGGCGACCTGGAGCGCCTCACGGGCAAACTGGCCGCCCAGCGCATCTCTCCCCGCGAGATGGTGCAGGTGCAGACTGCCCTATCGGCCCTGGCTCCGATCAAGGAAATGTGTGCCGACGCCCCCCTTCCGGCCCTAAACGCCATTGGCGCTAAGATCAACCTCTGCGAGAACCTCAACGAGCGCATCAAGCACGACCTCCGCCCGGATGCCCCGGCTGTCATCGGAAAGGGCGAGGTAATCGCAAAAGGCGTCTCTGACGAGCTCGACGAGCTCCGAAGCCTGGCCGGCGAAGGCAAAAATTACCTCATCCACCTCCAGCAGCGCGAGATAGAGGCCACGGGCATCTCCTCGCTAAAAGTGGGCTTCAACAACGTATTCGGCTACTACATGGAGGTCACCAACACCCACAAGGACAAGGTGCCCCCGCAGTGGATACGCAAGCAGACCCTGGTCAACGCCGAGCGCTACATCACCCAGGAGCTCAAGGAGTACGAAGAGAAAATCCTTGGCGCCACCGACCGCATCCAGGCCCTCGAAACCGACCTCTACGCCAAGCTCCTGAGTTTCGCCCAAAGCTTCATCCCCTCCCTGCAGACCGATGCCGCCGCCCTCGCAAGGCTCGACTGTCTGCTCTCATTCACCCGGACCTCCCTGGAGCATAAGTACAACCGCCCCGTGGTCGACGATTCCCTTGATCTGGAGCTCGTGGAGGCCCGCCACCCGGTCATCGAGCGCCGCCTCCCCGCCGGCGAGCCTTATATCTCCAACACCGTGCGCCTGAGCAATGAGGGCACGCAAATCATGATGATCACCGGCCCCAACATGTCGGGCAAATCTGCCCTGCTGCGCCAGACGGCCCTCAACGTGATTCTGGCCCAGATCGGGTGCTTCGTGGCTGCCGACAGCGCCCGCATCGGCATCATCGACAAAATCTTCACCCGCGTGGGGGCTTCTGACAACATTTCCCTGGGCGAATCCACCTTCATGGTGGAGATGAACGAGGCCGCCGCTATCCTCAACAACATCTCCACGCGCTCGCTCATCCTCTTTGACGAGCTCGGTCGCGGCACTTCTACCTACGACGGTATCTCCATCGCCCGCGCCATCGTCGAGCACCTCCACGAGTTTTGCGGCATGCACCCCAAGACCCTCTTCGCCACCCACTACCACGAGCTCAACGAGCTGGAGAAGACCTGCCCCCGGGTGGTCAACTTCAACGTCTCGGTCCGCGAAATCGACGGCAAGGTCGTCTTCCTGCGCAAACTGGCCCGCGGAGGGTCGGAGCATAGTTTTGGTATCCACGTGGCGCGCCTGGCGGGTATGCCCCCAAGCATCGTGGACCGCGCCGATGAGGTGCTCCGCCACTTGGAGAGTACGATGACTCGCGCCGAGATGTCTCTGCCGGAATCGAAAAATCCCGAGGGCATGCAGATGAGCATGTTTGAGCTCAACGACCCCGTCCTAACCCAGATCCGCGACCGCATCCTCGGCCTTGACATCAACAATCTCACCCCTCTGGCCGCCCTCACCACCCTCTCCGACATCCGCGACATCCTCACCGGCAAATAAAACCTTTCCCACCTCTTTTTTTGTTTAAGGTTTGAGCCTCGGTTCAAACTCCATTCCCCTTCACTTATTACCATGCCAACCATGAATTCCGAACTCCTTATCAATATCGTAGGCTACGCCGCCAGCGCCTGCATGATTCTGGGCTACCTCCCCCAAGCCATTGCCACCATCCGCACCCGCGACACCGACGGCATCGCCATGCCCACCTTCATCGCCATGGGCCTGGGCAGCATCTTTTTTGTGATTCAAGGCCTCCTGCTGGGCAATCTCCCCCTGGTGCTCACCAACGTCGTCACCACCATCTGCTCCGTCATCATCTCAGGCATCAAAATCTACAACGATCACTTCAAAAAATAGCCCTCCTCCGCCATAGCCCGGAGGTTGAAAATTATCGCTCGGCCTTGCAAACAATTTGCCCGACCCCGGCGTTTATTTTCTGACTGCTTGTGGCAGCTATCACGTTTTTAACTGAATTTTTATGAGGCTAAGACTTTCAATATCCCTCTTCGCATTGGCTTGCGCCATGGCTGCTCCGGCTCAGAATGTCGTGAGCCTTGATTCGTGCCGGCACATGGCCTTGACCCACAATAAGCAATTGCAAATCTCCAAGGCCGGAATCCAAAAGGCTGAGTATCAGAAAAAAGAGGCTTTTGCCGCTTATCTCCCCGCTCTGGATTTCGCCGGTGGCTACATGTACAACCAGAAGGAACTCTCCATTTTCGACAAGGATCAGCTCCTCCCCACCAAGTCCTTCAACCTTGAAACCAAGGGCTATGAATTCAACCTGGTGAAGAATCCCATGACAGGCGAGCCCATAAAGGGCCCCGATGGTCAGTATATCCCCGAGACTGTGGCCCTTATCCCCAAGGAAGCGATGACCTACGACATCCACAACGTCTTTTTCGGTGCCGTCACCCTCACCCAGCCCATCTACATGGGCGGCAAAATCGTGGCCTTGAACAAGCTCACCGGCTATGCCCACAAGCTCGCCGAAGCCATGCACCAGAGCCAGGCCGAGGACGTGATCTACGCCGTCGACGCTGCATACTGGCAGGTGGTCAGCCTCAAAGCCAAACATAAACTGGCGCAGAGCTATGTCAACCTCCTCGACACCCTCGACCGCAACGTGGGCCTGATGCTTGAGCAGGGCGTGGCCACCAAAGCCGACAAGCTCTCGGTTGACGTCAAGCTCAATTCGGCCAAAGTTGACCTTCTTAAAGTGGAAAACGGCCTCTCCCTCTCGCGCATGGCCCTGGCTCAGGTGTGCGGCCTCCCGGTCAACACGGTATTCCCCCTTGCCGATGAGGACAACGACCGGGTCCTCCCCGACCAAATGCCCTCCCACTCTTATAATATAGACGAAGTCTTTGCCACGCGCCCTGACCTCAAGGCCCTGCGCTATGGCGTGGACATCGCCGCTCAGGAGAAAAACGTGGCCCGCTCGGCCATGCTCCCCAACGTGGCCCTCACCGGTGCTTATTCGTTCTCAAATCCCAACATGTTCGACGGCTTCAAGAAGCGCTTCAACGGCGCATTCTCCGTAGGGGCCGTGGTCACCATCCCCCTATGGCACTGGGGCGGTAACTACAATAAGTACAAAGCCGCTGCCACCGACGAGACCATCATGAAAATCAAGCTCGCCGACGCCGAAGACATGGTCAACCTCCAGGTGAACCAGGCCGCCTACCGCTCCGAGGAGTCGGTCAAGACCTATCTGGCCACCCGCTCCAACCTTGAGAGCGCTGACGAGAACCTGCGCACAGCCACCATCGGTTTCCGCGAGGGTGTGGCCACAACCGACAACGTAATGGAGGCTCAGACAGCCTGGCTGAAGGCTAATTCAGAGTGCATCGACGCTATGATCGACGTGAAGCTCTGCGAGGCCTATCTCCTCAAAGCCCTCGGCCGCCTCCGGTAATCATAATGCTTTTGAAAACAAAAAAATACACATATTACCATGGACGATAACCAGAAAAAAGAGAATAAAAGCCTGATACTCACCCTTGCGGTGGTTGTTGCAGTTTTGGCCGTTGTGGCCGTCATCGGCTTTATATTTATGAACCGGCCCCCGGAGATCATCGAAGGCCAGGTGGAAGGCACCACCGTGCGCGTTTCCGGTAAATTGATGGGCCGTGTGGCTGAGATTTACGTGCAGGAGGGCGACAGCGTCCACGCCGGCGACACCCTCGTGCGCATCCATTCCGCCATCGCTGAGGCCCAGCTTCAGGAGGCCGAGGCCATGCAAGACATCGCTCGCGCTCAAGACAAAAAAGTGGATGCCGGCACCCGACAGCAGATTATCCAGGCCGCACGCGACCTGGTGAGTCAGGCCGAAGCCTCAGTCACTATCACTAAAAAAACCTACGAGCGCATGCAGAACCTCTACTCTCAGGGCGTCATCTCCGAGCAAAAGCGCGACGAGGCCAAAGCAGCCTACGATGCCGCCACCGCCGCTCTTGGCGCAGCCCGCAGCCAGCTCTCTCTGGCCGTTTCGGGCGCTCAGAAAGAGGATAAGGAGAGCGCAGCAGCTCTGGTCACCGCCGCAGGCGGCAGCGTCAAGCAAGTGCAGGCCGTATTAGCCGACAGCTACCTCACTGCCCCCAACGATGGCACAATCGACCAGATTTACCCCGAAGTCGGCGAACTCGTCTCTGCCGGCGCCCCCATCATGAGCGTGCTCAAGGCTGCCGACCGATACGTCACTTTCAACGTCCGCGAGGAGCTCCTCAACGATCTCACAATGGGCAAGACCTTCAAGGTCAAAGTCCCCGCTCTGGGCCTCAAGGAGATGGATGTCACCATCTACTACATCCGCGACATGGGCTCTTACGCCACATGGCAGGCAACCAAGAGCACCGGCGACTGGAGCTCGCGCACATTCCAGATCAAGGCTCGCCCCTCCGATCCCCTCCCCAACCTCCGCCCCGGCATGACCGTAATATTTGATAAATAAATTTCGACAAGTGATAATCGAGATATAACCTGTTATTACCCGTTTAAACCCGTTTAAACCCGCTCAAACCCGTTTAAACCCGCTCAAACTCCTCACTATAAAGATGTCCTCCGCTCTGAAAAATACGATGCTGCGCCAGATGCGCCTCCTCAACAGCCGCCCCATGCTGTGGGTGATGATGGTGGTAGTGCCCATCGGCTGCACCCTCTTCTTTCTGAGTCTGATGCAGGAAGGGCTGCCCAAACAGGTGCCCACCGGCATGGTCGACCTTGACCACTCGCCCCTATCCCGCTCTATCACTCGTGAGCTAAACGCCGGCGAGCTCGTCGACATCACCACTGACTACGAAAGCTACCACGCCGCCATGGCCGGAATACGCTCCGGAGAGACATTCGGATTCTTCGTGATTCCAGCCAACTTCGAGCAGGACGTCTTCGCCGGACGCACCCCCACCCTCGACTATTACTCCAACATGACCTACTTCGTGCCCGGCACCCTGGCCTTCAAAGGCTTCAAGACCGTGGCCGTCACATCAGCCGGCGGCGTCCTCAAAGCCACCCTCACCTCTGTCGGCCTCCCCGGAGCGGCCGCCGATGCTCTGATGCAACCGGTGGTCATCGACGCCTCAGGCATTGGCAACCCCTGGACCAACTACACCTACTACCTCACCCCCTCATTCATGATCGCCCTGCTGGCGCTGATGGTCATGCTCGTGACCTGCTACACCATCACCGTCGAAATCAAGCATGCCACCTCCCCGCAGTGGCTCCGCACAGCCGGAGGCAACATCTGGGTAGCCCTGGCCGGTAAGCTCCTGCCTCAGACCTTGATTTTCTGGGCCGTGGGGCTGGTGATGGGAGCTCTGATGTTCGGCTACAACCACTTCCCCATGGCCGGCAACATCTGGGGCATGGCCTTCGGCTTGCTCCTGTTCGTGCCCGCCTCCCAAGGCTTCGGCCTGCTGGTCACCTCCCTGGTGCCCAATCCCCGCCTGTCCCTGAGCATGGTGAGCCTGCTGGGCATCCTCACATTCTCCTTTGCCGGATTCTCATTCCCGGTCGAGGACATGTACGGCGCAATCGGCATCTTTGCCTACCTCGTGCCCACACGTTATTACTTCCTGATTTACATCAACACAGCCCTTGACGGCTTCTCGCTCTACTACGTGCGCTGGTGCTTCGTGGCTCTCGCCCTGTTCCTGCCCGTAAGTCTGATCTTTGCCCGGAGGCTCAAAAAGGCGCTGCTTAACCCCGTGTATGTGCCATGAAACGCGTTTTCGACAGCATATCATCCTGGCTGCTTCAGGTCGGCCTGGCCTTTAGGGCCACATGGCAAGCCGTGCTCAGCGATATAGGAGCGCTGATCTTCTTCATCGGTCTGCCCCTGCTCTATCCCATCGTCTATACGCTGATCTACAACCCCGAGGTGGTCACCCGCATCCCTGTGGCCGTCATTGACGACAGCCGCACCCAAGCCTCGCGCGATCTGGTGCGCATGACCGAAGCCGCGCCGGCAGTCGAAATCTACGACTACGCCCCCAACATGGCCGACGCCAAGCGCATGATGGCCGAGCACAAAATCTACGCCATTATGCACATCCCCGCCGACTACGCCAAGAAAATCGGCACCGGCGAGCAGACCACCGTCACCCTGGTCTGCGACATGAGCCTGCTGCTCCGCTATCGCGCCCTCCTCTCGGCCATGACCTCGCTCCAGCTCGAGCTGGCTCAGCAGATCACAGCAGCCAAGGTCGCAATGCTGGGCATGGACTCCTCCGGCTCAATCTCCGGCCTGCCAATCAACAACGAAAGCCACTTCCTGGGCGACACCCAGTCGGGCTTCGCGTCATTTATCATCCCCGGCATCGTAGTGCTGATTCTCCAGCAGAGTATGGTGCTCGGCATCGTGCTCCTGGGCTCCACCTCCACCGAGCGTCGGCGCCGCAACCGCGGCATCGACCCGCGCAACCCTTCCCGCTCAGCCTCAGCCACCACCCTGGGCCAAGCCCTCTGCTACATCGTCTTCTACCTCCCCACCACCATCTACATCCTCCACTACGTGCCCGAGATCTTCCACCTCCCCCACTACGGCTCAGCGCTTGACTATCTCCTCTTCATCTTCCCCATGCTCGTAGCTTCCGCCTTCTTCGGGCAAGCTCTCGTGGGGCTCGCAAGAGAGAGAGAAGACACGTTCATGATCGTGGTCTTCACCTCCGTGGTCATGCTCTTCCTCTCAGGCCTCACCTGGCCGCGATATGCCATGCCCGCCGTCTGGAAATTCATCGGCGACCTCGTACCCGCCACCTTAGGCGTCGAAGGCTTCATCCGCATCAACTCCAACGCCGCCACCCTCGCCGAAAACGCCGGCAACTTCATCGGCCTCTGGATTCTCACCGCCCTCTACTTCATCATCGCCTGGCTCGTCCAGCGCCACATCACCCGCAAATACCACTCCACGTAGTGCCCCCTTCATTGCGATGCCGAAGACTATCGCCGCAAACCGCTCCGGCACCGATGCGTCTTATCCATTCGGTCGATGCCACTTCGTGGTCGACACCCTCTACAACCGAGCGGAAAAATTTTCTCTACGCGTCTCCTTCTCGCTCACAA
>CAZNRK010000061.1:0-12471 GCA_964575435.1 uncultured Bacteroides sp.
ACGAGGACGGGGACGTTGTAGTCATAAATAAGCCGCAGGGGATGGTGGTGCACCCGCAATGCTGAGGGTCGCCTCGTGCCCCCGCCCCTGGCTTTCGATGTGCTCGACGCCGTTATGGAGAAGCTCCCCGGATTCCCCATCGTGCTCCACGGCTCTTCTTCAGTGCCCCAGGAATATGTCGACATCATCAACGCCAACGGTGGCAAGCTCCCCGATGCCATCGGCATCCCCGAAGAGGAGCTCCGCAAAGCTGCAAAGAGCGCCGTTTGCAAAATCAACATCGACTCTGACAGCCGTCTGGCCATGACTGCCGCCATCCGCAAAGTCTTCAACGAGAAGCCCGGCGAATTTGACCCCCGCAAATACCTCGGCCCGGCTCGCGACGAAATGGAAAAACTCTACAAGCACAAAATCGAAAACGTGCTTGGCAGCGCCGGCAAAGCTGAATAATCAGCCCCGAGCATAACCACACAAGAGGATGCCTTCAAAACCCACCGTTTTGTAGCATCCTCTTTTTATTTTTCCATCAAACCCCACTCCCAACTCCCAACTCCTAACTCCTAACTCCTAACTCCTAACTAATATGACTATCGGCGACAAAGCTCCGGAAATCCTCGGCAAGGACCAGAACGGCAACGAAATCCGCCTCAGCGACTTTGCCGGACGCACCCTCGTGCTCTATTTCTACCCGAAAGACTCCACCCCCGGTTGCACTCAAGAAGCCTGCAACCTGCGCGACAATTACCAAGCCCTCCTCGATAAGGGCTACGCTGTGGTGGGCGTGAGCGTTGACAGCGAGAAATCGCACCAGCGCTTTATCGAGAAAAATTCCCTCCCCTTCCCCCTGATTGCCGACACCGACCACCACCTGGTCGAGGCCATGGGTGTGTGGGGCGAAAAGAAGATGGCCGGTCGCACCTATATGGGCACATATCGCACCACCTTCATCATCGGTCCCGACGGCACCATCGAGCGCATCATCACCCCCAAAGAAATAAAAGTCAAAGACCACGCCTCTCAAATTCTCAAGCAGGAAGATTGAGAGCCAAGGCACGGTTGACTTTTTTCCTATATTTTTGCATATTAAAAAAAAACTGCTTATATTTGCAGCGCAAACCGCCTGAAGAAGCCCGGTTATGGGCATAGAGGGCGGGCATTATACATAAAAAGCGTTTATCCGCGCTGATTCTTGACCACTTGGAATTCTCGCAAAATTTCTATCTAAGTCAAGGGTTGAGCAACGATAGATGCCCACGGAATGTATCTTTACTCCCTGATTTGCCCCTCGTGAGAGAGGCAGACATGAGTGACATACATATTCGAGCGTAGGGCTTCTTCGTTGCCGTCCAACTTAGATAGGGCAATGCGAGAAGCCTCAAGTGGTAGGACGGTAACAGATACAGATTCCTACGCTTTTCTTTTTTAATCAAATAACAGCCAACGAGAGGATGACCGCGGCATCAAGAGATTATGAAAAGAAAAATATTCTTGCTCTGGCTGCTGGCCGTTGTGATGTCTTTTCCGGCAGTTGCTCAAGAAGTCTATGTGCCAAACTCTAAAGGAAGCATTGATGCTTTGCAGAGAGCCGTAATCATGGGCAACAAAACTTCCGGAAAGTCAATGCTTTCCATTTATGGCGCTAAACTCACGACAAGTCTGGTGCTCGACGGTAAACACGCAAATACCGTCCTGCCTAAAGCCTCAACCATCTTCTACGTATTTAAGCCGAGCAATATTGCCATTCAGGCTTTTAAACTCATCCCTCTCAAGGAAAAGAAAAAGAACCGCGAGCTTCCTTACATGAAGACGGGAGCGTATTCAGGTTCGAAAACCTCTCTTGAAGATATCCAGCTTATGCCCGAGAAAATCACGGATGAGCTGTATGCTCTGCGTCCTATTGGAGACTTGAAGAGTGGAGAATATGCCCTTATCTATGTTGAAAACGGAGTCCCGGTTCTGGTGTATGACGTAAGGGTCGAGGCCAACTATCCTCCATACCCGCAGGTTTCACACGATGTTTTGATGGATGAATTCTATCCTCAGACTCCCGGGAGTGAAGCCGTTTCTGACAATCATTCTTCTGAGATGTCAGGCACTATTCTCCGCTGGTATTTTGACTCCGACCCTCGTGGAGCCCGCATCTTCTATCGCGTGATTTCTAATGTGCCCCAACAGGTCAAAAACACCAACGAATCATACATGACCACTACTCCCCTTGAGGAGACGAAGGCTTTGAATATCCCCGGCCTCACATATCAGAATTCTGCTGATGTGGTTATCGAAATAAAGGTCACAAAACGCGGATATGAAGAGCAGGTGAAACGCTACAATGTGCGCCAGGCTCTTGACCAACAGGAAATCAGCGGATTCTTCGAACTGGTTGAAAAAGGAAATTAACTTTTAATCTACACAAAATATGAAAAAATTTCTCTCAATGTTTCTGAGCGTTGTCGCAATTGCAGCGACCACGCTCACGGCCTCGGCTAAAGATTATGAGGCTACGGTACTGACCGACCCCGAAGGTGCGGTCGTATACATGAACGGCATGATCGTGGCTCAGACCACTCCGGCCGTCATCCATATCGACTCTAAGATGATTAAGAAAAACCTTATTTTCCGTTTTGAAAAGGCTGGCTACGAAAATAAGACTGTGATCGTGTCGTTCGACAAAAATGATCTCAAGAAAAGCCCCGTGATTTATGGTAAACTTGATAAAGACCCGCTGGCAGTGGAAAGAGCTAAGGAGGCTCAGGCTCAACGCAAGAAAGAGCAGGAAAAATACCGCCAGGACCCCACTATCCCTCGCGGCCAGGCCAATGCCCGTGTATCTCGGGATGAAGCCGGAGCCACGTCAATGGAGCAATCCATCATTCGCTGGTACTTTGACTCCGACCCTCGCGGTGCACGTGTGTTCTATCGCGTAATCTCCAATAATCCTGCCGAGGTGAAGAACACCAACGAAACTTACCTCACTAACACGCCCTATGAGGAGACTAAGGGATTCGGCATCCCCGGGCTCACATATGAAAACTCACGTAACGTAACCATTGAAATAAAGATTTCAAAGAAAGGTTATGAGGACCAGGTGAAGCGCTACAACGTGCGCCAGGCTCTCGACCAGCAGGAGATCAGCGGATTTTTTGAACTGGTCCCCAAGGATGCTCCTGCCTCGGCTGACTAATTATTATCTTAGCATTTCCTTTTTCCCTTTATCCCACCTTTCTGCTGCCTCGCATCATAACCTGCTGCGAGGCAGCATTCTTTGTACGCTATTGGGGGCAATGCTTATTTAATAATAGTTAAAATATACGGGGCCGAGGGGTTATGTGATGACAAATTTGTAATTTTGCAAAATTATGAAGCAGACTCTTGTCATAGACAACGGCAACTCCTCCACCAAAATCGGCATTGAGCGCGGCGGTGAGATTCTGGCGGTGCGCACTTTCGAGCGCCTTACCCCGGAAATCGCTGTGGCTCTGGCTGATGAGTACGGAGGCTTTGACGCCGTGGCGGTGAGCAGCGTGGGCGTTGACATCTCCCCTGCTGTCGATGCGCTCCGGCGCAGAGCCGGGAAGGTGCTGGTGGTCAGCGGAGAGTCGCATCTGCCCATCTCTCTTGCCGGATATCGCCATCCGGAGCGCTTGGGCCCCGATCGCGTGGCTGCCCTATGCGGCGCTCAGGCTGAGATGCCGGGCCGAGAGGTGCTCGTGGTGGACTACGGCACTGCCATCACCTACGACCTGCTCCGCGCCGACGCCACGTTTGCCGGTGGCAACATCGCTCCCGGCACGGGAATGCGCATGCGCGCCCTTCATGACCACACGGCCCACCTCCCGCTCATCAATCTCGACGAAAACCCCATGCTTTGGGGCGACGACACCGATCAGGCAATCCTCGCCGGTGTGCTTCGCGGTGTGGCCGGCGAGCTCTGCTATTATCGCCATAACCTGCATCCCGACACCACTATTATAGCCACCGGCGGAGCGGCCGGCCGAGTCCTGCCTCTGCTCCCCTTTGCTGTGGAGCATCGCCCCAACCTGGTGCTCACAGGCCTTAAAAGCATATTAGACTACAATGAAAATAACTAAACTCCTTGCGGCTCTCTTTGCCCTCTCATTCGCCCTGCCTCTGGCGGCGCAAAATTCCACGATGACCCCCTACAGCCGTTACGGCTACGGCATGCTCAGCGACAACGCCACCTCCATGCAAAAAGCTTTGGGCGGTGTGGGCTACGCCATGAATTCCGGCCGACAGATCAACGTGATGAACCCCGCATCCTATGCCGCCGTCGATTCCCTCACTTTCCTCTTCGATATGGGCATGGACCTCACCTGCCTGTGGCAGCAAGACGGCTCGGAGCGCAGCCACCAGTTTGCCGGCGGTCTGGACTATATCACCATGGCCTTCCGCCTGCGCAAGCACCTGGGAGCCTCCATCGGCTTGCTCCCCTATTCATCTGTAGGCTATGCTTTTGGCAGCTCGATCGACAATGGCAAAACTCAGCGCACCGGCGACGGCAGCATCAACTTTGCATACGCCGGCTTGGGCTGGGAGCCTTTCTCCAGATTCATGGTGGGATTGAATTTCGGCTACCTCTTCGGCACCGCCGCCAACGCCACATACGTTGCCACCGACCAAGGCTCCAACTCCACATTTGAGCGCACTCTCGAGGTGCGCGATTGGAACCTCGACCTGGGCGTGCAGTATGCCATTAACCTCAACTCTCGCAGCCGCCTCACCCTCGGCGCTCGCTTCTCGCCAGGAAAAGACCTGCACGGCAACACCTACGGAGTCTACTACGACCAGAACCGCACCGATGAAAACAACTCCCTGAAAATCGACACCGTGGGCTATACCAAGCTCCGGGGCAAATACTCCCTGCCGGCCACTATCGGCGCCGGCGTCAATTACCAGTGGGGCGGACGCTTGATGGCAGAACTCGATTTCACTTATCAGCCCTGGAAGGATGCAAAATATGCCAAAATCGAGAATTTCGAGCAGACGAGCTTTGACAACCGTTGGCGCGTGGGCCTCGGTGTGGAGTATATTCCCCACCCTCGCGGGTCTTATTTCAAGCGCGTGCAATATCGTGCCGGCGGATTCTTCAACCACGACTACCTGAACATTATGGGCAACAACGTGCGCGAGTACGGCGTATCGGCCGGTCTCGGTCTGCCCGTGCCGGGATTCAAGACAATGATCAACCTCGGATTTGAATATCGCCACCGCCAGGCCCACCCCTCGCCCCTTCTCAAGGAGGACTATTTCAACATCACTATTGGTGTGAATTTCAACGAGATGTGGTTCCGCAAGTCTAAGATCTATTAAGCCTCCCTTGGATTCTTCTCGCTCATCGGTCAGGACTTTGCGCAGGCTCCCGATTGCCGTCTGCGCCGGATTGATGATGGCCGTGCTCATCGCTTGCGGCGAGGAGGAGCATTCTTACGTGCGAAACATCGGGCCCGCCACCCCCACGATGGCCACCCTCAACGTCAACACCTTCATCTCTGACTCGGGCTACACCCGCTATTTCATCACCACCCCCATCTGGCAAATCTACGACGAGGCCGACACCCCCTACTGGCGCTTCCCCGAAGGCATCGAGCTTGAGCAGTACGACCTTGACCTCCGGCCTGCATCCAACATGCGGTGCGACTCGGCTATATACCTCAGCGACAAGCGCTTGTGGCGTCTCGACGGCAATGTGGTGATGGTCAACGTGCAGCGCGATTCTTTCCTCACCGAGCAGGTCTTCTGGGACCAGCTCCGTCGCGAGGTTTATTCTGACTCGTTTGTCCACATCGTGCGCTCCGACCGCATCATCGAGGGCTATGGCTTCACATCCAACGAGACCATGACGCGCTACACCGTGAACCGTCCCACCGGCATCTTCCCCGTGGAGCACGAGCCGGGACAAGACCAAAACGCGCCTGACTCTGCGGCCTCCGGAGCCCCAAGTCTGCGCCAGCGCCACGGAGCTCCTGTCCGGGCTTCAGAACGCACGCCCGAGCCCTCTTACGATCCCAATCCTCAGGGCCCCAGAGGCCTCGAGCAGCAAAAACCTCAGTCGCCCCGCCCGCCCAAATCCTCTAATCGCCAACGCATCACCCCCATCGGCCTATGACATCAACCTGGCTCATCATAACCCTCGTTTCTCTGGTCTTCTCGGCCCTCTTTTCAGGCTCGGAGATCGCTTTTATCACCGCCGACCGCGTGCGCATGAAGATCGACATCAAGCGCGGCGGCCTCATCTCGCGCATTATCGAGAGATTTTACTCCCGCTCGGAATTTTTCATCTCTTCGATTCTCGTGGGCAACAATGTGATGCTCGTGGTCTATGGTATGGGTGCCGCTTATTTCCTTGAGCCGTGGATCAAGACATTCACTCACAGCGATTTGCTGATCCTTGTCCTTCAGACGGTGATCTCCACCGGTGTGATTCTGCTCCTGGGTGAGTTCCTGCCTAAGACGATTTTCAAAATCAATCCTGACAGCTCTTTGCGCTTTTTCGCCCTCCCGATCTTCTTCTTTTACATCCTCTTTTACCCCCTTTCGCTCTTCACAACATGGCTCTCTAAAATGCTGATGCGCCTGGCGGGAATCAAAGCCACAAAAGACGCGCTCGCCCCCCTCTCGGTCGATGACCTGGGCGACTATATCGAAGACACGATCGACGACATGGAGGAGACCAAACAGGAGGTGGAGCACGAAGTCCGGCTCTTCCGCAATGCCATCGACTTCTCTTCCACACACTTGCGCGATTGCATGACCCCGCGCAACGAAATCGTGGCCGTGGACATCGCCGACACATCCACCGCCGAGCTCTCTGCACTCTTTACCCGCACAGGCCGCTCTAAAATCCTCGTTTACAAAGACGAAATCGACAACATCCAGGGCTATATCCACGTCTCTGAGCTCTTCACCCCTGGTGCCGACTGGAAAGAGCACCTCAAACCCGTGGCCTTCGCGCCTGAAACCCTCCTGGCCAACAAAATGATGCGCCGCCTGCTCCAGGAGAAGCGCTCGATGGCCGTCGTGGTTGATGAATTTGGAGGCATGGCCGGACTTGTCACCCTCGAAGACCTCGTGGAGGAGATCTTTGGCGACATTCAGGACGAGCACGACCGCCAGCGCCTGGTGATGCGTCGCACCGGTGATGACACCTATGAAGTCTCGGGCCGATGCGAGATCGTCGATATCAACGAAAAATTCCACCTCGACATCCCCGAAAGTGATGATTATCAGACCCTTGCCGGCTACATCTTCACCTCCACGGGCACCATTCCCGACGCCGGCGACAGCATCATCCTCGGCGACCTGGAATTCACCATCTTGAAGAAGACTGCCACACGCCTTCAGCTTATCCGCCTCCGCCCGGCTCCCATTGTTTAAAATTTTATCGGAGAAAGGAAGATTTGGCACGGCGAGGGGTGGTGATTTCGGAAAATTTTTGTACTTTTGCGGTGTGAATCGGCCGGCACCGGCACGTGCGGTGTTTGCCGTGAATTTTTTACGATTGTGACCGCTAAAAAAGTGATATCGCGCATCTGGAGCGCTCTGAAATGGACGGTGGCAGTGATCCTCATCATTGTCCTTGGAATAATCGTCGCCCTCTACACCCCGGTGGCCCAGAATGCCATACGCGAAAAGGCCGTGGAGCTGCTCAACCGCCAGGACGGCATCGAAGCCCGGCTTGACACCTTGCGCCTGCGATTCCCCCTTGACCTCACCCTCTCGGGGGTGGCCATCGTGCAGGATGGCGACACGCTCCTGGCTGCCCGGCGCGTCCACGCCGATGTGGCTCTCCTCCCCCTCTTTGCCGGCACTGCCGACGTGCGTTCGCTCAGCCTCGATGATGCTCGCTACCGCATGGGCACACCCGACTCTGCCATGTATCTGCGCCTGCGGGCCTCTTCCCTGGAGATTAACCCGGCCAAGGTGGGCCTCTCGCCCCTTGACATCAACATCCAGGACGCCACGCTCTCTCACGGGCGCGTAAGCATCGTGCTCAAGGAAGACACCACTTCCACCGACTCCGTGGCCCCGGCCTCCCCGCTTGAAATCGATGTCAAGCGCCTGCGTTTCAACGATTTTGCCTACGACATGCGCATGCTCCCCACCATCGACTCCCTGGGGGCAAGCTTCGCGCAGGCTGAAATGCGTGGCGGCCACATCAGCCTCACGGGCCAGACCGTAAAGCTCCGGGCCCTCACCGGCTCCGGTCTCGATGCCGCTTACATCGCGCCACCTGTCTCTGAGCCTGTCCCGGCCACCCCCGTCACCACTGACTCTGTGGCCACTAAGCCCTGGACCATCGAAATCGACTCTATCGGCTTTGACCACTCGCGAGGCCTTTACACCTCGCGCGGCACCACGCCTCTTCCGGGCCTGGATTTCGCTTACATCCAAGCCGATGACATGACCCTCCAAGTGGCCCACTTCTACAACCAAGCCACCACCCTTACCCTCCCGATAAGCCTCACAGCCACAGAGCGTTGCGGCGTCACTCTATCGGCCTCGGGAACTTTTGCCATGGACTCCGCTGCCATGTATTTCCGTGATTTCAACATCACAACGCCGCTGCTCACCGCCCTCCACGCCGATGGCATGCTCGGCGTGGGCGACATGACCTCCGACCCCCTTCTGCCCATGCGCCTTGCTGCCGACGGCGACCTCTCGGTCTCTGATGCAAAACTTATGTTTCCCGACTTTGCCCCCTACCTGAGCATGATGGGACAAAACGGCCTCGTGGGCCTGAACATTGACGCCGAGGGCACACCCTCCCACCTGAATATCAACGCTTTAGATGTCCGCGCCAGCCATATGGCCACACTCAAGGCCCGCGGCTTTGCCGGCAATTTCTTTGACCCCGACCGTCTTGTGGCCAACCTCACCATCGACGGCCACGTTTTCGACGGCAAGAGCATCGCCAAAGCCTTTCTCGAGCCGGGTTCGGGCTTGACCATTCCGCCTCTGGCGCTTAATGGCCACGTGGGCGTGCAAGGTCCAAAGTACGACGCCAAGCTCACCGCCACCACCCTCTCGGGCCTCCTCGCTCTTGATGCCAACCTTGACAGCCGCCCATCAGGCGGTTATGATCTCTCGCTGAAAGCCAACGATTTCCCAGTCGAGGCTTTCCTTCCCGACATGGGTGTGGGTCGCGTCACGGCTACACTCACCGGCCATGGCCACGGCTATGATTTCTTCTCCCCCTCCACAGCCCTCGAGGCCAAAGCCGACGTCGCAAAAGCCGTATATAATGGCTACGCCTACTCCGGTGTCTCCCTCAATGCTTCCCTGGCCGAGGGCAATGCCAAAATCAACGCTGCCGCCCTAAATGCCGACGTTAACCTCACCCTCAACGCCTCGGGCAACCTCTCTGGCGACACCTACCACTGGATTGCCGACCTCAATGGCTCTGACATCAACCTCCAGGCGCTCAATTTCTCGGAATTCCCATCAAAACTTTCGCTCAGTGCAAATGCCACGGCCAGCGTGGCTGCCTCCGGAGAGAATATAGATGTGGCGCTACGCCTCCCCGACGCAGAGCTCCGGCAAGAGACCGGCAACATCTCCCTCTCCGACATCAACTTCCACTTTAATGCCGACGACAGCTCCACCGTAGTCTCGCTCCACAACCGCGACCTGGCCGCCCGCATCTTCTCGCCCATGGGCCTGAATCCGATCATTGCACGGTTTGACACGGTGAGCATCCTCGTGGATTCGATCATCGTCAACCGCCGCCTTGATATCGAAAAACTGCAGCGAGCCCTGCCCCCGTTTGAGATCTCGGCCGTGGCCGGCGACGATAACCTTATCAACGACATCCTTGCCCCGAGCCGGATGAATATCGAGCACTTCAGCCTCGACGCCTCCAACGATTCCCTGCTGAGGATGTCCTCCCAGGTGATCAAGCTATTCACCGGCACTATGATGATCGACACCTTGAACGTCGGCCTTAACCAGACCGGCAACCGCCTGCGCATGATCGCCTCTATCGACAACGCCCCAGGCAACCTCGACCAGTACGCCCATGTCAATTCCACCGTGCTCATCGACCCCACCAAGCTCTCGCTCCATATCAACCAGCTAAACCGCCAGGGCAAGACTGGATTTGACTTCGGCGCTATCGCCATGCTCAACAAAGACGACAACGTTTTCCTCAAATTCTTCCCCTTCAATCCCACTATCGGCTACCAGCCCTGGACCGTCAACCCGGACAACTTCATCTCATACAACCTCGCCTCGCGCCACATCGACGCCAACCTCCTGATGAAGGGCGACGATTCCTCGCTCTCCATTCTCACCGAGCATGTCGACCTTGCACATGCCACCCACGACGGTGATGACGAAAACCTGGTCGCGGATAACCACCAAGAGGATATCATCCTTGATATCAAGGATATACATATTGCCGACTGGATCCAGGTCAACCCCTTTGCTCCCCCCATGACGGGCGACCTTTCATCCCACCTCACCCTCAACTGGGACGGCAAAGAGAACATCAACGGCCGCGGCACCGTTACTCTCGATGATTTCTATTACGACAAGCAGCGCGTGGGCTCTTTCCTGGCCAACGTTGACGTATCGACCAACACTTCGGGCACAATCCGCGCCACAGCCGACCTCAGTGTCGACGGCCGCAAATCCATCACTTTGGCCGGTAATCTCAACGATTCTATTGCCGCCTCGCCCTTCAATCTTGACCTCTCAGTCATCCATTTCCCTCTGGCCGTGGCCAATCCGTTCCTGCCTGCGGGCGTGGCTCGATTGCAAGGCACACTCAACGGCACGCTCGACGTCTCGGGCGACGCCTCCCGTCCCAAACTCGACGGCACGCTCCAGTTCGACTCCACCGCCGTGTTCCTCAACATGACGGCCACCGAATATCGCTTCTCGCCTGTCGAGATTCCCGTGGTCGACAATCTCGTCACCTTTAGGAATTTCGCCATCTCCGGTGCCAACGATAACCCCCTGAGCATCAACGGCACCGTCGACATCGCCGATTTCGCCTCACCGAAAGTCGACCTCACCATGCACGCCAAAGACATGATGATCGTCGACACAAAACGCGCCTCTCGAGGTGCCGACATCTTTGGCAAGGCCTACATCGACCTCGATGCCACCATTAAAGGCTCTACCCGATTCATGGCCGTCAACACCGACCTCAAGATCCTCTCCGGCACTAATGTCACCTATGTGCTCACGATGTCGCCCACTGCCATCACCGACCGCAGCATGGGAGAAATGGTGAAGTTTGTCAACCTCTCCGACTCCCTCGCCGTGGCGCAGGCCGACTCCATCACCGAGCAAGGCATGATGCTGGCTCTCAACGCATTGCTCACTATCCAGAACAACACCACCATCACCGTCGACCTCCCCACCGGAGCCCGCGACAAGGTCGTGCTCGAGCCCCAAGGCACCCTCAACTTCACCATGGCCCCGATGTCCGACGGCCGCCTCACAGGTCGCCTCAACATCAACGGCGGCAGCGTCTCCTACACGCTCCCCGTGGTCATGTCTGAGAAGCATTTCGACTTTGACGCCGGCTCATATGTCTCCTTCAGTGGCGACATGTTGAATCCCACCCTAAATATCCACGCCACCGACGTGGTCAAGGCCAACGTCACTCAAAGCGGACAGAATTCCCGCCTGATCGACTTCGACGTCATGCTGGGCGTCACCGGCACCCTCGAGCGCATGGACGTGGCCTTTGACCTCAAGACCAACGACGACATCACCGTGGCCAATGAGCTCCAGTCCATGTCGGCCGAGCAGCGAGCCAATCAGGCCATGAACATGCTCCTCTACAACGTCTACACCGGTCCCGGCACCAAAGCCTCCGCCAACCTCTCGGCCAATCCTCTTTATTCCTTCCTGGAATCGCAGGTCAACAACTGGGCCGCCAACAACATAAAGGGCGTGGACCTTAGCTTCGGCATCGACCAGTACAACCAGACCACCGACGGCTCCACCTCATCCACCATGAGCTATAGCTATCAAATCTCGAAATCGCTCTTCAACGACCGGTTCAAGATCGTCGTAGGCGGCAACTACGCCACCGACGCCTCCTCCGATGAGAACTTCTCCGAAAACCTCATCAGCGACATCTCCTTTGAATACTATCTCAACAACGCCCACACGATGCTGCTGAAGATCTTCCGCCACACCGGCTTCGAGAGCATCCTCGAAGGCGAAGTCACCCAGACCGGTGTCGGCTTCACCTACCGCCGTCGCATGAGCTCACTCATAAAGATGGTCCCCAAATTTATGCGTCCCCTCTTCCGCCGCCACCGCACCAAACCTTGACTGGAAGCCCACGGCGTCCCGCCCGCCACATAGCAAAAAACTACGGATTTCGCGGATTACACGGATTTATTTATTGAAACGATAAACAGGAGAACAGGAGAACAAGGTTTTGAGGGAATATCTAATTGATCGTTAAGTGTTTGTAGGGACGCACCACGGTGC